>PCCS01000001.1 GCA_002731825.1 Myxococcales bacterium
CAGCTCCGCCAGCTCCACCTTCGGCTCCAGCTCCGCCAGCTCCACCTTCGGCTCCAGCTCCGCCAGCTCCACCTTCGGCTCCAGCTCCGCCAGCACCACCTTCGGCTCCAGCTCCGCCAGCACCACCTTCGGCTCCAGCTCCGCCAGCTCCGCCTTCGCCGCCAGCTCCGCCGGCTTCATCTTCACGACACGCGGCAAACTCTTCCGGGCATGCGATTTCGCAGGCGTCTCCGTCTGCGCATTGCTCCTCATTCACGCAAGAGAATACATCTCCCAGTAGGCCTCGTGCCTCTCGATCTGTTGTATCGATACAGGCATTTTGGCACGCCGCATCCATGGCCGGGCAATTGAAGACGCAATCGACAGCAGGGCCACATGCACTTTCACCGAAAACAACACCGTCTTCTAAGCATGCATCAATTTCCATTGAGCAAAACTCTTGCTGGCATTCGCCTTCGAACTCAGGGCAGTTCTCCTGGACGCACTCTACAGCTGTATTGTAGAGATCGACTGCGTCTTGGTCTGACGCGACGATACATGCGTTCACACAGTCTTGGCGTGCAGCGCCTTCGGGACACCCGTTAAAGCATTGGAGAAGCTCACCGCAGGTGCCTTCTCCTTCCGGTGCCGGAGGCGTGCTGAAACCACAGGCTTCTAGTTCCGCCACACAACGCTGGTTGACACAGTCCAGGTCTGCGTTTCCATCGAGATCTCGGCACTGTTCGCGGTCGATACAATTAAGAATGGCTTGGAATCGGGCTTGGCCTTCTGGGGTTGCGTTGGCCAGACATTGCTCCCGGCAAGCTTGATCATTACAATTCGATAGGCATCGATTCAGATCTTGGCATTCGGCAATGCCAGGGTCGCCTCCACCGCCGGCTCCGCCAGCACCACCAGCGCCGCCGCCAGTGCCACCGGCACCGCCGCCAGTCCCGCCGGCACCGCCGCCAGTCCCACCGTCACCGCCGCCAGTCCCACCGTCACCGCCGCCAGCACCGCCAGCGCCGCCAGCACCGCCAGCACCGCCAGCACCACCAGCACCGCCAGCACCGCCGGCTCCGCCAGCACCACCAGCGCTTGGAATACACACATTACTGGTGCAGCGAAAACCAGCTTCGCACATGCCTTCGCTGCACGGTTCAACACAGATCTTGGTCTCACCAATTTGAGCGCATAGGCTGCTTGCGCAGTCACCACCGGAGTCACAAGCCTCTCCGAGTGCGGCATTGCCACCATCGCTGTCGCCGCCACAGGCAGTCAGCGCGAACGTTGTACAAAAGACAAAAAACAGTTTTTTGAGTTGTGTCATTTAATTCATAACTCCAGTTGATAAATGCGAAGACCCATCGCGGCTCATTTTGGCGATGGCAACAGTTGCAAACTCAAACATAGAATGGAGAAACGAAGCAAGTCAAACCGACAATTTAGGCTCAAATGCCTGTTTGTCTGTCGAATGCGGGGCGCTTGAGTTATCAGTCATTCGACCGAAGGTCTGCTGCTTTTAAGGTTTGGGAAGAATGCTAGGAACCTGCCTTTCTAGGCAGACGTCTTTTGCGAAGCACCGAGACCGCTGGTCGGATGGCCGAAAGAAGTGAGCATAGCGAACGGCAGAGTTTGATCTTTCAGACAAAACTGCGTTTCGACATCGTGCATTACGTCTCGTGGCGTGAGACGCAATGCACGATGTCGATGCAATGACTCGAGCGCCACGCTGTGCGGCAACCCACTGCGCGACGCAGAACCAAAACCCCCTGTGCCTCCTGGGTCATGGCTCTCGCCGTGCATACGGTATATCGGCTGTTCTGATTGCTACTTGAATGAAAAATCGAATTATCGTGCGAAAAAGTGGGTCCTTATCGGGCGGTCGAAGATAACATAAGGCGCCACAGCACTGCATTCACCTCTGCTATCTAGGCTACCATTGCCTCACGAGGGAAATCATTTCTTCGTCTGAAAGGTACACATCTTCGACCTCATCTTGGTCAAGAAACCAGTCCATAATGATGCCAGCTTTTTTGCTTGCTCGCATGTCCTCTTCGAGCATGGGTGCCAAGCGGCTGGCAAGTTGCTTGGAGTCCTTGTTCGGTACGAGCTCTAATTTTTCATTCTTGATGAGTAAATCAATGAATGACTGTGCCGATTGGATCGCCATCTCATCGACATAGTCGTCTTCTAGCTCGCCCTCCAGATCATCAAGATCACCCAATGAATCCAGACCTGAACCATCACCCGCGATGAGACTGGCCACGATAGCTTCAAGTGGATCAGCAGGCATTTCAGCGACAGCTTTCTTCGGTTTGGGCGCTTCCGTTGCTGTACTGTAGGCGTCCAAAAATGCGTCAAGATCGGATTCCGAAACAGAACCAAAATCAATTTTGCCCTCACTTTCGTCTTCGAGTCCAGTGAGCGGCCTGTGACCGCGCTTAGCGGTCTGTGGCGTTGCTGAAGACTCTTGCTTGGCCTCCTCATTTGCTGTCGCCTCGGCTTCGAAGCCGAGGCTGCCCAGAATTTTTGTAATTGCGTCATTTGATAGGTCAGTCTGCTTCACTTCGCTTTTCCCCAGTCTTTCCATAGGCCATTCTCGAGTCAGTCCATTGATCAGTTTTTCCAAGTCTTTCAGGTCGACTGAAAATCGCCAACTGAACCCAGCAAAGTTCCGTTCAACACTAAACCCGCCACTCTGATTCGAACTGACACTCACCGAGCCATGGCGAAAAAATACATCATTCCCTAATGGGATTTCCCCATCGCGTGCGAGCTGTTTCGCAAGTTCGCTGAAGGCTTCACGTAAATTGCGGTCAACCGCGATAGACTCTAAGGCCATAATCCGCACTCCTCAAACCGAAGACCGTATCAAATGGATAGTCGACGTTACCATCGTTCTCTAATGTAGCACCGCCATCTACACCAATGATCAGAGCCGAGCAAGCTTTAGACCGTTAAATTAGCAAATTAAGTGGCTCGTGTCGGTTGATTTTTAGATGACTAAAAACAAAACCACTTGAATTATTGCTCGTGTTTAGTCTAATCGCTCAATAATGAGCAATTATAAATCAACGAAGCCAAATCAAATCGTGTCCTATTTACGTCGTGAAGGGTTGATTCGGCCCTTACCCGGTGAGCCGCATTTTCTCTCAGAAGAGCACGACCTGATCGAGGCCGAATTAAACCGATACAGAAACAGCCTTGTACACCAATACAATATTCCAATTGGTTTGGTCGAAAGGTGGCATTCGGTCTTTGATGGATTGGCGCGATTTACAGCATTAACGCACCAAACGTATTGGGAGAAAGTCTATGGAACAGCCTTGACCTCAAGCGTGTGTAATGCGGTCTTCGGTCAAAATCTTAGGATTGAATTATATCGCTCACGCTCAACGCGACGTCGAATCATGCTCATGGGTCATGGGGGCGCCGGTCGCGCGGGCATCGGTGACCGTATCCGACAACTGACGGTTGAATGTCTCGTGAGAGCCAATCAGATGGGCGACCCCAAAGGAGTCAGCCGGTCTGTTCGATTGTCTACTGGACATGATGACATCGCCACCGACGTCTTTGGTGGTCGCAGGTATGGCACGACCGAGCAGGTTGCAGGCTGTTTAGCCGATTGTAATGCATCAGTTCTCTTTCTCGACGAAGCGCTTCAAATGCCGGACAATTTGCAGCCACGCTTTTTAGCCGCTTTGGACACCGATTCCGCGGGCTATATGGCTCATCAGAATCAGGCCAGTAATCTCCACTTAATTACTGGCGTACAAGGTGAATTCGAACGGGACAATTATGAGCAAACATCAGTTATTCGTGCTTTATTTGAAAGTCTATGTCGTGATGGGTTAATTGAGATACCGGCATTCAATACACTGATAAGTGAAGTCGATGATTGGTTGAGAATCTTCTCGATTGTTTATCAGAATGTGGCGCGCAGCTATTGCGGTCTTTCTTCGATTTCACTCCATCAATACGGTGCTAGATCCGACGAATTCATCCCCGATGACGTTGCCGCTGACGTAATCGCTGATGAACAGACTGCCTTCATGACTTGGATTACCGACAGCGTCAGGGTAGAGCGCATCGCTCGATGTACATGGCTGTCCTTTCAAGATTATGATTGGTCCGGTAATCTCCGCGAATTGGAAGCTTTAATCCGCTCGCTCATCAACGTTCAGATTTCCGGCCCATTGGAACTGCATGTCATCGAAGAGCAATGTCAACGGTTCTTGCGTCGGGGCAATCGCTCGCAAGAGCATGTGTCACGCGAATCATCTTGGTTGCTCAATTTTGACTCCGCTCTCCACACGTTACCCTTAAGTGATGAGACCCTGCCTACAGTGATTTCCCAAGTCGAGGCGACCTATTTCCGGTTGGCTGCTGAACGGGCAGCAAAAGTCCGGCATCCCGGACATGCGCGTTTGCAGGATGTAGCCCGATTACTCGGTATTCCGAGGCAGACAGCTGCACGAAAATGGAAGCAATACGGCCTGCCACCCAGTTTGTTGTCAACTGATTCCCACTGAGAATTACCATTCGAAGACCGTTTTTAGAGCAAGCGCTCTAAAATGAGCCCACATTTGGTCAAATCGTTTTTATTCTTTTTGGTTTTTATGCCCATTTTTTGACCGTTTTTGGTCTTGGTTTCCAGCCAAATATGGTCACTAAGAGAGACTTAAGACCAAATATGGTTTTGATTCATCTTGGAGGCGACATGAGGTGGTCACAGTTTTCGGATCCAATAGCCCTAGACGTCGCAACGAGATACGGCGTTCATAACCTACTCTCTTGTCGGGAGAGACCCGCTCAGCTAGAGCTTCTTGAATTTTGATTTGGGGAATTTCTTACCTGCTGCCTCAAGTCGACCGGTGAGGTCTAGGGGAGGGCCTTCTGGCAGTAGGTCGAATGAACCATCAGGCAAATAGATGACATAAACAGGAATTCCATTTCGACCCAGTTTATCGAGAAGCTTCCAAAGAGAATCGTCCTTAGTCAGGTCCACCGTCAGCGGCCGAATCCCTGTCTTCGCCAAGACGCGTTTGACCTCATCAACCTCGAGGTGAGTTTTCTTAAATGCTTTACAATTGACGCACCAAGATGCGGTAAAATCTACCAGAATGGGTTGCTGCCGTTTCGTTGCTTGTTGATGTTTTGCCTCAGTGTATAATTGCCACTTAATCCGAGTTGGATCGCTGAGGTCAGTCAACGACGTCTCCGTCTCTTCGATTGGCGACGAACGTCGTTCGTCCAGATTCAGAAACATATATGCACTGGAGCAGATAAGCAGCGGAACCAAGAGCATTTTTGCCCGGCGCATAACGCCTTGTGTCTGACTGGTTCGGACTTGTTCGAACCACCACAGGGAAATTGATAGAGCCAATAAAAACCAGAGGAAATCATTAGCTGCAACGGTTGTGAGTTGTTCTTGAAGAGTGCCGTAATAGAAGACGGCGGCACCGAAAAGGGTAAAACCGACCAAGAGCTTAAAGGTATTCATCCAGTTGCCCGGTTTAGGGAAAAGCTTGATGGCACCTGGGATGAACCCAACCGCCAAGACCGGCAAAGACAGTCCAAAGCCAATACTGGAGAATAGAACGACCGTTTCATACCAGCTCGCATCTTTGGCGAGGGCGGCGGCCGTCGCACCACCTAGAATTGGCGCTGAGCAGGGCGTTGAGACCAACGTGATGAGTGCACCATGGCTAAACGAGCCCCAGAGTCCATGACCGGACTGCCCGGCCCCCATTGAAAAAGAGATCTCGAAGACCCCAACAGCATTGAGTCCAAATGCGAATAAAAGCGCGACGAGAAAGGCGACAAATCCCGAATTCTGCATCTGAATACCCCATCCTAAGGGGTCTCCGGCGGCGCGAATAGAAATCACCAACGCAGCAAATCCAATGAAGGTCAAAACGGCCCCGGCCGTGAATGCGAGGGCATCCTTCCTTCGATCCGACGTGCTGACACTGCTCTGCATAACCCAGCCTTGCACCTTGAAAGCAAGCACCGGCAGGACACAGGGCATGATGTTAAGAATCAGTCCGCCCAAGATGCCTGCTACAATATTCGTGAGAAGTTCCACCGCTCTCCTGACCTTTAGACGGTTGCTTAACGTAACCACGATAAACGTGCGCCTGTTCCAGATTCAATGAGTTCTTTCTACGAATTCGCATTACCCTGGTAATTTTTTCTTTTAGAAGAGGTGCGCCCCCAATGGATGGGGGCGCAATATCGGGCTTGCACAGCGGGGGAGTGGGGGAAATAGCCCGATAAAAGGAGACGATACGCTCAGTTCAAATTACGTCCTTAATCCGATCAAATGCAGACATTACCGGAGGCTCTGGACTCAGGATTTCTACCGGTGCAATGAAACGAGCCTGGCCGATGGACGATCCAAACTGTGCTTTGATCCTAAATTCAACTCTGAGTCGCTTGT
The DNA here is from genome assembly GCA_002731825.1 of Myxococcales bacterium. Taxonomy (GTDB): domain Bacteria; phylum Myxococcota_A; class Bradymonadia; order UBA7976; family UBA1532; genus UBA1532. The sequence continues at coordinate 6,425 of PCCS01000001.1, forward strand.
TGATGATCGATTCAAACTTTAATAACCGTTCCGTCCAAACCAATCGATGCTGGTCTGCTCGAACCCCCTCGGTAATCACTGCAATGAGATTGTGACCGAAGGTTGATGTGTGAACTTGAGTATCCAGCTGCTCAGAGATCATTTGAACCAAGAGAGCGCGGACCCAGCGTTGAGCCATGACATCGGCAGGTCCCGTTGTTCGACTGTCGTCGACGAGTTTAATCAGCACGATGTTCGGGCTTCTGACGTTTGTTTCGACCACAGCAGGCGTCTCGTGACGAATTCGACCAAATTTAATCAACGCATCGACCATGCAAGCGCGTACCTCTCTCAAGAGATTGACTTGCGTATCAGTCAACGAGCAGGATTCGTCGCTGTAAAACGTGACGACAGCCATCAAATGACCTCGACTCTCAAGGGCGCCCGTCCAAGCAATCCTCGCCAGATCTCCAATGGGTTTCGGATCGATGACCACCCCAACCTGTTGTAGAGTGTCCATCGCGTCATCGCTGTCCCGACCTATCGGTAGACTTGGCAAGCAGCGCCCATTATGTCCGATAATTTGTTCCTTGAACTGGGCGGATAACGGTTTGATTGAGGTCACGTAAATGATTGGCTCATCTACAATTGCTAAGCTAATTGCTTCGATTTTCAACCGGTCGAAGAGTGGTCTTTGAATTGTTTCAAGCAAGGCACTGACTGAGCGTGAATCTCGACAGTTTTGGAGTAAGCGGGTCAGTTCAGGATTAAGCGAATCGGTTAGGCTTTTATTTTGATATTGCATGTCGACTCCCAGCTTTTAATCGGACGTTTACGTCACTGGTATAAAAGAGAGAGCAAGCGCTGTGCCAATGGGGCAACCAGCCTCAATTGCACCCGGTTTTGGCCCCGACTCGCGCGTGTAAACGTCAAAATGCCAATGGATGACTGTCAGCTAATTGTCATGAAATCATCTGAGCCAATTGGGCTTATGACATGGAGTTGGCTGAATAGAGCTGCTTGAGTCGTTCAGGGTTTTCTTGAACCAATTGCAGAATTGTGTCCGGGACAACCCCTGCCCTGAGCATGACAGTTTCCGTCGAAAGTCCCAGTATGGTTGCCATCAGTTCTAAATGTTCCGCAGACGGTTGTCTCTCATCGCTCTCTATCCTGGACAGAAAGGAAGACGTCACGCCGAGTTGAATGGCTAATTCAGATTGACTTAGGTGTCGCTCCGTTCGTTGTTGTTTCAGCCAACGCCCAAACGAAAATCGGGTTCTTTTTGTAGGTGAGACCACGTCCAGTACGCCTTGAGTCTGCTGACCAACATCAGTAGACCACTCAATTTCAGCATAGGCCTCATGGTTGTGAATGGACTCAAAGTTCTCAGCGCTGACCTTCACATATGTCACAGAGTCGAGGGCGCGAATTGCGATGACAACGTCGCGCACCAGGTCTTCAACAAACTTTGGATTGTCATATGCCTTTTCCGTCACAAACTTCTCGTCCGACCTTTTCAGAAGTGCATAGACAGGTGATGATGCGCAGGCCTCCACAGCATTGACGACATCCTCGATCCACAGGAAGCCGCTGGATGCAACCTGGACGTCGACGACACTCCGCTGATTGTGTGCACCTCGTTCGCTGATTGCTTTTGAGCATGGACAGAGACTTTTCACAGGCACCTGAACACCCAGCTTAAACGCTGTTTGCTCGCCCTTTGCTGATGCCGTGAAATAGCATGCATACTCCATCAGTGATTTGGCTTTGCTTACGGGCGCTTCCTTTTCGATGAAGTAGGGAAAGCTTGCTTCCAAGAAAGCATCCTCTGAGTTGAGGCGATGCTGTATCTGGCTCAAAATCATCGGAAGGTTACGAATTGTCAATTCACCTCTGACCGTGTTTAGGACCTCGATAAACCGGCTCATATGAGTGCCTTTAAATCGAGCGGGCAGTCCAACGAATAACCCTAGTTCGGCGACCGTATGCTGGGTCCTATGATCCTTGTCTAGAACGGTAATCGGGTATTTTAAGCCTCGGATACCAACCCGATCGATCGGGAGTTGGCGTCCGTCATACTCGCTGGCATGATCGGGCAAAGACGAGGCCGATTCGATTTTATCGTGCTTCATGGAATTCCTACTAACTTATGCATCTGAATGGATAGCTTCCAAGCGGGGTTTCGCTGACAAAACGCGATGGCATCGACCGTGTTTGCCTTTACATTTGGCCCATCCATCGGCTGAATATAGAAATGTTCGAAGTCGAGCTCTTCAAAACGATCTGGGTCAATTTCAACTTGCGGATAAACAAGTTTCAGTTCTTGGCCAGACCTGATCTCTAATGGTTGAGTCGCCTTTGGACTCACGCAAACCCAATCGATGGATCCAGGCAGTGGCAGGGTGCCATTGGTCTCAATAGCAACCTCGAACCCCCGTGCATGGCATTCCTGAACGAGCCCTTCATCCAATTGAAGGGCTGGTTCACCACCTGTAAAGACAACATAGCGGGTTCCAATACCCGGCATCGCACGTGTCCTCCACTCCAGCTCAATCCGGTCTGCAAGTAGGATACTTGACTGAAATCGACCCCCTCCGACACCGTCCGTGCCCAAAAAGTCTGTGTCACAAAAGTTGCAGATTGCTGACGCTCGGTCGGCTTCGCGACCGGTCCAAAGATTACACCCCGTAAATCGGCAAAAAATGGCGGCTCGACCAGCCTGGGCGCCTTCACCTTGGAGGGTGTAGAACAACTCTTTTACTTTGTAACCCATTTCAAGTTCCAGCGTATGAAATGGGGTCTACGAGTGACGCGTCTGCAAATCCTTTGAGGCGCAGCAGACATGAGTCACATTGACCACACGATTCGTTGTCGTTTGTGGGTGCATAGCAGCTATGGGTTAGATGATACGGTGCATCCAAAGCATGACCGGCCTTGATAATCTCGGACTTGCTGAGATGAATCAGCGGGGTTTGTATACGCACCGTCGTCCCCTCAGAACCAGCCTTGGTTGCAAGGTTGGCAGCTGTGCTGAAAGCATTGATAAACTCGGGGCGGCAATCGGGATAGCCACTGTAGTCCAGCGCATTGACCCCAATGAAAATATCGCTTGCCCCTTGGGTTTCCGCAACGCCTGTTGCCATGGCTAGAAAGACTAAATTTCGAGCCGGCACGTAGGTCACAGGTATGTCATTGGACAGGTCATCGACGCTTAAATTCTTTGGGACCTCAATCGCGTCTGTCAATGCGGATTGGCCGATGTCACGAAACAATCCAATATCCGCAATAATATGCTGTTTTACTCCGTAATACTCACCGACCTCTTTCGCTGCATCCAGTTCAATTCGATGACGCTGACCATAATCGAAGGTGAGTGTGATGGGTTCGTAACCCATGTCGATTGCCATCGCCAAACAGGTGGTTGAATCAAGCCCACCACTCGATAAAATTACGGCCTTCGGCATGCCTGTATTCCTTATGGACGGTTTCGAGGATCGGCATACTGTTGATTTTTGTCCTATTTGTCAACATCGTGTTGACTGCTTTGTCAACACTGAGTAGATCAGAGCGCACATGCAGGACCAGGGATTTGTCAATTGGCTACTTTTCGCTCTTCTAAAACATTTAGAAACTATCCGTGCTCACATCGTCGTTGGCGTCACGACGGACACTGCTCGCACATTCACGGTTACAGTAGAGAGTTCATCGCCTGGTTTGGTTGTGAAAAGCGTACCGATAATGGTTTTGTCATGGATTTTGGCGCATTAAAGCCGGTGAAAACCTGGCTTGATGACCACTTCGACCATACGCTTCTGCTGGACGATGACGATCCCTTATTGTCTGAGTTTAAACGGCTCGAAGAAAAAGGGGCGTGTAAGCTTGTGACTTTTCCCGATGTTGGCATGGAAGGGACCGCTGAATTTGTTTTCCGTTGGCTAGATGCCTGGGTCAAAAATGACACCAATAACCGAGTTTGGCTGATCTCTCTCGAGGTTCGCGAAAACGACAAGAACAGTGCTCTCTATACGGCTTAATGGGGTCTTTCTGTCTTTCTTTCATGTTAGATCATGGCGTCAGGATGCGTCATGAATCCATCGAACCACAGCGGGTACATCGAATGGGTAGAGTCACATCGTCAGCATTAATCGTCGCATGGATTGGTATTATGATCTTGGCAGGCCTGCTAGCGGGCAGTCCGGTGATCTCAGGATAAAGTACTCTGATACTCAAAGAGATAAGCCGCCTCTAGGGCGGCTTATTGAGCGGGAGACGGGATTTGAACCCGCGACCTTCAGCTTGGGAAGCTGACACTCTACCACTGAGTTACTCCCGCATTTAATGTCGATCTATCGCCTTCGAGCAGGGATGTCAAATCTGACAACAGAAACCACTAAGAGTCATCCCGGGGCTTCGGTTCATCAGTCGCTTGTACAGGTTTAGATGCTGGCATTTCAGTGTCTGGCGTGTCGACGAGCAGGTCACCGAAATCGCTACTTAAATCAGAGTCGGCTAAGACGTCGAGTGCGGCTTGGTTAATGTCGTCCAAATCATCGAATTCGCTCAAGTCGAGTATATCATGCTCAGACGTGGCATCATGTTGTTTTGGATCGATGTCCGGTATCGCATGGTCCATTGTAATATCGAGCAAGCCATCGCCAAAGGCATCGCTAAAATCTGCCGTTTCAGTTGCCGTTTCCGTAGAGGTATCGGGGTCGTAATTCGGGATCAAGGCCTGTGCAGATTTGGGTGAACTGCTCGCTATATTTTCATTGTCTGACATGCCCTTATCACTGGACATAGGCGGCGTAATAATCGCGCTCGCATTAGATTCATGCATCGACGAGTCGTCGATCAGCACGTCTTCAGCTCCATCTTCGGCTAATAGATCCGCAAACTCATCGTCATCAGGGGTTTCTATGAGGCCGTCACCCTGTACTTCGAAGCCCAGTTCCTCCAGTTCAAACCCATCGAGGGACAGTTCAAATTCGCTCGAGTCGTCAGATAGGTCTGAGAAGTCATCCAGGCTGAGATCATCTAGGTTGAGGTCAATATCAAAATCCATCGACAGGTCCTCGAGAGGATCTGCATCATCAATTGGCAGGGACGCCGAACTCTGCGATGGGCCGGCCTCGATGTCGGGCTGCGTGCCGCCTGTCTGACCAATCCCTGCAAGTAATTCGGCCGCCAGAGCATGATTGGGGGCTAGATTGAGCGCATCGCGGACGTATGCTTCTGCTTGACCAGGTTCTGTTTGAATCAAAAACTGAGCCGCTTTCACCAAGGCGTCCGCAGCCGCATCTCCATCACGTCTCATCACACAGAGATCTTTTAGTTTTAGGTAAACAGACGGGTTCTTAGAATCCAGTCCAATGGCCACATCAATTCGTTGGCGCGCATGGTCAGGTAGTTGATACTTCAAGAGTAAATCGACATCAGCCAAACATAGATTGACCCGTTCCTCCGTAGACAGAACGGGCTCAAAATTGGCATCTGTACCCAGGATGCTTGAGGTTCCTTGTGGATTGCCGTCATTCTGACTCGAAACCTGTGCAAGCGCATCCCGTGCGGCCATATCATTGGGCGCAACATCGACCAGTCGTTGAAGCGCTTGTTGCTGCTTATTGGTCTGCCGGTTTTGCGAATAGATGCGGACCAATTCTCGATAAACTGCAGCCGCCTTTTCATTCCGTCCAATTTCCCGAAATGTCTCAGCCAGTAACGCCAGGGTTCGGGTATCAGTTGGATCCAGTTTAAAGAGTCTTTGCAGCCAAGCTAAAGCGCGCTTTGAGTTCGATGTGGCCAAGTAGGCTTGTGCAAGATGCCGACCACTCGAGATCTGTTCGGGGTATAGATAGAGAAGTCGTTCAGCGACCTTTATGAACTCAGCATGGCGGTTTTGAGAGCGCATTCGACCAAGAACAAATTCAAAGTGATCGATCGAGGGTTGGTCATTGCAGTTCTTCGCATGTGCTTCCGCTAAGCGGAGATGGTTGGACTCGTCCTCGGGAACCAGGTCGACCATGTGTTCTAGCAAGGTCATGGCGTCAGTTGAACGCCCGTCCCTTTCATAACTACCGACCACGAGCCGATATTGGGCCAATGCCTCAGTTGGCAGATTGAGCTTTATATAAACATCGCCCAGCGTTCGATACACTTCGGTGAGCGTCGGATCGACATCCAGAACTTTCTTGTATACGGCGACGGCCTTCAAGAAGAAGCCCTTACCCTTGTAGGTTTCCGCTACTTTTTTATACGTGTTGACCGCAAGGGCCACTTTGCCGTTCCGGCTGTGCAGATCACCGATTTTAAGCCAGACCCGAACATCGCCCGGATCGGCTTCCACTACGCTCTCATATTCCTTAATCGCCTTATCGATCTGTCCTCTTTGAAGGAATTTCTGAGCTGCAGCGATCGCTTTGTTCTTATCGAGAGCCACGATAGACCCGTCCTAATTCAATTCTTCGACAACATCTTTGGTACCGTCTTTTGAAATCCTACGACTCCGGTACGGCTTTGGTCAAGAGCCGTGCGCCGTGGATGGCATAAGGTGAGCTCACTTGACTCGCGATGAGTACTCGCCGGTGCGCGTATCAACCTTAATGACTTCGCCTTCCTCGATGAAGAATGGAACCTGGACAATGGCACCTGTTTCAATGGTGGCGGGCTTGCTGCCCCCTTGAACTGTATCGCCACGGACACCCGGCTCACATTCAATTATTTTCGCTTCTATAAAATTGGGCAATTCCACATCAATGGGTCGGCCATTGTAAAGTAAAACACTGACCTCAAGCTCCTCTTTGAGATAGTTTGCTGTGTCGCCCAGCTCTTCGGCGCGCACTTCGATCTGGTCATAGGTCTTGTTATCCATGAAGTGCCAAGTCGTACCGTCGTTGTAGAGAACCTGCATTTTTACGTCATTGACGTCCGGTTTACCGACCTTTTCGCCGGAACGAAAATTAACCTGAACTCCACGGCCATCGATCAAATTTTTGAGTTTCGTTTTTACGAACGCAACACCTTTACCTGGCTTGACGAATTGGCAATCAACAATCGACCAAAGGCTTCCCTCGTATTCGATTTTAAGATTTTTTCTGAATTCGTTTGTTTGATACATGATTTTTCCTAACCGCCGATGTATTTTTTTAAAGCCATGATGGCCAGTTGGTAGCCATGACCTCCAAAGCCACATATCTGACCTACACAGACGTCAGCTGTCAACGTCCGATGTCTAAATTCTTCTCGCTGTGCAAGATTTGACAAGTGTACCTCAACTGTCGGCAGTCCAACAGCGCTTAGAGCGTCTCTGATGGCGACGCTGGAATGTCCATAGCCGGCCGGGTTGATAATCAAGCCGTCCACCTGCCCAGACGCATTTTGAATGGCGTCGATTAAAACACCCTCATGATGACTTTGAACCCATTGGAACTGAATCCCATTTTCTGCGGCAAAATCGGCGGCTGCGGCCATGATTTCGTCCAGGCTTTCGCGGCCGTAGATCTCTGGTTCGCGGGTGCCAAGTAAGTTTAGATTTGGCCCATTGATAATCAAAAACTTCACGGTTGCCTCCTCAAACAAACGCCATGAGGTCCGCGCTCACGATGCGAAGCTGAAATTGGGCGCGAAGTGCATCATGGGCTCCTTTGAGCCAGAGAGCCACAAAGTAGTTTGGTCCAAGAGGTCTGAGCAAAAGTGTTCTGTCAGAACTATCGAATTTAAACGAAAGCGGTTCACCAAGCTCCGATAGCTCGTTGAGAGACGTCAATTGCTTAGCGACAAGCCCAAATTCTGATAATCCGTGGGCTAGGCTGGATTTTTTTCCTGGTTCTACAGCGTGCACCACGATCCCATCCGAATTGAGTAAGGCGGCCCCAAGAGCGCCATCGACGTCGTCGACCAAGCGAGTTAATTGTTCCTGCATCTGCATACGGTTATCAACCTCCGGAACAGGTTTTCGTGGTCTTAAATACGTCTCGCGGACACGACCCAGTATGCTGTCTATGGGATCCGCGGAGGTTGGCATAGTTGACGTGCGAAGGAATCAACGGCTAGACCCTGACAGGTTTGACAATCCACGAATGATTCATCACTGCCCAGCAACGCTTCGCAAAGTTCGCTATTCGACGTTGAGTTATCGCCGTCCGCATTGCTCATTGGGGGAGGGCAGGCCAGTTGACCCCCGCGTTGAACAATCATTTCAGATGGGTAGATGACCCGACAGCCGTTGCAGACTTCCACTGGAAAAAGGAACTCGTTGGACTCGGCGTCACGCCCGTCCAATGTTCGTCCTTTGATGCGCACGCGGGCGAGAATCGTGACGGCTGTTCTCGACGGAACGACCTCGCCATTATTGACCGAGAAAAATTCTTCAGCGTTTCGAACTTGTTGCAGGACATCCTGTGAGAAGAGTTCAAAGTTCGCAAGGGTGAGCGCAGATTCTTCTGGAATTGTGCCGCTCAGTGGGACGATCCGCCGAGATGGGATACCCGTCGAGAGTTGGTCGAGCGTTGAGTATTCGATGACGGCTGAATTTAATGCGATCGCATTCAGACTCAAGCGCGTGTCGGCTGGCCGCAAGCCTTTCGCATTCGGCACATCAACGAGGTTGTTTTCCAGCAATAGGTTCGCTCTATAGGTTTGCCGCATGGCCAAGTCGACGACTCCGCTCACCTGGAAAACATTATCGTCGTCGATTACGTCGCAGGTCTCAATATCGAAAGGCTTTACGCTCACGATGCTCATGGAAACCTCTCGGTCTTGGCAGCCCATCAGTGCGCTCATGGCCAATGACAGAACAATGAGGAAGCACAGTCGAAGTGGCCCGTATGTATATTGCAATTTCATCGTAACTTCCTTTCTCGATCGGCGTGTGCCAGTCGACAAACTATGTCTCTAAATTCTTCCTGTTTGTAGTCGAGTACGACCGGTTCCGCTAGTTTTCTTAATCCAATCATGCGGACCGTATCTCCCTGATTCTTCTTATCGAGTAAAACCCGCTCGAATACACCATCATCAATTCGTTCAGCCCAGTTCGCCGGTCCACCAAGAGCCGTCAAAGCTGATTCGCATAAGAGGCGCTCCCGGTCAGATAGACCCAGTTTCTCTGCGCTGATGGCCAAACAAAACCGCAGCCCGAGCGCGATGGCATCACCATGACTGAGCGGAGCCCTTGACCCATCGGTCTCAAAGGCGTGCCCCATCGTATGTCCTAGGTTTAAGACCATGCGGCGTCCGGCTTCCCGTTCATCTTCACGCACGATATCCGCCTTAAAACGAACGACATTGGGCAAGATATCAAAGAGGGCTTGTCCGTCGCCCTTTAGAATACCAGGGATGTTGTCGGTCACCTGCGATAACAGATTTTCACCGCCTAAAAAGCCGTGCTTGACCGCTTCCGCAAGACCAGATCTTCGATGGTCGTTAGGAAGTGTATCTAGGTGCTCTGTATCTATGAACACCCATTTTGGCTGGTAGAATGAGCCAATCAAATTCTTTGCACCGGCAAAGTTAACACCGACTTTTCCGCCGACGCTGCTATCCACCTGCGCCAGTACCGTCGTTGGGATTTGCGCAAAGGGTATGCCGCGTAGCAGTGTGGACGCGACGAAACCGGCTACATCACCAACGACACCGCCTCCATAGGCAAGAATGTGGGTTGTTCTATCCACACCATGTGCAATGGCCGTCTCATAGACCTGTTTGACCGTATCTAGCGTCTTTGTTGCGTCTCCCGCTGGAATCGTGATCAGCCGGGCGTTTAACCCAGTCTCCGTCAGCGACTGTGTAAAACCAGCTGCGTATAGCGGAGCCACATTGTCATCGGATATGACGAGAACGCGACCACTCTCCGTATCGGCAATGGTTCGTTCAACTAGCTCATGGCGTCCACCGGACCGAAAATAAATGGGATAGCGCCTAGACCCAAGCTCTACGGAGATTTTCATCGATTCACCTCCGCACCCATGAGCATGTTATAGAGTCCGTCGACCACAGCCTCAACACTTTGGTCGTCCGTATTGATATGGACATCTGAATCAGAATAGCTGGTCTGTCGAATGGCCCGCAGTTCCGACAATGACACTCTGAAGTTATCTTGATCGAGCAGAGGTCGATTAGAGGATCCTTTTAGGCGCTCTAGAAGCGTATCAATGCTTGCGTTCAAACAGATAATGGGCCCGTTTCTTCGCGCTTCCTCACGCAGCTCGTCATCCAATAAGGTGCCGCCGCCGAGGGCGATGACCTTATTCTTGCCATCTCGCAATTGCTGGGTGAAGGCGTCTTTTTCTAGCTGTCGAAACACACTTTCTCCACGCAGAACAAAAAGGGCCTCAATCTCAGTGTTTTCACGAGAGGCAATCGCTTCGTCCAGGTCGACAAACTGTCTGCCTAAGCGCTCAGCGAGACTGCGTCCAACACTTGATTTACCAGTACCCATCATCCCCCAAAGGAAGATCGGTCGATGCTCACTGACCTGAATCACTGAGCCGTTTTGACCGTTGAAGCCGCTCTATTCACGATACGAGGTGTCACAAAAATCAACAATTCGCTCCGTCGGTCACTCTCTTGATGATTACGGAACATGACACCTATGATTGGAATTCGAGCCAAAAACGGGACCTCTGACCGATTAAAACCAGCATTACTTGTGTAGATGCCACCGATGACCGTTGTGTCGCCATCCTTAAGCAGTAATTCAGTCTGTGCTTCTTTCTTCAGAATCGTGGGGTCACCCCGAGCACCAACATTTTGAAAGTCGGGTGTGTTGTTCTGCGCATTGAGCTTCAAGTAAATATTGCCGTCTTGCGTCACGTGCGGTGTCGCCTCGAGGCTCAGGACCGCATCGAAGAAGACCGTTTGAATACCGGCTGCGGAGATCTGACTAATCGGAATGCTGACACCTTGGCTAATGCGTGCCTTTTTATTGTCTAGGGTGGTGATCTTCGGGCTACTGACGATCTTGACCGAGCCACGGTTTTCCAATGCCGTCAAACGTACATTGAGATTAAAGGTACTGTCGATACTGCCGAAGGTCATTCCCAAGGCACCACCAGAACCCAGACCCGCGGAGGCAGGCAAGTTCACTACGAAGTTTGGATTGGATGATACGCCTTCCGTACCACCTTGTTGGTCATCAGCACCACCAGAAATCCCGATTGAACTCGGGAAGCGGAGCCCTGTTGGATTCCCTGTTGCTGCACTCCAGGTCGAATCAATGCCCCATTGGATGCCCAATTGTTGGACGTTGACCTCGTTGACTTCTACGATTCGGGTCTCGATGAGCACTTGAGGTGTTTGAGTATCCAGCCGACGAATCAGGTCTTCGGCTGCATCCAGATGGTCGTCGACGTCCTTCAAAATGACCGTGTTGGTTCGCTGATCAAACTCTGATGAACCACGCTTAGAAAGAACACTTTTAATCCTTGGCATGAGGTCGCTGGCCGTTGCATGATTCACAGTGATCAGTTTGACTTCAAGCGGCTTCAACTTCTCTTGTACTTCTTGCTTCTTGAGCTCGGATTCTCTTTCTTTCGCAATCGACTCGACCGGCGCCACTCGAATAATGTCGCCCTCGCGAACCATATCTAAGCCTTTGGTTCTGAGTATGATCTCAAGCGCCTGATCCCACGGAACCAGCTTCAGATGCATGGTGATGGTCCCTTTTACTTCGTCACTGGTCACGATGTTGACATTGCCTTCCTTGGCCAGCAGCCGAAGGATGTTGTGTATATCGCCGTCCTTAATATCGATATTGATTTTCCGACCGGTGTACCTTTTTCGTCGTGCAGGACGAGGCTTACCAAGAGATCGAGTTTCGATCGCTTGGCTCATTCCTGTGAAGACCGCAGCCTTGGGGCGATCATACTGGATCTCGGCCGCCGGTGGATTCCACGACGGGGCGGGAGGCAAGTTAGCGATTGTGTCAAGGGGTTGAACTGGGTTTTCAAAAACCCATCTGATGGTACGACCCGACCGAATTAGCTCGGCTTTCGCATCCGTGTTTAGGGTGACGACGATGCGCACTCGGTCGCCGGGTGCGGGTGCCTGGAAACTGCTCACCAGTTGGATTGATGCTGCAAATTCACTGGTGTCGAGGCTTCGCTCAAGAGCCGGATCAATCAGAGCATCAGCAAATTCCAATATCCGCGTTTTACTGCCCTCTGTTTTCTCTGAATAGACCGGGTCACCCTTGAATGAAATTGCGATTTCGCACGCCTCTGTTCGATTGCTAAATTGAACATCTGTAATGCGCGTTCGCATTTGCGGGGCAGGTAACACTGCTGCAACAGGGGTCTCGACCGTGACGGGGGCCTGTTGGGCAATTGGCTTCGGTGTCTTTGCGACGGCCATTTGGCCGCGTACTTGCTCAAGTTCAGCCCGACTTCGGCGCGATTTTTGCTCTGCATCGAATAGGGCCGTTTGCTTATCTGATAATTGACTTTGCAAAACAGCGACCTGGCCCTCTGCGCGGGCCAGCTTTGTTTTCAGCGCCTTAGCTTCAGCGGAGTTGTCAGCTCTTTCAGCAACGGCGATCCGTCCTTGGAGGGACTTGATATTTTGTGCTAACTTAGAGCTAGCCTGTTCAGACTCGATGCGTGCAATGTCCGCAGAATTTGCCTTTGACTCCGCGAGTTTGGCTTTGCGTTCGGCTTGAAGTAGTTGCGCTTGCGTTGAGTCCTTATCGGCTTTCGCTTTCGCAAGCAGTCTATCCAATTGTGCACGCTCCGATGCCAGCTGCGTATTTTCTGCTTTGGCTTTTGCTCGAGCCGTTTCCAGATTGCCAAGCTCTTGGGCCAGTCGGGCACGTTCGGCTTCCAGTGCACGTGTCCGTGCTTCCGCAGCTGCAATGCGAGCTTCGGCTTCCGCTTGCACAGCCGCATTTCTTTCCGCCTTTGTGGTCGCACTGCCTCTAAGCGTCGCTGCGATCCGCTGCGCAGTGTCAGCACTTGTTTGCGATGCTGTTGCCCGTTGTTCTGCGGCTCTGGCTCGCTCGGCTGCTGTTTCCAGCTCTCGTTGTGCAACGGTGATTTGCATCTCCGCGACTTGGGCTCTGGCTTTCGCTTTGCCTGCGCTGGTCTTCGCTTTCTTCAAGTCGACTTGGGCGGTTGTGAGCTGCTCGCGTGCCTGAGTCGTGGCCTGCTCCGCTGTTTGTATCCTGATTCGAGCCTGATCCAATTCTGTTCTGACACTTTCAAAATTTGTTTGTGCTCGCTCCGCTCGTTTCTCGGCGGCAGCCGCCCGCTCAGCGAGTCGCTCGGCCTCTAAAGCACGTTGGTTGCTCGTATCTTTGGATGTTTTCAGAGCGGCCTCGGCGGCCTGTGCTCTGGCGATGGCTTCCTGGGCGCGGGCTTCGGCAGCAGCCATTTTTGCTTGTGCGGCTTGCGTTGCCGCATTGGCCTGTTGGCGAGCTGCTTCGGCTCTTGCTTGTGCGGCCTCGGCCGCCGCCTGTGCCCTAGATGCTGTTTCTACAGCCGTCGAACTTTGCCGCAGTCGACTTGCTCTTCGATTGGCTGTGTCTGCAACCGTCGTCAAGCGCGATGCTTCGGCCTCAGCCTTCTGCGCACGGCCCTCTGCACTCTGAGCTCGGACTCGCGATGACTCCGCTGCTTTCAGAGCGCTTACCTCTGCCTGTCGGGCCCGGGCCTCAGCGCGAGCGATTGCATCTTGTGCTTGACCTTCTGCGGCTTGTAATCGAGCTTCAGCGGCCTTTGCTCGCGTCTCAGCCTGTGTGATGCGGTCGTTAGTTGACTGGCTTAAGTCTCTGACCTGGGCTCGAGCACGCTTGAGTTGCTCCCGCATTTCTTTGCTTTGTTGCTGTGCGCTGACCGTTGCTGTTTCGGCATTCCGAGCCTTCGCTTCAGCCGTAGCGATCCGTCTCTGAGCTGCCGCCAGTGCCTCCTGTGCCTTAACTAATTGAGCTTGGGTGGCTTCAGCTGCTGTAGCTGCATCCTGAGCGGCGACAGCCAATTGGTCCGCCTTGGCTTTCGATTGTTGAGCTTGGTTCTCGGCCGCTTCCGCTCGTGCATCCGCAGCTGCGGTCTGTGCTTGGGCTGCGTTCGCTTTGGCAGCAGCAGCCTGCTCGGCGGCTTTTGCTTCAGCGCGCGATGCAACAGCCATTGTCTCAGCGGCTTCCGCTCGTGCGAGTAGTTCAGCTGCTTCTGCTGTGGCTTGTTGACGTGCAGCGACTTTACTCTGGCTTGCTTTTTCTTGAGCCGCCTTTGCTTCTTGAGCGAGTTTGAGTGCTTTAAGCTCAGCATCACTGGCCTTGCTGGCAGCGCGGTCGGCTTGGCCACGTGCCACGTCTGCAGCCCGAAGCGCCTTTGCTTCGGCGGCGCGTGCATTCGCTTCTGCTGTGCGGGCTTCTGCTTGGGCTGTGGCGATCTGTTTTTCGGCTGTCTCGACGGTTGAACGGGCTCTTGCCTCCGCTGTTTGTGCGCGTTGTTCGGCTTCAATGGCCCTTTGCTCTGCCTGTTTTGCTCGTGTTTCCGCGTCTGTCGCTCGGCTCTGCGCGGCTGCAATGGCGGCTGAATTGTCAGGTGTGGCGGCGACGTCGGGTGCCCGACGTTGGCTCGCATCCACGGTAATCAGCAGTTTGGTGCCTTCGGCTTTAACCGAATAAAGAGCATCCGTCTCCAAACCAACGACGATGCGTCCGATTTGGACCAACTCGTCGGTAAACTGCAGGGGTGTGATGTCATTTATCACACCATTTTCAACGGTGATCGGACCTTCGATCGATGTGATGTCAGCATTCGACACGTCGATGAAAAGACGGGTTGGTTTATCCAACTTAAAAACAGTGAACGTCGGGGGCGCTGACCCATCGATGACAACCACTGTTGCGTCCGCCTGTTCCTCGACTTTCAGCGTTTTCAGTCGATTGACCGATCGGTCATCGGCTCGTGCGCTGAGTGTCAGCAACATCAAAAGAAACGGCACAGCATAACGCATCGTCCGCCCTCTTCGGCTAGGCCTTGTCTTGCCCATGTATGTTCCCCTCAGGCTCATCACGGTAGCAACTCCTGCAACTCTTCCTGTGTACGTAGGACCTTGCGGATCTCCGAAGGCGTTTTATCGTCTTCAGGTTTTTCCAGGGCCTTAAATATGATCTCATTGCGCGTAATGCGCACGACACGCATCGGCAGCTTACGGCCAACAACATCACTGGCTTGAATGATATGGCCGATACCGCGGCCGTCTTCGACCATCGCCTTATGCACCGCTGTTCCTGTAATCAGAGCAACGAGCTTGAGTTCGGCAACTTCTGCATTATTGATGGTCGACGTAATCTCGGTGGTTTCTTCGTCTGCCTTATCCTCGGTCTTGACAAGCAAATCATCGACGTGAGGTAGGAATGGGTCGCGTGAGCCTCGAATCAGAGATGATATGATATCTGATTTAGACCAGTCGATCTCCCGGAAACGCGCAGGAATATTGGACATGTCCAGGCTCTTCTTTTCCGTGATTACGCGTTTTGCAGCTGGTTTTGCACTGCTGCGCCGTCTGCGGACCTGATTTTTGCTGCTGTCATTGCCACCGCAGCCCATGAACTCAAGCGGCAAGAGCATGAGCAGCATGATCATGGGGGCAGTGGTTTTTCGCACAGTCCGTTTCATTGGGCGACTCCACCAGCGGGCGCATTCGCATTCGGCGCGATATACATGAACGTGGTGGCTGAACAATTGGCTGCAATTCGATGGTCGATGGTGCCATCAGCCTTCTCCTTGCGCCCGAGCGTCTTCAGTTCAATATCTTGAACATTAACCAGGCGTGTCAGACGGCCCATGTAATAAAAGAATGTCGCCACTTCGTGGAATGTCCCCGTCAGTTCCATTTTGACGGGAATTCGTGCATACAGCTCTTCCTTTTTGGTCTTATTCCGCTCGAAGCGTTCCACAGACAATCCAACGATCTTTGCTTGACTGTGAATCTGTTCCAAGAGCATCGAAATCGCTGGCTTTTCGGGCAGCCGATCACGCATGCGATTTCGCTCCACCCTCAATTTATCGATGAGGTCTTGGTATTTAGTCAGCTCTTTCAAAGCAGCCTTTTCTTTCGCTACTTTCTTGGTCAGTTTGGGCGTATTCTTTTCCGCCTTGCCCAACTTGTCTGTCAATTCGCTGAAATATAGAGTCCACCAACCTGCACCGACGACGCCAAGCATCATGACTAACACCAAGATCTTGCTCGACGTGGGCGCTGCAGCTAGTTTGTCTAATGAGCTTGCCATATTGCTCTACTTTCCTTTAATCCACCCAGTCACTTACTTGGATTTGTCCATCTCGCCAAGTTTACCCTCGGCCAGCAACTTAATATCGGCCGCACCATAAATCACAAGACCAGCAAACTCGAATTGGTAAAATGTTGCGTCTCCGAGTTCTCGAACCTGTGTTGCCGATGAGAAATTTATCTCCACGTTGACAAAGTGTCGAGATGTGTTCAGCCGCTTGAGAAACTCCGCGACGTCCTCGTTACTTCGCGCAAGTCCCTTAATCTTCACCTTACGGTTTGTCTCTTCGAACTTGTCTACCCAAACTCTTTTTGGATCCCAATCGGGGTTCCAGCCGCGCGAGCGCACCCGCAACTTGGCTTTCGGATCTTCGATAGGCGTCAGGATCATCGAGAGTTCATTCAACATCTTGACGGGTCCGCTCTGTCCTTCGACTAGGCCATTGAGGACCGTCTTCTGGCGTTCAAGTTCTTTCTGCTCTGCTTTGAGCTTTGTGACCGCCTGAGTCCGTTTTTGAAGGTTTTTCAGTGTTCTGCTGAGCTCACTGTTACGCTTCTTGACGTTCTTTAATTCCTGCTCTGTATCCCCATAGATAATGAACAGAAACGCGCATTGCCCCATCAATAAAATCAGCGCCAACAGCAGAAACTGGCGACCGCTCTTTTGTCGCTCCGCTTCTCGTACCGGAAGTAGATTAATGCGAATCATCGGTCGTTCGGCCCCCTCAGAGCGAGTCCTACAGCCACAGCTGCACCCGGACGAATTCGATTGATGAATTCTAGGTTAAATTGCTTGGTGTCGACATTGATTGCTTTGAAGGGATCCAGTAGTTCAACCGGCACGCCAACTCGACTCTCGATAGTTGGCGCCAAGGAGCTGACTTGTGCTGTTCCACCGGACAAGTAAATGCGAGAGACCCGGCCCTCGGACGATGTCGCCAAATAAAAATCTAATGACCGGTGGAGCTCATTGGCCAAGTTTTCACTCACGGATGCTAGAATTCGGTCGACTTCTTGAGGCACCACACCATCAGCGTTCTGTCCACCCGTCTTATATGATTCCGCTTGGTCATGGGAAATACCTAACCGCTTTCGCAGCTCTTCTGTGTACTGGTTGCCACCCATGTTGATGTCGCGCGTGAACGTCGTCATGCCATTGGCGACGATATTGATGCTGATCATCGCAGCGCCGATGTCGATGAGAACGATGGTCTCGCCGGGCGGAAAACCGTATCCCGTCTCGAAGGTATTCTGAATCGTAAAACAATCGACGTCTACGATCACTGGATCGAGTCCAGCATCTCGAGCAATCCCTGCATATTCATCGACCATCTCTCTCTTCGCTGCAACCAGAAGTACATCCATTTGTCCTTGCTCGGGTCGGGATTGCAGCACTTGGTAATCTAAGTAGACATCGTTGACGTCAAAGGGGATGTATTGCTCCGCTTCCCATTTGATGGATTCATCAAGCTCATCTTGCGTCATCGCAGGTAGACCAATTTTTTTGATGATGACCGAATGACCACTGATGGACAGAGCAACCTCTTTTGCTTTCAATTTCAGTTTGTCAGTCATCTCCCGAATGGTCTCGACAATGACACTCGAGTTCATCAACGCGCCGTCTACGATGGCTTCAGGTGGCAAGTTGGCCACGGAGAGATTGACCAAGTGGATCCCTTTCTTCGTCTCACGAAGCTGGACCAACTTAATTGAACTCGAACCAATATCGAGTCCGAGTGCGTTTTTTCTTCTGGCCATTTGACGGTTTCTCCCAACACCCGCAGCGATGCCTTTTAATCGTCTCCGATATTTGACTAGCCGTGCCTATGGGTCAAGGCCTTATAAACCCATTTTGGACAACTACCCTACGATTTATTGCGATATGGCAAAGTTTGGCCAGTAAATATCTAGATTCGCCCAGATAATTATAAATTTCTTGACTCGGAATAGCCCCCGAAAAGCCTTTACATGGTCATCACCAAGCCCGTTGTGCTCTAGTGTACGACAATGTCGTATAAAAGCAAAGTGCATTACCTGAAAACAGAAGATCCCGAAATCAGTGAACTGCTCACTAACATCCCTCGGGTTTTACTTTCCGACTTTGTTTAATCCATATTCCTTGATTTTGTAGAGGAGAGCACGGTGTGAGATCTCAAGAATCTGGGCTGCCTTGGTTCGATTTCCACTGGTCTTTTCTAAGGCTCGAGTGATCAGCTCTTGTTCGACGAATCGAACCGTCTTTTTAATGCTGAGATCGCTGTCGGCGATGTGGCGTCTGAGGGGGGTTTCATTCTGTTTAATTTGGCTTGGAAGATCATCTGCTTGCAATGTCACGCCGTCGGCCAGCACTAAGGTTCGCTCGACCACATTTTCCAACTCCCGGACATTACCTGGCCAGCCATATTGAACCAGCAATTTCATGGCCGCTGGCAGAACGGTCGTTAAAGCTGGGTTAAGTTCGGGGCCCAATTTGTTCAGGAAATGTTGAACGAGGAGTGGGATGTCCGCAGGACGTTCTCGTAACGACGGGAGATGGATGGGCAGGACATTGAGTCGATAATAAAGGTCTTGTCGAAACTGACCCGCAGAGACATCGGCGGCCAGATCGCGGACGGTTGCGGCGACAACACGGACATCGACGGGAATCGCTCGACTGCCTCCTACCGGTCTGATCTCGCGTTCTTGGACAACCCGCAATAACTTGACCTGCAACTGAAGCGGGAGTTCCCCGACTTCATCGAGGAAAAGGGTGCCTTTATTGGCCTCTTGAAATAAGCCAGCTCGATCGCGGTTTGCATCGGTGAAGGCACCTCGGACATGGCCAAATAGCTCGCTCTCGAGCAAGGCCTCAGGAATGGCTCCGCAGTTGACGGCGATAAAGGGTTCGGATTGACGCTGACCTTTATAGTGGAGCGCTTTTGCGACCAGCTCTTTGCCGGTGCCGCTCTCGCCGGTGATCAAAACCGTTGTTTGAAAATCTTTGACCTTTGAGATGGTTCTGAAAACCTCTTGCATGGGGGCCGATTTGGCAACAATACCTGCGTATCCGGTCCGATCATCGAGTACGTCTTCCAGATTCTCCAAGCGTTGGGACAATTGCCGCTGCTCGATGGCTCTCCGAATTCGAAAGAGGACCTCCTCTGCTCGAAATGGTTTAGCGATGTAATCAACAGCCCCGTTGTTGATGGCCTTTAATGCGACATCGATATCGGCATGCGCACTCATCAAAATGAAAGGCGGTCTGTTGGCACGGCTTGCAAGCTCAGCTAACACGTCGAGTCCGTTTACTTCAGGCATCACCAGATCGCACAGTATGCAATCAAACGTCTCGTTCGCTAATCGAGCGAGTGCATCATGCCCATTCTCGACCGCGACCACAGTGTAATCTGCCCGTTCGAGATGAAGTCGGAGCATAAAACGAATGTCTTCTTCGTCATCAGCGACGAGGATACGTCCACCAGCCATGGGTAGACAATAGACTGGACGGGGGGGTTCCGCCAGAAATCAGTTATGGTTTTGCGGAAACAGACGTCGCTCTGAGTGGGGTTTCAGTTCAACGATCGAACGTCGATGAACGCTTTTTTTCTGAGAGTGGCAATCCATTGCTCCATCTCTTTACCCAACTTTTTTCGGTGCAATTCATTGCGCAGCGTACTTTTAACTGATTCAAAAGATTTTGGAGGCAGTTGGCGGCGTTTAGTGACTTTGATTACATGATAGCCAAAAGGACTCCGAAAGGGTCCGTCGATTTGGCCTTCGCCGATGGAAAAAATGGCCGCCTCTAACTTCGGATTGAGGTTTCCCTTTCGCAACGTACCCAAGTTACCCCCACGACTGGCGCCCGGACCCTCACTGTGGGATTTCGCTAAGTCAGCAAAGTCTTCACCCGCTTTTGCACGTTCCATGACTTGAACTGCCCTCTGGCGCACGGCTGCCTCATCAGCTGCAGCGGCGCCCGTTGCGACCTTGAAGACAATGTGAGCGGCATCCACCTCAAAATCTCGACTGATCTTTGTTCGACGCTCTTTATAATAATCTTCGAGGTCTCGATCAGAAATTCTAATCCGGCTGCCCAGTACGACCCCTATGACCCTCTGTTCAAGTAGATTTTCTCTGACGACCGCCTTGAACGATGCCATCGTCATGCCCTGGCTGGTCAGATACATTTGCATTTGCTGCTGTGACCAGCCTTGCTGTTTTTGAACGCGAGCCAGGTGTTGGTCTACATCGTTGTTTTCAACCTTGATATTGCGTCTTACGGCTTCCTGGGCGATGAGTTTCTTACCGATCAGATCCTTTAGGCCACGCTTCAAGATGACCTGTCGCTTCGCCTTGAGTGTGTCCTGGTCGGGGATTTGGGCAATTCTGGCGAGATCGACTTTCACCGAGTCCTCTAGTTCCGACTGAGTGATGACCGCTTCGTTCACCACAGCGATGATTCGGTCAACGATTCGAGCGTCGATCGGTGTTGAAAACAGGCAGACGACCAGCACGAGAATACGATTCATCACTTTGCACCTCCTTGATTCGGTGTCGGCTTCGGGGGCGCGAGCGACGGCATAGGCCGTGTGGGTCGATTCGCCTTTGCTGCTTTTAAAGCCGCCTCATCGATCTCTATTTTTGCGTTGTCCATAAGGGCCTTGACGTATGTTTCCATGGCCGTACTTTTCCGTTTCCGAAAAAGCTTAATGCGCAGTTTGTTGCGGACATCGGACAAAGACTTGACGAAGGCGCGTCGATACCCGCTCTTCAACACAATATGCCAGCCATTTGTTCCCTTAATCGGACCTGGCGCCAGTTGGCCAACCGCGTCTAACTTATAGGCTGCTCGTGCTAAGGCGCTGGGCACAGGTGGCGCATTCTGTGGTCTCTTGACCGAGGTTTTACCAGGTTCGCCAAAGAAGCCTAAATCGCCTCTGCGCCCTTGAGTAAGCGTGTCTTGACTGTGCTTTTCTGCGAATTCGCCGAAGATGCGACGGGCCTTCGCTGGTGCTGCTGCGATGGCGGATTTGATCTCCCCATGGAGTTTGACTGCGCTGGCTTCATCGCTCATTAGAATATGGGAGGCTCGAACCTGAGCAGGCCGGCTGAATTCTGTTGGGTGGCTGTCATAGTATTTTTGAATCTCATCATCTGTGATGTCGCCCATTTTGACGATTTGCGACAGCTCCTTGGAGGTAAATCGTTTGACCATAGCTTGCTTCATCGCGAGCTGGACATCTGGATCGGTGTCGTACCCTTTCTTGGCCGCTTCAACCGCAAGTAGCTCGAATCGGATTAGGTTATCGAGAAAGTCTTTCTTACGCTCCGGGCTATTGTGTCGACTCCGGGCAAACACCGACTGTTGATTTAAATACCTCTCGAATGCTTGTAGCGTGATGATTTTCGAGCCGATTTTTGCGACGACCTGACCTTGTTCTTGAGCAGACAGATTGGTCTCGCCAGCCAGAACATAAGATGAGCCCTTCGCAGCCTCTGTCGCTTTATCTTTTTGACATCCGAGACACAATACCGGGATAAAAAACGCCAGTTGGAAAATTTTGTTCACTGCTCTGTCCTCTCTTTTGCTTTAGGCTCGGTAGCTAACTCTGCC
Source organism: Myxococcales bacterium (assembly GCA_002731825.1). GTDB lineage: Bacteria > Myxococcota_A > Bradymonadia > UBA7976 > UBA1532 > UBA1532. Next base: position 28,221 of record PCCS01000001.1, read on the forward strand.
AGGACCTGCAAGCAGATTCTGAGGCTTTGTATCGAGTTTTTCCGTTCCTCGCCTGACAATAAATAGACAAGTCTGAAGTCTGCCGGAACGCGCCACTGGCTGGTTGGCTGGCCAATCAGCCCAAAAATAATCTCCGGACCCACCGGGGTGTCTGGGTGAAAAGTAAAGGTCATTTGACGCGGGCCATGGTCGACCGTGGTCATCAGAAGTTTTCGAGCCAGTGTTCTAATTCGCATCACATCGATCAGATTCTCAAACATTTGTGGTGGTGAGCCGAAGCGATCAACCATTTCCTCAGCGATTTGAACAACCCGGTCTTCATCGTTTGCATTTGCCAGTCGTTTATACAGCATGAGCCGAACGGAGGTCTCAGGGACATAATCGTCAGGAATGCGCGCATTGATTTGTAAATTAATATCCGGGTCGACATGGACGGGTTGTGGCTGTCCCCTGAGCTGTCTAACCGCATCGTCCAGTAATTGGGTATAGGTCTCTAGGCCAACGGCTTGCACGTGACCTTTCTGGCGTGTCCCGAGTAGTTCGCCAGCACCGCGAAGTTCCAAGTCGTGACTCGCTACGTGGAAACCCGAGCCCAATTCAGTGAACTTTTGAATGACCGCCAGTCTAGCCCGAGCGTCCTTATCCAGCGCCGCTTGGCCCGCAACCAGCAAGTAGCAGTAGCCACGTTCTCGACTGCGACCCACTCGGCCCCTGAGTTGATAGAGCTGGGCCAAACCGAAGCGGTCTGCTTGATCCACGAGAATGGTATTGGCTGTCGGGATATCGATGCCTGATTCGATAATGGTGGTTGCAACCAGGACATTGAATCGGCCCTCAGTAAAATCGAGCATGACATTTTCCAGTCTGCTGGGCTCCATCTGCCCATGTCCCACGACGATCCGGGCTTCAGGAACCAATGAAGACAGCCACGCTGCTCGGTTTTCAATACTCTGTACGCGATTGTGGACAAAGAAGACTTGGCCACCGCGACTTAATTCTCGAATAATCGCGTCTCGCGCCACATCATCAGTGGCCCGGCAGACGTAGGTTTTGACGCTCAGCCGATCGACAGGAGGCGTGGTGATTACGCTGAGATCACGAATCCCACTCAAACTCATTTGAAGTGTCCTTGGGATGGGGGTTGCCGTCATCGCCAGAACATCGACTTGGGCTCTCAGTGCTTTCAGACGTTCTTTATGTTTGACTCCAAATCGATGCTCTTCATCTAAAATGAGTAGGCCCAGATCTGAGAATTGAGCGGTTTTTCCAAGCAAAAGATGGGTGCCGACGGCCACATCAACTTTGGCGTCGCTTAGGTCTTGTAAGTTTATTTTGGCCTGCTTCGATGGCACCAGGCGGCTGAACAAGCGGACATCGATGGCGTAGTCAGCCAATCGGTCAGAGAAGGTCTTAAAATGTTGGAGCGCCAGCACGGTTGTTGGAACCAGAATGCAGACCTGTTTTCCATCGAGTACGGCTTTCATGGTCGCCCGGAGGGCAACCTCAGTCTTGCCGAAGCCGACATCGCCACAGAGTAATCTGTCCATGGGGCGAGGGGAGACCATATCGGCGACGACTTCCTCTATGCACTGAAGTTGGTCTGGCGTTTCCTCGAATGGGAATGTCGCTTCGAATGTGCGGAAAAAATCGTCGGGTGGCGAGAATGAATAGCCAACCGCAAGTTCTCTTTTGGCATAGAGATCGAGCATGGCTAGAGCGTCCTCTTCTGCGGCTTGACGTGCTTTAGCCCGTACTTTTTGCCACGCTGTACCGCCCAGCTTATCGACTTTTGGATTGGCTTGGCTGGATCCAGAGTATTTTTGTAGGCGACCCAGTTTGTAGACTGGCAAATACAGCTTGTCATTGCCGGCAAACTCAACGACCAGAAAATCGTTTTCAAATGCACCCATAGACAGTTTTTTTAGGCCCACATAGCGTCCGATCCCATGATCGGCATGGACCACTAAATCATCCTCTTTGAGCTCTTTGAAATCCCGAATGAACGGGTTGCCGGATTCTCGGGCAGGCGCTTTGCGTTTCGGTGCCCGTCGACCGAAAATCTCATTCTCGGTGACCACCGCAATGCCTCGGCTTGGCAGATGAAACCCGTCTGATAGGTCGCCTCGCATGAGAACAGCCCCCACCTGATCAGGTCTGGGCGGACTGTATAAATTCATCTCATCGGCACTGGACCGAGAGACCGGAATACCAAAATTCTTGAGCAAGCGCTCAAGACGGTCGAGCTGTGTTTCTTGCCGGCATGGAATGATTGTTCTCACCCCATTCTCGGTTTGCTGACGCACCCAGATTGCCAGTGGCTTGAGGGGCGTTCTCTCGCCGCGGGCTCTGGCGAGTGCGTTGGTCAGCTCGGTGTTTCTTGGAATCTCGAATTTGATGGCGTCATCAGGCCCCTCGACGGCGCCTAATTCATCGACGATTTGGAGGGTGTGACACCGCAACTGAACTCGTATATCCAGGCGGGCTTTGAGTTCATTGGGGTTGAGGATATGCGCGTCCGCTGGCAGTGATAATCGTCCATCCGCAAGAGCGCCTTCGCGCCCTCGGCTAAACTCATCCCATTGATTGGATACAGCCTCAGACGCGGCCATCGGGTCGAGATGAACTAAGATGGCATTTTCGGGCAAATAGTCTGCGACCGCCGTGGTCTCAGAATAGAAAGCCGGTCGAAATGCTTCGATACCCATGAAGGGGATGCCATTGCTCAAATCGTCGAGCATTGCTTGAACTTTACGTGTTGGCATGCCCACTTCCGCGGCGGCGTCTAAAATCCCCTGTCGCGCCCGCTTCTTAGACGCATCGATCAACAGTTCTTCTCTGACTGGTGGCAAGATCAACTGGTCGGGGGCGGCCTCGGTCGTTCGCTGTGTCACCGGATCGAAGTAACGGATGGATTCAACCTCATCGCCCCAGAGTTCCAAACGGACCGGTGCGCTGCCCGTCGGGGGGAAAATATCAATAATGCCGCCGCGTATAGCGAAAGTGCCTCGATCTTCGACGACGCTCACAGCTCTATATCCCGAGTCAGCCAGGGCTCTCAGACAGCCACTTCGATTCAATTCTTGCCCTGCATCGATGAGATAGGAATGATCGAGCAGAACATCAGATGGCATCACTCGCCGCGTCAGCGCGACCGCGGAGGTTACGATGACGTCTTGCCAAGATTCCCAAGCCATTGACGTGAGGGCCGCCAATAAGCCCATGACGGATTGCCGATCAGGACTGAGATGGCCATAAGGACTGGCATCGACACGCGGTATGTGTCCAACCGAAACGTTGGACCCGGCCGAAAAAACGATGTCTCTAAGCAATCGGCGTGCATCAGATTCAAGTGGTGTTATCGCAATGATCGGAGTGGATAATCTACTCTTCAATTCCGCGACAAAAAGGGCCATTGAGCCGCGATCAATCCCACTCAGTTCAACCCGTTTGGTCCCAGTTTCGATGTCATTTATGACTTTTTCGATCGGATAGCGTTCATTTTCTGTCATTGAAAAACTAATTGTTTTGCTCACTTCTATTTAGTCGTTTCAGGCTGTGACATGGGCATATACGGGTAAATTTGCGCGAAAGATACCACTGTTTTCCCAATGGTCAATGCTTGGATAAATCGGTGGAATGTTGACACGATTTCCTTGCTCTTTGTAATGTTCAGAGTGGTACGCTATCGCTTAACTAAACCAAGATGGTTTCTCCGCGTTGGGAGTTGGGGCATGACGCCGATTATTTTTCGGGCGATTTTGGCACTGAGTTTGTTCAGCATTCTCGGTTGCGTTGATGATTCTGAGCAGTTCACTTTGGGTGAGCCCTCATTAAGCCTTTTGGGGACAGGAGGCTGTGGACGAAACTCTGCACCCGTTGCCGAGGACGGGAGTGGTACGGTCACCATTACGGTCACCGGCCGAGACCCACGGACCCCAACTGGGGACCTCAGGAGCGGAACGACCGTCAAGCTAGATTTCGCTGACGAGGCCGATTTGGCTACGGCGTATTTCCGCTCGTCCGAGAACAGCACAGAGCTGACAACAAGCAGTGGAGATTTGCCGTTCAGTGGATCCCGCGCTCGCGACGAAGTTGTCTGCTTCCGAGAAGGAACGGTCTCTGTGATCGCAACGATTACTGATTATGCGATCGATGCGGACGGCGATGAAGCGCGCACAGTCGAACTGAAAACAGGCCCTTTTCCCATTCGCTGCTTATCGGCAATTGATTACAATCGCGAATGCAGCGGATTGCCTCTGATCGATTCGGGCATCGACTTCGGTGGGGCTGACGATATGGGGGTCGATGCTGCCGATGCGGACCGACCACCGGCGTGGTCGATTCGGTTTCTACCACCTGAGAACGAGACGGACTTAGAAATTGGCATAAAAGACTCTGCTTTTGGTCGACCCGACAATCTTCTTCTCCGTTTCCAAGTGATCGATCTCAGCGGAACGACGAGTGCAGACGGCGACGCCCTCGCCAATTTACCGGTCACCTTTAGTCTATCAGACAATCCGCCACCAAACGTCGCCATCGAACCTGCCATGGGGCAGACCGATGAGAATGGTATCGTGGCCGTTCGTTTGAATGCGGGCGGTACGCCGGGTGTGGTTACGGTTTTAGCTCAAACGACCATTGGCGAAGGCGGTCCCCTGACAGCTCGGAGTGCAACGGTCGTCATTCGGGGTGGTATTCCCAGCGCCAGTGGCTTCCAATTTCTGTGTGAGGATCCGGTCATCGCCGCTTTCACGGCGCGGCCAAGTTGGGACAACTACCAGTTCGGAATTGGGCGGAACGATTTCACGACGTGTGTCGCACAGCTGTCCGATCGCGTGGCGGGTCGTGTCGATATAGCAACCCAAGTGTTTTTCTTGACCGAGGCCGGCAGCGTCGACCAGGCGAGTACAACCGATGAGAATGGTATTGCGGTCACATCTCTACGAATTGGGCCACCTGCGCCCTATGAAATCGTCGAGATTCCCGCCAATGGATACGAGGCAGACGCTGATCAAAGGTATTTGAACTCAGATTTTAATCCTCGCGACGGATTGGTCACCGTTGTGGCTGTCACGCGAGGCGAAGAAGACTTTGTTGACGTCAACGGCAATAAGGTCTGGGACGAGTTTGAAGACTACCAACTAGCCAACATGGACTTGGCGGAACCCTGTATCGATGCCAACGATGATGGGGAGTGCCAAGTCGATTTGGACGTGCGGGGTGATGAGCCCTATGCCGAGGCATTCCGTGATACCAACAATGACGGGATATGGTCCGATGGCAACGGAACTTGGGACAAAGACACTGAGATCTGGCAAGCGACTCATGTCCTTTGGACGGGCTTATTTGATCGCGAGCGAAGCCTCATCCAAGTCGAGTGCCAGCCAGGCGACCAATGCTATCTCGACCCGGCGAGTGAATTGTGTAGAATTCCAGGCATCGTCGGTGATGAGGGTACCTATTTCCTAGGGCCGGGCGGTCGGATAACGGTCCGCGCTCGATTCAACGATACCAACGGAAACTGTCTAGATGCCTATGGAGAGGGGGAGACATACGTGGAGGTCGATGGGTCATTAGAGGAAGTTCGTGGACTCACTCAGAATGATATACGAGGAGAGTGTTTTCTCGATTCGATCCCCACGCAACCCAGGGCACCAACACATACTTATGAGTTCGCCGATACCTCAGGTTTGATGGTCGAAGAAGCTCAATTATCGACCATTCGAGTCGGTGTTCGTTACAGAACGCTTAACGGTACCCAGCGAGACGAATTCGTCACCTTCCACACCTGTCGCTAAACACCAAAGGCCAAAGTCGAGACCCAAGAACATTGGCCTTAATTTAGCCCCTGATTTTCAGGTACTTGGTTCAGGTCCCCCTTGTGTCGGGGGTGTTTTCAGCGTATCTCCTGGACCAACGATACTTGTGGCTTAAGTGGCATGACCGGTAAAATAACAGCATCAGATTCAGCAATAGGTATTTTCGACTCAGGGCTTGGCGGGCTGACGGTCGCATCCGCCATCGCAAAACGATTGCCCCATGAAAATATCGTTTATCTTGGAGACACGGCCCGCGTGCCCTACGGCACTCGGTCACCCGCGACTGTGGTTCGCTACGCACGCAAGAACGTTTCGTTTCTTAAACAACAAGGAATCAAAATGGTCGTGGTTGCATGCAACACGGTCTCGGCTCAAGGTTTAGGCGGTCTCGCTGATGGTTCCTTACTTCCTTTCCTTGGTGTCATCAGACCGGGGGCTACATTGGCGTTAGACGCATCGTCGGGTGGCGATATTGCTGTCTTGGGTACCCGAGCCACGATTCGCTCAAATGCCTATGAACTCGCCATACACGAAGTACAACCAACCCGCCGTGTTCATCAGATCGCCTGTCCTCTTTTCGTCCCCCTCATCGAGGAAGGCTGGCTGGAGAACGATGTGACACGCCAGATCGCGCGCACCTATCTCGCGCCTTTGGCCGACTCCAATGTGGACACCGTGGTCCTTGGCTGCACTCACTACCCACTGTTGGCCAATATACTCAGAGACGTGCTCGATGAGGTGGTTGGGCCGCGTGTGCAACTGATCGACTCAGCGACCGCGGTGGCAAAGTCCACAGAAACTCTATTGGCAGCCCATGGTTTAGTCCGTGCCAGTCATGGAGGCATCCGTCGGTTTTACGTGACCGATGCGCCCGACCGGGTGGCCAGCGTTGCTGGACAGTTTTGGTCTGAGGATGGTTTGGAATCAGTTAAACTTGAGCATATCGATTTGCTGGATCACTGATCACTCATGGTGGGACACGTTTCGCGCATTCGAGTTTCGGGGCTTATTTACGATGTACAAACCGAGACAAATTCGGGTTGCCTGAAGACCATTATATTTCAATCTGGAACTGTTGTTTTTGTCCTCGAACACGACGTAGATGCAGACACGTTCGACTCAGCTCAACGTGTCATTGAGCTCCAGCGAGATGCCGTCTTGCGCTTTTTGAAACAAAAATAGGGGCTTGCTGTCTCCATTGTCGGTGTGGTGCCTTGTCTTTAGTCGCCATGAGTTATAGATCTGCTCTGCGATGATTAAGTTGTTTCATGTCACAAAGCGATACGGTCGAGACAATCGGGCTCTTGATGATGTCTCGCTGCGCCTTCATAAAGGCGAGTTTGCTTTTGTTACCGGGCACTCGGGTGCGGGCAAGAGCACTCTCATGCGCCTGCTCTTTGCCGCCGAAAAACCCACTGAGGGAGAAGTCCTTGTCGCGGGGCATAATGTCGGCCGACTAGACCGAACGAGTATTCCGATCCTACGGCGAAATATCGGCGTAGTTTTCCAAGATTTTAAACTTTTACAACAGCGGACTGTGTTCGAAAATGTCGCTTTCACCCTCGAAGTTCTCGGTCGGCCGCGACACGAAATTAGGGATCGCGTCCGCACGATATTGCGTCAAGTTGGCTTGGCTCATAAATCTAAATCTCTGCCTCTGAGAATGTCGGGTGGTGAGCAGCAACGGGTTGCCATTGCCCGGGCATTGGTCAACGAACCGATGGTGCTTTTGGCCGATGAACCAACGGGCAACTTGGACACGCAACTGTCTTTGGAAATTATGGCACTGCTGGAAGCGGCCAATGCGCGCGGGACCACGATTCTGGTGGCGACCCACGATCTGAGTCTGCCCGAGACGCTCGGTAAACGAGTGATCACTCTAGAGCACGGCCGAATCAAGAGTGATAAGTGATTAATCCTCGACACATTCGTTATTTTATTCGACAGGCGATCAATTCCGTTGTGCGTTCGCCGCTTGTCCAATTGGTTGCCATCAGTACGACGACCGTTTCGCTGACGGTGATGTGTGTGACACTGGTTCTCGCGAGCAACTTAGACAATTTGGCCGATCGATGGTCTAGGGGCCTCGGCATTATTTGCTTCATCGCCGATGATGTCCCGAACAAACGGCTCTCAGACTTGGCCGATGATATATCGGATTGGGCTGAGGTTGAGACAACCACTGTCTATACCAAAGAGCGTGCATTCGAGGATCTCAACAGCGTATTGGGAGACGATCGACGACTGCTCGTTGGCCTTGAAAAAAATGTTCTACCAGCGAGCCTCGAAATTGTATTGGCTCAGTCATTTAGAACACCGACGGCTCGGCAATCCCTCGTCTTAAGACTGAAACAGTTATCGGACATTGAAATTGTAGAGAAGGTTGATTTTGGCTCGGACATGATGAGCAAAATGAATCGATTGCGGGAATATCTGAAACTGGGTGGTCTCGCCATTGCGCTGTTGGTTCTATCAGCGGTTGTTTTCATCATCACCAACACTGTGCGCCTCACGCTCTATGCTCGTAAGGATGAAATAGAAGTCATGCGCCTGGTTGGCGCAAATGGCCGATTTATCCGAATTCCATTTTACCTGGAAGGGGCTTTCCAGGGCGCTGTTGGTGCCAGTGTCGCCTTGTTAATCACCAGGCTCGGTTTGAGTGCCCTGCCAATGGCGGAGTTTGTCTCAGACATTCAGTCGCAGCCACCTAAATTACAATTCATCGACTCAGGAACAGTTTTTCTTGTGGTGGTTGGAGCGGCTCTTATTGGGATTCTCGCAAGCCATCTGGCAACCAGTCGATTCCTGAGGGAAAATGACTGATATGCGACCTAAATTCAGCGATCGTAAAGTACGAGTTAAGCGTCGTCTTGGTCTTTACCTCGTGGTCTTTATCATCGTCACAATTGTCGCTTTAGCGCGTGCACAATCGGTTGAAATTGAAGACGCACAACTGGAGTCTGAAGACCTCTTTCAAGAGGAAAACTCGATTCTTAATTCTCTGGACGCTTTTGATCGAAAAGTGTCTAACCTAGAACGTCGAAGACGTGAAATACAACTGGAGTCGGTTCGGCGAGGCGAAGAAATCAAGCGTGTTGATGAACGCATCAAACAGGTCCACGTCGACCTTACGATCTGGCATGATCGACTCAAGAAACGCTTGAGAGCACGCTCAAACTTAAATCTGGATGATGCTGTTTGGCGTCGATTAATTCTCGGCACAGGCTCTCAGAATGATTGGTTGCGCCGCCGTGGCTATCTTGCTGCAATTGTCAAAGCTGACCTTGGGCTCGTCAAGACCTATCAGGACTCAGAAGATCGCTTGCGTACATTAAAACATGTGCGCATTGGTGCCCTGGACACGCTTCGAGCGAACCAACAGTTACTCAATGTCACAAAGCAGGAAATTATGCGCCAACGTCAAAGGCGATTGCGTCTCCTTGACGGTTTGCGGGCCAAGCAGCGCGTTTTAAAAGATATCTTACACGAGCAAGCCTTAAAACAACGCGGCTTGGCTTTTGAATCCGTCGAAAAAGCCGGTACCATGTCCAGTCAAGAAGCGCGCTTGCCTCATCCAACCGAGGGCAGCGTCACGCGCCGTTTCGGACCATATGAGCATGCTGAATCCGGTGCGAGACTGGTGTCTAATGGCTGGACATTTGCTGCGCCGATGGATACGCCCGTTTTTGCCGTTTTCCATGGTCAAATCGCGCATGCGGGCTGGTTCACGGGATTTGGCAATTTGGTCATTATTGATCATGGTGCGGGCTATCATACGGTCTACGCACACATGCAAACCATTCATCGCAAGATCGGCGAGCGTGTTCATCGAGGGGATATGCTCGGTAAAGTCGGCGACTCTGGGTCCTTGACAGGGCCACAGCTATATTTCGAGATTCGGCTTCGCCAAAAACCTTTAGACCCATCACTTTGGCTGTTGAACAATGACTAAGCGATGGCATCGCTATCGTATTCGATCTATACAGGCGGTCGAGTCCATTTGGAGTACAGGAAAATGAGCCTCATGCGAATCGCGGGATGGTTACTCATTGCAGTCTTTGGCGGTGTTGTTGCCCTCGTGGGTCAGAAATTAATTTCGAACCCCGACACTGCAGCACCTGCCGCCGGTTTGATGGCGACCCCTGACTCGACTCAAACCAGCTCTGGACCCTCCAAAACAAAGGTCTCGCCTTTGATCGGCGCGGATGAAGCCCGCGGCATTGTCTTGCAGGTCTTGGCATCGGCTGGCATTCGAACCCAGGCGATTAGACAGGGCCGGCATGCTCTGCGTGGCCCCGGTCGGAGCCAGAGCGAAACCATGCCCCTTATCAGCTTTGCTTGCTCCGCGGCGTACAGTTGCTTATCGATTATGAACAATATTGAACGACAGTTGGAACCCGTCCAATATCAATTAATTCGTTCAAAAAGCATCGATCGGCCCAACAAGCCCGTGTATCGGGCCGTGGCCAAGGGCGCCAGTCCGGTCTTAGCATTACGCGCCTCCCCGCCGAATCCGAGGTTGACGGTTGTTATATCGGATGTTGGACGCGAGCCGGCAACCCTTGATGCGATGCTGGCGCTCGATGGCGACGTCACCTATGCCGTGTCGGTGAATGAACCGTATGCGAAGGCCGTCGCCGAACGCCTTTTGGAAGCGAAAAGAGAATTTATCGCTCATCTTCCTATGGAGCCATCGATCGCCGACAAAATGGATGGCCCAGCATTTTTAACTCGGGACATGTCACTGAGCGAGGTCCAGGAGAGAACCCGAAAGTTCTTAGACTTGCTGCCGGGCGCTGTCGGTGCGGATGGTCACTTGGGTGGTGGATTTTCGAGCAGTGAAAAGCACATCGGCGCGGTACTCGAAGTTCTAGCGGAGCGGGGTCTTTTCTTTCTCGATCAGCGGCCGATAGATTCATCGGTCTCGACAGCACGGGCAAAGGCGATGGGGGTTCGCTCAGCGGCCAAGACGCACCGTTTAGACGCATCAGGTTCTGCGGTCGAAGCCAAGCTTAGGGCGGTCGAAGTTGCTTTGGTGCTTGAAGGACATGCGGTTGTCGTTGCGGAACCATCTCCGAAGGTCCTCGCAGCACTGGGTCAATGGTTAAAGAACTTACGCAATCGAAAGATCCATTTAATTCGACTGTCGGAGACGGTCTTGTAATGTTTAAAATCCGTTTGGATTTAGGTATTCTCCGCTGAGGCATGCAAATAGATATTGCATGCTAGGAGAAAAGGTTGACGGGGGTATTTACCCCTAATTCTTGGCGGCAACCACGGGTTGCTCAATGTTTGGTTGGCTAGATATGTTACGCCTTGTCATTGAGGATGGAGAAGGAACAACTCACGTCGTTCCGCTTGCACGGGACGAGATCACTGTCGGCCGTCAGGAAGGCAATACCATTCGTCTGACCGAACGAAACGTCTCGCGTATGCATGCCCGATTTACGATCGGACAAGGCTCGGACGATGAGACGGTTCTTCTCGAAGATCTCCACAGTTATAATGGGGTTCGGGTGAATGGAGAACGCATCGTCGGTAAGTGTAGCCTGGCAGCCGACGATTCCATCCAGATCGGAGATTACATTCTGGTGCTAGAGGCGCAAGCGGACGCGGTGGATACAGCTGTTACGGACACAGTTGTGACGCGAATCGCGGATGTCGCTCAACCTAAGGCCGTTGAATTGGGGGGCGCTGAATGTGCTCGGCTTGTGGTCGTATCCAGCAATTTGGCCGGGCAAGTTTACCATCTGACACAAAAAGAGATCTTGGTTGGGCGGCATCAACAAGATGGTAATGATGTGGCTGTAACCCACAGGTCAATTTCCCGAAATCATGCAAAGCTGATTTGGCGAGATAATCGATTTACAGTCATCGACTTAGGGTCAGCTAATGGGATTATTGTCAACGGCCAAGCGCAGACAACGTGCAGTCTTATCAACGGTGACATTGTTGAGATGGGCCATGTAAAGTTGCGCTTTTGCGGCCCAGGCGATCCCTATGTCTTCACACCCGCTGACATCGATGACGTCATTTTGCCGCCGAGCAGTCAATTACTTCGCCATCTTGCCGTCGCGGTTATTTTAGTCGGTATGGTCTTAATCGGTTATATATTAGCGGAAGTGACTCGGGACAATCGGGACATTGCATCGGCGACGGCTCAATCTGATTCGATGCCACAGCAAGGTCAGGTGAATCTGAACAAAAAGTCTGTGAACCCGACCTTAGAGGCAGACCTACCCATTCGTATCGAGGCGCAAACAGATCACTCAGAGACTTTAGCGGCGGGCGAACGCGCCTTGACTGCACGGGATTGGCGAACGGCCATCGAGCATTTTGAACGGATACTTCAGGCAGAGCCAGATCACAGAAAAGCGCGCGCGCTCAAAGAGCAAGCCAGCGATGGACAGCTCGATTCAGTTTCGTTCTCGAAACTGCGCCAACTGGTGACGAACGAGAACTATGAAAAGGCATTGCGCATCGCCAATAACTTCGATCGAGACAGCGCCTATTTGCCCGATGTAACCAATATGAAGGTTGAGATCCAGCGCTTGTTTCTAGTCAAACTTGAAAAAAAAGTCGATCGCGAACTTGTTCGAGACCGATTCACGAAGGCGCGCGAGCATTTGAAAACGGCTCGGCGTTATAGTTTCGCACGGACGTCAATTCGAAACTTGGAGAAGCGGGTCGCAAAGGCCACTGAGGCCCGCAAAGACAGTCGAGATCAGAAGCCGGGTGTCAAGAAGGCGCGCAGCAAGGAGACGGCTCAGCGCAGACCTAAGGCACCTTCGTCTCCAAAAAAGACAGTTAAATCAGCGCCGTCCAAAAAAACGTTGGCGACTAAACCGCGGTCTTGCAGTGCTAGCGTAAAAGCAGGTCAGCGGTACAAGAATGATCCTGTCGATAGGGATCCAGTTCGTGCCAGAGAGCTGTTTATGCGAGCAGCGACCCAATGCCGGAACGATTATCGTAAATTGCGCATTGTCTGTATGGCTCTCTTAAGCATGGGGTCAAAGAGACAAGCGCGGAGGCCCTGTGACCGGGTCACCGAATTGATCTCTGATTTAGCCAAGAGAAACCAATGGGAACGTTACCTTGAGAAAAAGGGCTTACGGTGATGGAAAGGTCCTATCAACGCCTATCCGCGTTCGTCCTTGGTGTTGGGATTTCGGTCATCGGAATGACAGCTCTTGCTCAGGCTCAGCCCTACAATCTTGATATCCAGAATTTTCGGCCTGCGATGGACTCCCGAAGTTTGATTACTGTCGAGCGGTCTAGACCCCTCGGCACTTTAGAACCCAGTATCGGTTTGTATACAAGCTATGCATGGCGGCCTCTGAAACAGACCATCGGTGGTCGAGAGCAGGTTCTTGTTGAACATCTTGTCACCGGCCAATTTGTTCTCACCCTGGGATTCATGAACATCTTTGAAATTGGAGGGGGATTACCAATTACGGTGCTTCGAGCCGATGGAGATGGAAGGGGTGATGAGCCTTTGCTCGCGGGGGATGGGATCGGAGACGCCCAAGCGCACGTCAAGGTTCGTATTCTCGACAGTGAACAATTACCTGTCGGCCTTGGTCTGGCGAGTACCTTTCGATTTCCGACCGGCCAGGACAATGCGTTCGTCAGTGATAAGCCGGGTGTTGTCATTCGGCCCAAACTGATTCTCGATTGGCATTTCGGTGAACGGGTTGCCATGGCACTCAATGGTGGCATGGTTCTGCGATCATCTCGAGGCTTAGACCAACCCGTGATCGAGACCAATGATGCCGGTGACGCGATATCGGTGCCGAGAAATGACGTGATCAGGCTTGGCAATGCGGTTTCATATGGCCTTGGACTTGGATGGTCCATCACGCCTGAACGGTTGGATTTGATCGTCGAGACCTACGGACAGGTCCCCATTGATTCAGATGCCAACCAGGCTATGCCTTTGGAGTCTTTAATCGGCCTGAAGCTTTATCTCTTAGGCAATTCGTTTTTTACCTTTGGCGTGTCCCGTGGCTGGCTGGCACAGACCGGAGATCCGGATGCGCGGGGATTTGTTGGGATTGTATTCGAGCCAACGGCGGGTGATCGAGATCGCGATGGATTTAAGGATGACGAAGATGAATGTCCGTATCGGCCTGAGGATGTCGATGGATTTGAAGATCGAGATGGCTGCCCGGATGAAGACAATGATATGGATCGAATTCCTGACATCCTGGACCAATGTCCAGATGTTCCAGAGGACAAAAACGGCTTTGAAGATGAAGATGGCTGTCCCGATGGAGCACGAGACCGAGATCGTGATGGCATAACCGATCGTCAGGATTCATGCCCTGATGAGCCCGAAGATTTGGATGGTTTCCAAGACCAAGACGGTTGCCCTGAGCTCGATAATGATAATGATGGCGTCCCAGATAAACGGGACGGCTGTCCCCTCAAGCCCGAGGATATCGATGGGTTTAAAGATGATGACGGCTGCCCCGAGTTAGATAACGATGGCGATCGAATCCCTGATTTGAAAGATCGTTGCCCTGACCAGGCAGAAAATTACGATGGTGTGGATGATGAAGACGGTTGCCCCGAAGCCAAGATTGTTGTCACCCGTGAAAAATTGGAGATTAACGAAAAAATTTACTTCGAGACCAATAAGGCCACCATCAAGGATGAAAGCCATGAATTACTCGATGCCATAGGAAAGACTCTGACAACATATCCGCAAATTAAGTCGATGGAAATCCAAGGCCATACAGACTCTCGCGGTGACAATACCTATAACTTAGACCTGAGTCAGCGACGAGCTGATGCCGTCAGAGATTACCTGGTTAAGGCGGGCGTTGATAGCAAACGGTTGAGCGCCCAAGGATACGGGGAATCACAACCTGTCGATGCATCTGAGAATAGAGCCGCTTGGTCTAAGAACCGACGGGTCGAATTTATCATCAAAAACAAAAAGTGAATCCGAGTGGATTATCTCAAACTGAGGGCTTAGACCATGGCCAAGCAAACTAAGAAGAAGAGCCGTAAGAATAAAACTCGTCGCAGTGTCAGTCAGGCACAGCCTCCGCGGCGCCGACGAGATGGAAAAGCTGCTCTCAGGGGGATGTTGATTGGGATTGGAGTCCTGAGCGTACTTGCCTTTCTGTCATTCGTTCGAATTGGAGGAGACACACCTATAATGCATCTCCTCAATATGTTTGAATCACCGGTGGAGTCGAGTGAAGCCCCGGTGCGGAAAACATCGACAAAACCTCAGAAGCAGACGAAGCCTAGCCCCCCAAAAAATCTCATTAAAAAATTACCCAAAGCGGCTAAGGCGAAGCCACCTAAGGTCTCAGGTAATGCTGAGCAAGCGCCTCCTTTAGAAACCCTTACCGACTCTGACAAAGCGGGTTTAGATGAATTGATTAAGTCAAAAGGCAAATGAATCGATTCGGAGCTTTATTTCTCGTTTTTTCGGCTTTCATGACGGCTTGGGTCGGTGCCAACAGTCTCAAATCGCGCCGAGATAAAAAGCTCGAGAAAACGGCACAATCCCTCTACACCATCTATCGATGTGGCGACAAAACGACGTCCCGTTTATCAGATTTTATAGGCATCAAGTTTCCTGATCGTAAAGCGCGCCTATTCACCAGTTCGCCGGAGTGGTTTGACCGCCGTGTGCCGTTTCGTATCCAAATCGGCACGTCCAATGAAGCGCCTCAGTCCTTTCATTACCTAGCCGAGCCGGACTCAAAGTCGCTTACACCTATTGATGTGGCGTCCGAAAACGTCCTAAAGCTGTGTCGGCTCTGGGCTGACTCCCTGTAATAGCCTCCCTTTTATTGAGCTCAATTCATGGGATTAATCCCGTCGTTTCTGCTTCATCCTGACGCACAAAATTTACGGGCCAGCAAATGTAGGTTAATGTACGACCAATCGAAGTTTGATGCAGAGTGGCATCTTTCAGTAATCTTGCGTTGGTTAAGATGGGGCAGAAGCACGGTATTTTACAAATGAGCATCCGACTTTACATCGTGTATCTGGTCTCCCTATTGGTTGGTCTCGCCCTTTTGGCCTGCGAGCCAATCGCGCCTGATTCGATACAAACTCACCAAGACCTAGGCGAAGTCGACTCTGTCGAAGACGCTGGGGTGGCTGAAACCGATGTCGGTCACACAGCAGCCGAGCCCGACGCAGCCGCTCCCAGTATGGACTCATGCGCTCGTGATGATGAGTGTCTGAGTCCATCGTGGTGTAGCGAATCTGGACAATGTGAACCTCGCCTGAACAGACCGTTCTTCGATTTGATTCAGGATGGTCTGACCCGTGTAGGAGCAGCGTCCTTTAGTCTTGTGCCCGATCGGTTTGAGACCTGGAATGACCGGGCATCTGTCGATTGCCCTGATAATCGCAAGAATCGATTTGATGGAACCCTGGACGACGCCAAACCCGATGATCCGTGTGCTGATAGTTTTGATGATGCGAATAGTGATGGTGTTTTTGATGGGATTTGGCTGGGCGGACCCGGCTTAGATCGTCCGGCGAAGGACGTGGATCTTGCTAATCCGCCCGAAGGTCGAGCGCTGACCATAGCACGTGATGGCCAATTATCAGTGATTTTGACACTGGATTTATTTGAATTGGACCGCGGTCGAGTGGACCTGCTGACCCAACGCCTCAGACGCCGTTTAGGCTTAGGTCCTGGTGTGCTCAGCATTCACGTCACCGGTGTCCGCTCTGGACCCGATGCAACAGGATTGGCTGGCCCCAGCCGACGAGTCTCGCCGTCTCAACAATTGGATGCATTTCATCGACGCAGCCGAGGTGCATTTTCGTTTCTCGATAATTTACCCGTCGCATCGGGTTTCAATGAGGCTTGGTTTCATCGTGTTGTCGCCCGAGCTGATTCGGCGATTCGTCAAGCCGTCGATAATCTGACGCCTGTGGTCTATCGTCGAACGCAGCAGGCCATTCCCGTGCAGCCTGTCGACCCGGATGCATCGCGGACGGTCCGAATGATGCAAGATTCGGAAACAGCGGGCATGAATGCGGATACCTCAGACCTCGATCGATGGCGCGATGTTTTGTTTGCATTTGCTCGTGAGCAGCAGCTACCAGGCGTTGTCGATAACCAGCTCAAAGCCATCACCTTTGATTCGCTTGAAACATCGCGAACCCATGTTGTCTTGCTTAGCTGGGGAGCGATTCCAGCATTTGGTGCTGATGGAATCCGTTTATCTGGTGATTATATTGGACACGTTCGCAATCGAGTCGAGGAGACATGGCCTGGGGCGACGGCGGTCTGGCTCACGTCGAGTTCAACGGACACGTTCATTGCAGGTCAGAATGTGTTTGTACCAGCGGTCAATTCTGAGGGTCAATTTCTCAATGCCGACAATCAGACGGTCGATACTCTGAACGAGGCCGCTGAGGCCATACAACCCGCTTCGGCTATGGCAACTTATTTGTTCGCTAAAATTAATGATGGCCTAGCGAGTGCAGAAAGCCGGACGATTCGTTTTACAAAACAGCAGCGTTCACTCTGGCTACCGGTGACTAATCCGAGACATATTTTGGCGATTTGGTTAGGTCTTTTGAAAGACATTCGACACTGGGTAGACGAGGCACGGCCCACCCCGAATTGGGTTGATGCCGAGACGGCACCCAACTGCGGTGGGTATGGGTGTTTGAGATACAGAATAGACGCTTTGGAGTTGTCTGATGACCTCACCATCGTCACGGTCCCAGGCGCGTGGGATCAGAGTTATATTTATGGTCGAGCATCCCAAGAAATTGAGTATTCTGACGCACGCCAATTTCTTGATCTGGATGGGGATGGGCGGCTTGACGATCGAGATGACGAAATCTTGATTTCATCGATGATCGGACCACGCACACATCAATATGTCATGGAATCTCCAGTCAACCCGCAGCGATTTACCGCTATCGATGGTTTGGGCCGAGACAACCGATGGTTTATCGGTCGAACAAATGGTGGGCTGGGTAGCTTGAGGCCACGTACGGATACAGTCAATGTCTTTGAGGGCATGCTAGACCAGGCTTGGCTCTACTCAGAAAAAGAGGAAAATTCGAGTTTCCCCCTCTGTAACCTGGGGTATCCTTGCTCGTCCGAACTCGGCGTGAGGTCGTTGATTGAACAAATGACCATGGCCCAACCGACCATTCTTGCAAACATAGCGTCATCGCATGAGTTACGATGCCGCGTCCCAGTGCCTTCACAGGATGAACTGGTACCATGGCGCCTGACGGATCCGGACGGCGCCTTACTCGCCGAAGGTGACGATATGGTCGTTGGACCAGGTGACCGAGTCTTTGCGCTCAGCACCGATTTCTCGGACTTATCCCTGGGCTCGGACAGTTTGCTTTGGATAGAGCAGATTAGAGATGAACCATGGGGCGTTGCGGCCGTGGTTGAAACGAAGCTTGCCTGGCATCCCAATGGTGGTGACCGCTGGAATGCTCTGTTTGGTACTTCAGCGGGTGATATCGCCTATGGCGGTGTCTGTACTCTCCTCGGAGACGCTGATTGCGGCCCTAGGTTTGACCCTGCGCAGGACCCAAACTCCCATTTACCACAAGAGCCTTGAACACGCTCGTCGCTCAGAGATGGTTGTGAATCTTCTCGATGACGTCTGAGTAGCTGGTGGTTTTGACCAGTTGGGCGAGATGCGCGGTATACGTTTGGATCAGGTCTGGCCGGTTGCGCTCTTTTGCATCCGCCATTGCCTTATAGACGGTAACGTACGCTTTCTCCGAATTGATGAAGTATTCAGCAGCCTCAACCACCACCTGCAGACTCGCTGCTACGAGCGAACGTCCGCTCTCTTCAAATCGGAAAATGCGACCATCGGTGTTTTGAACAGAGAGGGTGACGACGCATGTCGCATCGGCGCCCTGCTTATGTGATGTTGCCATATCGCCCGTGACATCGAAGGCAGTGAATACG
Source organism: Myxococcales bacterium (assembly GCA_002731825.1). GTDB lineage: Bacteria > Myxococcota_A > Bradymonadia > UBA7976 > UBA1532 > UBA1532. The sequence continues at coordinate 46,977 of PCCS01000001.1, forward strand.
ATGGTATTTAGTGATGGAAACTCCCGAGCGTAATGATCGAGAAGGCCATGGTACAACGCGTCGATAAAACCAACGCCAGAGCCCGTGATTTCATCGATGGTTTCCAACGAAGCTTTTCTGACGAGCTTTACATCGACGGAGCACTGTCCATCCCCGAGGTTTTCTCGTAAGTGATATTCTGTCCCTTTCAGACCGACATAATCGGCGCCCAGTACTTGCTGAATCAATTCTTCAGTCGCTGTCCGATGAAACATACAATCTAACTCCTTGGGGGAACGGGACTCTATCAAAACATACTCGGCGCTCGTTTAGGTTGACTTTTCTGTCACAAAATCGCTTTTGCCTATGACTAAAAAAGTACCTGAAGCTGACTCGCAGCATCGGCCTAGTCTGGCTCTGCCCCTCGGCTGCTACGCTGTTACTAAAGACCGAGAACCGAGAGTATCGAGAGGCGCTGCCAGCTCCAACACAGGACGTCTACAGCACCTATTTATTCGATGACAGTAAAACACGAATGGATGCACATCTTCTTGCAGGAAATGTGGGTGTCATTGAAAGTACGCCTTGATTAGGGTCAAATCATCTGAGAAGACCCGTTAAACGATGGCCCCTATAAATTCCCGAGGCACACGTGGCTGAAGTCCAGGACAATATTTTGCTGATTGGGGCCGGTGCGGTTGGTCAAGCATACGGCTATCATTTGGCGGAGGGTGGTGCCCAGGTCACATTCCTAGTCAAGGAAAAATATGTCTCAGAGTTGACCAAAGGTTTGACGGTGCGCTGTTTGAATGATCGCCACTCTGAGCCCGTTACATTTAGAAACTACTCGGTCACAGCATCCATTAGGAGTCAGCCACCGGGTGGTTTTCAGCAAGTTTGGTTTTGTATCGATTCGACGGCGACCACTGACCATTTCCTTGAACATATTTCAGCGCACGTCGGTGACGCGACCATCGTCAGTTTACAACCGGGCATACATGACTTCACCCGTTTCAAGCAAGTCTTCGATCAGGCGCAATTGGTGCGAGGTATGATCACCCTTGTTAGCTTTGAACAATCGGTGGTCAATCCGGGGACATCTAAAGCCATGTGTTGGTGGTTTCCTCCGTTTAGCCGGGCACCGTTTGAGGGTAATGATGACCTGGTTGATCTAATCACGTCACGCCTGCGACGCGGCCGAATGCCCGCGACTCAGGTTCATGATCTAGAATTTAAGCTCAGGCTTGGAAGCGGAATTCTGATGCCGATGGTTGCCATGCTGGAATTATGTGATTGGCAATTGTCAAAACTGCGCAGAACATCGAATTTGGTTGTGGCGGCTCGCGCGGCGCGACAAGCGATTGCCATAACGCTGCCGGGCCGAGCTCGTATTCGAGTTCGGTTCCTCACAGCCCCCTTGGTTTTGTTGCCGGTTCTTTTTCTGGCACAAACAGTGACGCCTTTTCATCTGCAGAATCTTCTAAGAGTCCACTTTAGTAAAGTTCGACGGCAAACGCTTTCGATGCTCGATCAATATATCGAGATGGCCGTGACCAAAGAGACTGAGATGGATTCGATAGAGACGATTAGGAACGGGTTACGCAGGCGAGATGTGGAAAACAATGCCAATGACCCGAGTTCGACTTGCGAGACTTGACCCTGGTTGACATGCTGTGTCGGTGGATACGTTGGAGCGTTCGATAATGAAGATTGCGATAGTAGGTGGTGGACCGGGTGGTTTGTACTTGGCGATTCTTTTGAAACAAAAGGATCCCAAGCGAACAGTTCGGGTTTTTGAGCGCAATCGCGCCGACGATACATTCGGGTTTGGCGTAGTATTTTCCGATGCGACGCTAGACAACATTAAAGCCGCTGACCCGGACAGCTACAGTGCAATCTCTTCGAGTTTCGCTCACTGGGATGACATCGATGTGCATTATCAAGGGCGCTGTATGCGCTCTACGGGGCATGGCTTTGCTGGTTTATCACGAAAGCGGCTCTTGCAGATTCTGCAGCAGCGTTGTTCGGCTTTAGGCGTTGAACTTAATTTCGAATCGTCCATCGAGTCCTATGACGCGCTTGATTGGGCCGATGTGATCGTGGCTGCAGACGGGCTAAATAGTCAGCTGAGGCATGCCTTTGCTGAGCACCTAAAGCCAAGGGTAGATGCGAGGCCAAATCGCTTTACTTGGCTTGGCACGAAGCGGCAGTTTCCTGCATTTACGTTTTATTTCAAAGAAAACGAGCACGGTTTATGGCGCGTACACGCCTACAATTTCGAAGATGGACTCAGTACGTTTATCGTCGAGACTACGGAAGACGCGTGGCGCAATTCTGGAATGGACACTGCCACCGAAGCTGAAACTGCGGCGTACTGTGAAGCACTTTTCGCTGAAGAATTAGACGGGCACTCGCTGCTTACGAATCGCTCTATCTGGCGGCAGTTTCCCACAGTAAGTTGCGAGAAATGGGCTCATGAAAAATTAGTTTTACTCGGCGATTGTGCCCATACGGCGCACTTCTCAATTGGGTCCGGCACTAAACTTGCCATGGAGGATGCCATCTCGCTTGCAGATGCGCTCGATAGCTCACCAGGCATTACGGAGGCGTATGAAAAGTATCAGTTGGAGCGTAAATCTCTAGTTGACTCTACTCAACGCGCCGCTCAAGTCAGCTTGGAGTGGTTTGAAAATACCGAACTCTTGTTTAATCGCTTGGAACCAGAGCAATTTGCATTCAGCTTGCTGACGAGAAGCCTCCGAATATCCCATGCTAACCTTCAAGTGAGGGACCCTGAGTTTGTCGCCCAAATCGATCGTTGGTTCGCCGCTAAAAATGGTTTAGACGCCGAGTCTGTTCCACCACCGATGCTCATGCCTTATCGACTTGGCCAACTTCATCTCCAGAACCGCATCGTCATGTCTCCGATGTGTATGTATTCCGCTGAGGATGGAACGCCAGCCGATTGGCATTTGGTTCACTACGGCAGTCGGGCCATTGGTGGTGCTGGTCTCATCATGACCGAGATGACCAATGTTACTCGGGATGGACGCATCACACCGGGCTGTACTGGCATGTATAAGCCAGAGCATGTGGATTCGTGGGCTCGAATTACCCGCTTTGTTCACGACAATAGTGACGCCAAAATTGGCATCCAATTAGCCCATGCTGGACGCAAAGGGGCGACGAAGCTCATGTGGGAGGGGGTTGACCAGCCACTTGAGAGAGGAGGCTGGCCCTTGATTTCAGCCTCATCAATCCCCTATCTACCGCACAGTGCAGTACCCCGTGAGATGGACCGTCGGGACATGGATAGGGTTCGCGATGCATTCGTCTCGTCCACCCTCATGTCGGATGAGGCTGGTTTTGATGTTCTAGAGCTGCACTTTGCCCATGGATACTTACTGCACACATTTTTATCTCCGATTACGAACCGACGCACCGATGAATACGGGGGAGGCTTCGAGCAGCGGATTCGCTTCCCTATGGAAGTCTTTCATGCGGTGCGGAGTGTCTGGCCCTCAAGTAAGCCTATGATGGTCCGCATTTCCGCGACAGACTGGTTAGAGTCTGGCTGGACCCTTGACGACTCCGTCGAACTCGCCAAGCGTCTTCGTGAGGCTGGATGCGACATGATCGATGTGTCTACGGGTCAAACGACACCTGAATCGAGACCGGTCTTTGGCCGACTCTACCAAACCCCCTTTGCTGAGCGAATTCGGTTGGAAGCAGATATTCCGACCATGACGGTTGGAAACATCAGTAGTTATGCTGATTGTAACAGTGTCCTTGCAGCCGGTCGCGCTGACCTTTGTGTGATCGCACGCGCCCATCTTTTCAATCCGTATTGGACGCGTCATGCCGCTTTTGAGCAATACGCAGAAGCCCAGGTACCTTGGCCAGACCAATACGGTGTTGTGTCGAAGTATACGCCCCGATTCGATTGGAGTCCGCGCGGGCAAGGCTAAGACCTCAGCGTGACCCAGTGATTTCAAAGGTTGCGATCAAGCCTGCATGGTCGCTGCCAGCAAGGCCTCGTTGGTTCGAGCGGACCACCCGCGCAGTTCCATAGCGATACCGTCCAGCGGGGGTTTCGACCAGATAGAGGTGGTCGATCGCTTGAGGCATCCCCTGGTATGTATACGTGGCAGCACCGTCACCGAGTTCAGCAGCCACACGAACCATCCCGTCTGAGCCTTCCAGCGCTTCGATTGGGTTCGAGCCAGGCGTGTCATTCAAGTCACCGCCCAAAACGACCAATGCACCAGGCTGGTCAACGGCCAGATCCAGCGCGATGGCACGCGCGGCCATGGCTTCTGCCAGGCGACGTTGTGGATCATCTCGCGTTTTCGCTTTGAAATGCGCATTGAGAACAACCACGCGCTTGCCTCGGATCTCTAGATGAACTTCCAGGAAGTCTCTCGAAAATGTGGTGGACCCGGAGTTGGGGAGTGGGATTTGCTCATCTTTGTGTGAACGCCGCCCAACCAAATCGCCACGTGCTATGACCGCGACGTCCAGTGACGCTGAGCCGCCCGTCTCTCCCAGTACGGCAATGGTGTACCCGTCTTGTGCCAGGAACTCCATGAGCGTGTTCAAACAGATTTCTGTCTCGATTTCCTGGAGCAGGAGAATGTCGCCGCCTAAGAATCGAATGCCATTAGCAATTTGTTCAGCTTTAGCGCGGAATTCTGATTCCGAGGGCATACGTTCGAAACTGCTTCCACTGCAATTGCGTGAATCACAATTTGTATCGAAGAATTTACGCACATTAAATGTGGCGACGCTCACCGTCTCCGCCGGGGTGGGCTGAGCCGCATCTTGGACATTAGCCCCAACGTCGACGCGGCCAATACCCATGTCTTGTTCAAAAAATGGCGCCGCCGGATCACCGGTTGAGCCGCATCCAGACAATAGACTCATGGCCAGCGAGCAGTTGAGCAGTAATTTGAAGATGCGTCTCATAGAGTCAGACTGTAACGAAAAATTAGAGAGAAGGTCACCCATTGCTTAACTTTTTCGCTGCGATTGCCTAAAGCATGTACAAAATATGGACTATGCACCATCATGACAGTGCCGCTTCAAATACAATCCGGGGAATTTAATGAGAGCCGTGTTGCTCCTAATAGTCTTGGTCGTTGCATGCGATGACCAAGAGACCGTTGCGATCGTATTCGCCGGTGATGATGCGTCCATTGAGCTCGATGCCACGACTCATATGACTGATGGTCCCTTCGATCCGGTCGGTGCATCTGATTCTGGGATGAGGCGAGACGGGGGCCCGTTTGATCAGGGCATTGGACCCCGTGTGTTCAATCCCCATAGGCCAAGAGTACCAAACCCGTCGTGCCGCTTACCTGAACCGCCGCCTATCGGAGATTACACCTTCGAGCGGGCGTTTCCCAATTTGACATTCGAGCGCCCCGTTTGGATAGGGACTGCGCCCCATGACAACGCAACCATGTTCGTTGTTGAACAAGGTGGCTTGATCCGTACATTCGACAATCAGCCGACCGCACGAGAGGCACGCACTTTTTTTGACCTCTCCGTCAGTCGGCGGGGCAATGAAGAAGGCCTGCTCGGATTAGCTTTTCACCCCAGTTACGAATTTAATGGCCGCTTTTATGTCCATTACTCAGCTGGGCAAGACCGTTGCGATGGGTCAGCACGCTGTTCCGTTATCAGCGAATTCAGGCGTTCAAATGCCGGGGTGGCAAGACTCGATTCAGAGCGCCGACTTCTCGTCGTTGAGCAGCCTTTTAGCAATCACAATGGGGGCGCGCTTAACTTCGGCCCCGATGGGCTTCTCTATATTAGCCTCGGTGACGGGGGCGCAGCGGGTGATCCCCTGGGACATGGCCAGAACACCGACTCTTTACTCGGGTCTATTTTAAGAATCGACGTTACGCCAAGTCAGGGTCGACCCTACACAATTCCGACCAATAATCCCTTTTCAGACGGTGGAGGCCGCCCTGAAATTTGGACTTGGGGTGTCCGAAATGTATGGCGAATGAGTTTTGATCAGAGGACGGGCGCACTTTGGGCGGCCGATGTGGGTCAAAATCGATTTGAGGAAATCCATCGAATTTCTGGTCCTGGTAATCTGGGTTGGAATATTCGGGAAGGGTTCGAATGCTTTGCAGCCAATCAATGTCGTTCCGAAGGCCTTGAACGGCCCATTCATGCCTATGATCACAGTGAAGGTGAAAGCATCACGGGTGGGGGATTCTATCGCGGCCAACGCTTACCTGAGTTATGGGGCAAATACCTTTTTGCCGATTATGAGTCAGGCCGGGTTTGGGCCCTCGATAGCGATGCGGGTGAATCGAGCGAAGCTCGTCTACTGGGCGCCCAGTCGCGCGTCACTCACTTCGGGGATGATCTTGAAGGCAACTTGTTTCTCACCAGTTTTTCCAGCGGCATCGTCAGATTAGTTCGTCGCGCCGCTGGGGCGGCAAACGAATTTCCAAATCGGCTAAGTCAAACCGGTTGCTTCACCGATACGGCAACCCACCGCATGGCGCCTGGTGTGATTCCGTACTTTGTCAATGTACCGTTTTGGTCCGATGGGTTAGCGAAAGAGAGATACATCGCAATTCCCGATGGAACTCAGATTCGATATCGCGATGAAGATGGGTTTGACATGCCGACGGGGACAGTGCTCATCAAAACCTTTTATGAACAGGCATCCGGTGGGGCGCACGGGCGTAGAATTGAGACGCGGATGTGGACTCGATTCAGCTCGGGCTGGCGTGGGTTTACATGGAAATGGCGATCTGATCAATCCGATGCCGACCTCATCAGTTCAGGTGAATTGGTGACCATCGAAACCGATGGCCAAAGCTCGGAGTGGCCACTGCTCGACTCAATGGATTGCGAGCGGTGTCACACACAAGCGTCAGGCTATACTCTGGGATGGTCCAAGCGCCAACTACACGGCCGATTCGACTATGCAGGGGGTCAGGCAGATCAGCTTAGGGCGCTTGCAGAGGCTGGCTATTTGAACATGCCCGATGATGCCGTTCTCGTGAGTCATCCACGGGAGGGGGAGGCGGACGCGTCCTTTGGCGAACACGCCCGCGCCCGACTTCATGTCGACTGTGCCAGCTGCCATCGGCCAGGCGGCTTTGCAAATGCGCGACTGGATCTTCGGGTCACGACGCCACTCGCTCAGACTGGACTCTGCGATGCGGCTGGACAGGGCCGGTTGGGAACTGAAGATGGTCTCTTGGTTGACCCAGGCCGTCCGAATCAAAGCGTACTTTTGCTTCGAATGAGTCGTCGAGACGATGAGGGCATGCCCCCGATTGGGTCCAATCGTGTCCATGAAGAGGGACAATCGCGTGTGCGTGATTGGATTGAATCACTGCCCCTGTGTCCGGTGGAGTAAAACGACGTATATGGACGGTCGTTTAGACCCATTCAAGCGGATAGTTGGCCTTGCACGACCCGAACTCTTACCCCTGGCCGGGGCCACGCTCGCTTTGCTCGGGACAGCTGGTTTGACTTTGACCTACCCTCAATTGGTCAGACTTATCGTCGATGGGGTGGGTCAAGGTGGGGGCGTGAACGCGGTTGACCAATACGCTTTTCAATTGCTGATCTTATTCGCTGTAACTTCGGTTTTGACCGCCATCAGGATGTATCTTTTCACAATTGCGGGAGAGCGAATTGTGACTCGACTTCGGCAGCGTTTATACGCCAGCCTTATCCACCAAGAGATCGCTTTTTTTGATGAACGAAGAACGGGTGAAATGACCAATCGTTTGTCTGCAGATACGACGGTTGTTCAGAACACCGCGACTGTCAATGTGTCCATGTTCCTGCGCTACACCATCACAACTTTTGGTGCCATCATCATCTTGGCATGGACATCTTGGCGCTTGACCATTGTCATGCTCATTTTGGTACCCATAGCCGTTATCGGTGCATTGTTTTATGGTCGACGGGTCAGGCGTTTGTCTCGTCAAGTCCAAGATGCCCTTGCAACAGCGACAGAAATTGCTGACGAAACCTTATCTGGCATACGAACGGTTCGCGCATTTTCTCGAGAGACGCAAGAAACAGAGCGCTATCAAGACCAAATTTCAGTGTCATTCGAACTGGCCCGTAAACGGGCTCGAATCGATGCTATTTTCGGAGCGATTGCCGCATTTGCTGGGTACGGCGCCATCAGTGGTGTCCTCTGGTATGGCGGTCATTTACTGGTCGAAAATGCATTGACTATGGGTGAGTTGACCTCTTTTCTGCTCTACACTTTCACCGTTGCGTTCTCAATCGCTGCTCTGGGACGGGTTTGGCAGGACTTCATGCGGGCAATTGGGGCGAGTGAGCGTGTGTTTGAGCTGCTCGAGCGCAGTCCACGCATGACATCAGGTGAGACCGTTCTCCCAAGACTAGTTGGTCAAGTGACCCTTGATGACGTTGATTTTTCGTATCCGTCTCGGAACGATGTTCAAGTCTTGACGGGCGTTAGTTTGACACTGAAAGCCGGTGAATGTGTTGCCCTGGTTGGTCCCTCAGGCGGGGGTAAATCAACCATCGCGTCACTCGTAAGCCGCTTCTATGATCCGGACTCCGGTGAGGTTCGCGTTGATGGTCATTCGCTCCCAACCCTCGATGCCAATTGGTATCGAAGTCAGATTGGTGTTGTGGCTCAAGACCCCATTTTATTTGCAACAAGTATCGCTGAAAATATCCGATATGGCCGGCCCGACGCAACCATGGACGAGGTCATGGATGCAGCCCGTGCCGCAAATGCAACCGAGTTTGTGGATGGTTTACCAGAGGGGGTGATGACTCATATTGGTGAGCGTGGCATCCGTTTATCGGGTGGCCAGCGGCAACGAATCGCGATCGCACGAGCCTTGCTCGAAGATGCACCTGTATTGATTCTTGATGAGGCCACAAGTGCATTGGATGCGGAATCTGAATACCTGGTTCAGGATGCCTTGAAAAAGCTGATGTCCGGGCGGACAACCCTGGTGATCGCTCATCGCCTCAGCACCGTTAAATCCGCCGATAGAATCCTTGTTATCAATGGTGGTAAAGTTGCCCAGAGTGGGTCTCACGCACAGCTTATGGAACGGCATGGTCTCTATGCTCAATTAGTCGAACGGCAATTGGCCCATTAATGCGGTGTTTGTCTTCACCATTTGCGTTGTTGGTCCCTGCCGGTCATCATGGTCGTCGCGTATGACAGGGTTGCTAAACATTCATCAGCGGATTATCCGCCGGACCCTCAAATCGAAAGGGTTTCGTAGTGTCCTGTCCGGCCCCATGGGGGCTCAAATGCACACCTACGAGTACAGCCAAGGCCCTGGCGCGATGACGTACGTCGTCTTACATGGATTGGGGACCCATGCCTCCGCATTTGCACCGCTCTTGACCCGATTAAGACAAACAGCCGCACAGATTATCGCGCCGGAACTATTGGGTCATGGGTTTAGCGACTCACCCATAGAGGGGGTGACAGCTCAGCACACATTTGCGCGACTCGCCGAATACTTGGACGCAGTTATAGAGGAACCGGTGGTCTTAATCGGCACCTCGCTTGGTGGTGCTATGGCCATGAAATATGCATTGGCGGCGCCAAAAAAGGTGTCACGCCTGGTGCTAATATCACCGGCCGGTGCACCGATGACACCTGATGGCTTTGCTCAAGTGCGTCGATTTTTTAATGTGAAAACAGCAGCTGATGGGCGCGCCTTTATAGCCCGACTCTTTCATAAGCCACCTTGGTATAGGTTTTTGATCGGCGGAGAAATAACACGCCAATTGAGTCGCGGAGCCATCCAGTCATTTTTATCGCCGGACGCAGACATCGAGCCAATGTCAGCAGATGAGCTAGGCGAACTCAATCCACCAACATTACTTCTTTGGGGGCAATCCGAACGCCTTCTTCCAATGGAATGTTATCACTGGTACCAGGCTCATATGCCAGACACTGTTCGAATTGAGACCCCCGAGGGGTTTGGTCATTCGCCACATTTGGAGATTCCCGGAAAATTAGCTGAGCGCATCGTTCGGTTTGCGATTGAAGAGACATGAAGATGAATCCATCAACCGCCTTTACGATTCGGGCTGCACGCTTGATCGATCTCGACCAGGTCGTTGTTCTCTGGGGTCAGCTCATGGAACACCATCGATCTCTGGAACCGAGGCTATACGACACAGAGACCCATAGTCCTGCGACATGGCGTGCCTGGGTCCGTAGGAAGTTAGATGAGTCGGATTCCGTGATCCGCGTGGTCGAGAGAGATGGAACGGTCGTGGGGTACATTTTGGGGTCTATCGGTCAACGTGCGCCTGTCTATGTTGTTCGCACTGTGGGTATGATTTTCGATCTCGTCGTCGATTCAGATCACCGCGGCCAAGGCCTGGGCCGCGCACTGGTCGATGATTTGACTCATGAATTCAATCGTCGAGGCATTACAGATATCCAAGTGAACTATGACCCAAACAACCAGGAAGCCAGCTATTTTTGGCAGGCTCTCGGTTTCAAGACTCTACTTCATGAGGCGTATCGACGGACAGAATAGCTGTTTGGCTTGCTCTTCGCCCACAACAGTTGATACCTACGGGCATCGGATAGATTGGAGGACCATTGGCATGACAGATGAGCATCCGCGCAATTTAATCCCCGAGCTTTGTCGGCAATTCTATCATTTAGGATGGTGTACAGGCACGGGCGGAGGGATCGCGATTCGAGCCGAGAACATTGTCTATATGGCTCCGAGTGGCGTACAGAAGGAACGGATTAGACCCGAAGATGTTTTTGAGCTGGACCTGGACGGACGCGTTTTGAAGGCGCCCGAAAATAAGGCTCTTAAACTGACTGAGTGCTCTCCGCTCTTTTTTAATGCGTTTCGTCAAAGAGGTGCCGGCGCCGTACTCCATAGCCATAGCTTAGATGCACTGATGGCGACGGTACATTTTGGATCTATGTTTCGGGTCAGTCACGTCGAAATGATCAAGGGTCTACGCGATTACGGATACTACGATACCGTTGAAGTGCCCATCATCGAGAACACGGCTCGTGAATGTGAATTGACAGAGAGCATGTCTCTTGCCATAGATGCAAATCCCCAAGCTGACGCAGTCCTCGTGAGGCGACACGGCATATACGTCTGGGGCCGAGATTGGCAGCATGCGAAGACCCAAGCCGAGTGCTTCGACTATTTGTTTCGGTTCGCCGACCGGATGGTGCAGCATGGACATGATCCGGTTGTGGGACCGCAGGGTTAATTAGGAGATACACTTTGGCCGTATTGCCTATCAGGCTCATCGGGGATCCCGTACTGAGAACCGTCTGCCGGCGTTTGAGTCTCGACGAACTTCGATCCGAAGATGTCCAAGAATTTATCGACGATTTAATCGAGACCATGCGTGATGCAAATGGCGCAGGTTTGGCTGCGCCGCAGGTGGGGCGGGCTGTTGCCATTGCAGCCGTTCAAATCGCAGATAATCCACGCTACCCATACAAACCAAACTTTCCACTCACAGTATTTGTCAATCCAACGGTAACAGCCATTGGCCATGAGACAGAATCTTTGTATGAAGGATGCCTGAGTGTGCCTAATCTGAGGGGCCTTGTCAGCCGTTCTATGCATGTGCATATCGATGCTTTGGACCGGCACGGTCATTCAATCACCCTCGATGTTCATGGATTGACAGCGGGTACTTTTCAACATGAATTCGATCATTTAGAAGGCCGCTTGTTTGTCGATCGCGTTGAAGATTCATCCACATTTTGCACTTGGGATAACTTTGACCGGTTCCATAAAACGGCGTTTGTTCAGCGTGCAGAGTCCATCGTCCAGCAGTACGGAGGTTAGGGTGTCTGACCCGATCGGGTGTACTCGCGCGGAGATTACAGGCGGGTCACTTTTACTCAATTTTGCCGTCGGATATGGCCTTGATTGAACTGACTAATAGCAGTTTTGTGCTGATCCCCATCTCTCTCTATTTGCTGTTTGCTGGCATATTTGTCCAACAGGGTCTGATCAATGTCTCGTTCGCAAAAGCGACAGCGTCCACTGAACTGAACTATCTGAAACGTTTTTCTTTTGCCTCGGCAGGGATTTGCCTCGCCTTATACGGAACCACGGTTGCCCCTTTTTTTGGCGTCAGCGCTGAGGGCATCCGATACTTATTCCATTTGTGTTGGTTCATCGCGCCCATTGCCGGCTATCTGTATGTCCGGACGCTCACAGCCCATCTAGGCATCGGTGTACGCCAAGTCCGCTTTTTCATCATCGCCTACGCTATTGTCATGTGCGTTGTCACAGGCTCAGGCCTTTATGCGTTATTCTCTGGCCAGCATATCATTTTCAGTTCTCTCCCCCCAGCGACGGCCAGCGTGATCATGTCGCACTTAGGCGGCGCTTTTAGCCCCAATGAAATGACGTTGATTTTATCGGCATTCATCTCGGTCACTGTCCTTTGCTCGATGGTGTTCTTTTTGCGCCGAGTGTATGCAACAGCCAACCCAGACCGGAGTTTGTTGATTGGAATTTCACTGACAGGGCTGGCCATCGTTATCGAACTGTTCGGTTTCCTTCTTCAATGGTCCTATGCATTTTCATTGATGCCGCTGGCCAACGCCGTTGAAGTGGTCAGGCTCACGTCTCTTAATCTCATTGGCGCGGGGCGCGAACTGGAAAAGTCCCAAGTCGAATTGCGCCGAGAAAGACTGAATCTGAAGTCTCATTTAGCGGCGCTTGCCCATGATGTGAGAACGCCGCTGGCCTCGCTCAAGTTAGGGATTGGTCGCCTGGGAATCCCCTGCGATAAGTCCAGTAAACTCGCTCAAGAGGTTGAGTATTTACATGTTGTTTTCTCCAGTCTCGTGACTTTGTTTGAAGTTGAGCTGAGTAGCGTCCGAGTCAACGCCGAAGAGTCGCGTATCGATACCATTCTGTCTGGGCTCAGTCATCGTTTCGCTAATCTTGCGCAGGAGCGTGGTATTGCATTCGAATGCGCCATCGACAGCGCGCTCCTCGTGACTGACTCAGACTCGACGCTGTGCGAACAAAGTCTGGGTAATCTTATCTACAACGCGCTGATTCATGCCCGAGAACGCGTATCGGTGTCCGCATATGCAGAGGCCGATGATGTCATCGTCCGAGTAATGGACGATGGGCAGGCACCCGAGCTGTTGAATATGCCGAAGTTGTCAGACAGGATTTATCGTCAACGATTGGAAACAGGGATCGGCTCTCCTGGATGGGGACTCAGCTTGGCCATTGCCTATGCCCTGTCACGGCTTCAGAATGACGTGCTGCGAACCGTAGAATCTGAACACGGGGTTATGGTCTTTGAGTATCGGTTTCGGACTGAGAGGCCGGACGCTGCGTACCCGTTCGATGCCTCGAATTTACGTGCATCAGCATCCGTCGAATTGCGTGATTGAGTGAGCCATGTGGTCTCAATAGCCGTTTTGAGTCAGCCAGCGGTCGAGGGCGTTTGCAAAGCGCATTTTGTCGGCGGGCTTGAAAGGCGCTTGCCCACCGGTTTCATGGCCCGCTGACCTAAGCTCCTCATTAAAATCCCGGACGCTCAACGACTCTCGAACGGTCTCTTCATCTAGAATGCGTCCGCGTGGCTGAATGATCAACGCGCCGATGTCGACAACACGCGCCGCCAAGGGGACGTCAGCAGAGACCACAAGGTCACCTCGTCGACAGGACTCAACGATGTAATCATCGGCCGCATCGTCGGACGTTTGGACTTGGACCGCACTGACATATGGGCCCACCAGTCCAAATGGGATTCGATTTGCGACAAAGACGGTCTCAACTTTTCGTTTTTGGGACGCCTTTAAGATCACGGTCCGAATCTCTCGCGGCACCGCATCGGCGTCGACCCAAATTTTGGCTTTTTCAGAAGTCATCGCACCTAAAATAATCCAATTTGTTCAACTTCGCCCAATGTGCGTTTCAGGATACTGCGGCTGGTTGGCGTCAAATCGGGCCGCCCCGCAAGCCATTTCAAGTAGCCTTCGTCGGCTTCGTCTACCGGGGTTCCACAATGCTTACCCATGCCCAGTCGATACACACCCGATGCTCTATCAGGAAAAATCGCTCGACCGTACTCCTGATACTCTTCGTCAAGTTTCTTCCGGAGCGCGGCTTGCTCTGCAAAGGCCCACTCCACATCATCTGGAATGATACCTTCGATGATCATAGACATCAGGAGCAGACCCGTTGCGAAGGCATCGGCATCCGCAGTATGTGCGCGGTCTTCCGGGAGGCTGACTCCGTATCGCTCGCATGTGACACCGAGCTTTTTGACCACAGCGCCTCGCTCGTACCACATCACCCAAACGAATGGGTCTAAGCTTCTTGGCATACGCCAGTCGATCTGATTACGCTCGTTCTCATGATTGATAATCGGTGAATCAAATCCCAAAATATTGTAGCCGACGATCACAGGCTTCGCATCGATATGAGTTTTCAGACGCGCGGCCACTTCAGGCCACTTTGGCGCATTTTCTACATCTTCATTGCGAATACCGTGTACTTGCGTAGCACCCGCAGGAATGTAGCGTTCGGGGTCGACGAGTGCGCGCAGCATTGGACCCACTTGCTCGCCTGCCTGTAAGTACCCTCCGCCGATTTCAACAACCTTGTCGTGCTTGGGGTCGGGCCCCGTTGTTTCCGTATCCAGACTTAGGATCAATGCTTGCGTTAACTTCATGTCTTTGACCTTTGGCGAACGGATTGTCAGAGCCTTTCAAATAGGCGGGACCGGCGGCCTCGTCAAGAGATCTCGACATTGACAATGCAGAGGATGCACGGAAGAGCCCAGGACCTGGAACGATCTCGTTTCGCTCAAGTAAATTTGACATCGTAGTAACATTTATCTTGGACACTCATTCCAAGAGAGACTCAGCTTGATAATCCACGGCCAACGTAGTACGAACGGCTTTTCAAGGCATAGCTTTAGACGAGGTTAATGATGACCACAACTTATGACGTTGTTGTGATTGGCAGCGGACCCGGCGGTTACGTCGCTGCGATTCGTGCCGGCCAGCTTGGTTTAAACACGGCCATCGTCGAAAAAGACGATCGGTTCGGAGGCACTTGCTTATTGCGAGGCTGTATCCCCACGAAGAGCATGTTGGAGTCGGCGTCTCTTGCTGACCATGCACGGCATGCAGATGATTTTGGTGTGAACGTTGGAGATGTCAGTATCGATATCGGTAAGGTGCTCAAGCGCAAAGACCGGGTGATTAAGGCCAATGCGGGTGGTGTTGCTTTCCTTCTTAAAAAAAACAAGGTGACAACCTATCGTGGATTCGGTGCCTTGAAAGGCGCTGGTAAAGTCACCGTCACCGCGGATGATGGGGTCACGGAACTCAGCGCAAAGCACATCATCCTAGCCACCGGTTCAGCTGTTCGGCATTTTCCTGGTTTCGATGTGGATGGTGAGCGCATCCTGACCAGCGACGAACTGTTGGAATTGGCAGAGATACCAAAACATCTACTGGTTCTGGGCGCCGGTGCTGTCGGCGTTGAATTCGCCAGCGTCTACAGAAGTTTTGGTGCTGATGTGACCATCGTCGAATTGCAAGACCGACTCGTTCCCCTAGAAGACGAAGAGGTCTCCGCCGAGTTCGCTAAAGCGTTTAAACGGCGGGGGATTAAGGTCAAGGCCGGAACAAAGTGTCTCGGACTCGAGCTGGACGGTCAGAAAGTAAAGGCGTCATTCGAAGAGCCAGGTGGCAAGCAAACCAATGTTCGAGTCAGCCATTGTCTGGTGGCCATCGGACGTCGGCCTGTTACCGAAGGCCTTGGGTTAGACAAGACGAAAATTAAGTCCGACAGGGGCTTTTTGAAAACGGACGAGTATGGGCTCACCGATGAGCCGGGCATTTACGCGATTGGCGATATTGTCGCGGGAACACCGCAGCTGGCCCATTCGGCTAGTCATGAAGCCATCGTTGCTGTGGAACATTTAGCTGGACTCAAGCCCCAAGCGATCAATTACACCCATTGCCCGAACTGCACATACTCAAACCCGGAGGTCGGATCGGTCGGTTTGACAGAAACACAGGCGAAAGAACAGGGCTACACACTCAAGGTGGGTAAATTTCCATTCACAGCCGTCGGTAAGGCCAAAGTCATCAACGACACAACGGGTTTCGTCAAGATCGTCGCGGACGAAAAATATGACGAAATTCTCGGCGTGCACATCATTGGGCCCCATGCCACTGAGCTCATCGCGGAAGCGGTGCCCTTGCTTAGACTGGAGTGTACTGTCGAAGAACTGGCCCGCTCCATTCATGCACATCCGACATTGGCCGAAGCGATTGGCGAGGCAGCGCATGCGACGCTGGGCCACGCGATTCACATGTGATCGGAACCATACGCAATGCCCTCAGGTGCCACCTATATCGAAGCCGTCCGTGAGGCTCTCCACGAAGAACTGTCGGTCGACGATAGAGTCTTTCTCATGGGCGAGGATATCGGGACCTATGGTGGCGCGTTTAAGGTCACGGATGGATTTCGGGACCATTTTGGTGATGACCGCATCATCGATACGCCCATCGCAGAGGCTGGCATCATCGGTGCGGCGATCGGCGCAGCGCTGACTGGGCTAAGGCCGGTCGTAGAGATTCAATTCCTCGACTTTCTATCCTGCGGCTTTGACCAACTGACTAACTTCGCGGCGAAGTGCCACTACCGTTGGGGCGCCGAGATTCCAATCGTGGTCCGTGGCCCTGGCGGCGGTGGCGTTGGTGGTGGGCCATTCCATAGTCAAAGCATTGAGATGTACTTTATCAAGACGCCGGGCATTAAGGTGGTCGCCCCCAGCACGCCATCTGATGCAAAGATTTTGCTGAAGGCGGCCATTCGCGACCCGAATCCAGTTTTATTCATCGAGCATAAGGCTCTGTATAGACAGCCTGCGTTGAGAGAAACACTCCCGGACGCAAGCGTCATTGGCCAGTTAGGTCGGGCGGCGATTCGCCGTCCAGGTGACGATTTGGTCATCATTTCCTACGGGGCAATGGTACATAAATGTCTTGAGGCGGCTGAGGCTTTGAATCAG
The DNA here is from genome assembly GCA_002731825.1 of Myxococcales bacterium. GTDB lineage: Bacteria > Myxococcota_A > Bradymonadia > UBA7976 > UBA1532 > UBA1532. Next base: position 64,014 of record PCCS01000001.1, read on the forward strand.
GATGGCGTTGGGACTCGGGTGCTGGATTTGAGGAGCCTCCAGCCACTTGATGATGAGATGATTCTTGCAGCTGTCAAAGAGTGCGGTAAAGTACTGATCGCGCATGAAGATACTCGGACAGCTGGATTAGCGGGCGAGTTGACAAGTCGAATTAATGAGAATGTTTTTGAGTGGCTCGACGCACCCGTGTTGAGAGTCACGGCGGCGGACACCCCGGTGCCGTACAACAAGGAATTAGAAAAAGCGTTTCTTCCACAAGTGGAGGATATCGTTAAAACAGCCCGAGAGCTGATCGCTTACTAGGCGGTTCTCGGTGTCACCAGTGAGGATGACATGGCCCATAATGTAATAATGCCCCAAATGGGCGAATCTGTAGCGGAAGGCACAATTGTTCGATGGCTCAAGGCCGTCGGCGAAAGCGTCGATCGCGACGAACCGATCTTTGAGATCACCACAGACAAAGTTGACGCGGAGATTCCTGCGCCTGAAGGCGGCGTCCTTCTGGAAATCAAGGTTGAAGCCGGAGAGACAGTCGAGGTCGGCACTCTTGTCGCCGTCATTGGTGAAGCGGGAGAAAGCGTATCAACTTCGAGTGCTGATTCGAGTGCAGACGATGCCTCTGCGGCTAACGAGGCTGCGGCTCAACCAGCAGCGGCGGTCGCTCAGACAGGCGCCCAAAGCGCTGGAGGTCAGTCAGCTGCTGAACTCAGGCGCACCAAGAGCACGCCCGTCGTTCGCAAAATCGCGCAAGAGCATGGAATCGACATCGCTCAGATCTCTGGAAGCGGTCTCGATGGTCGGGTGACAAAGAAAGACATCCTGGCCTTTATCGATTCAGGTGGTGCGAGTGCGGCGCCAGCGGCGAGCCCAAGAGCGCCTGTAGCCGCTGCAGGGAGCGGGTCTGGTATCCAAGTTGGCATTCCGATGACTCCGGTCTCTCTTTACGGAAATGACCGAATTGAACCGATGAGTAAAATGCGCCGTGTGATCAGCGACCGCATGATCGAGTCGAAGGCCTACAGCGCTCATGTCCACACATGCTTCGAGATTGACTACACGCGTGTCGACAGTCTCAGGCGTAAATATAAGAGCTCCTATGCTGAGCGTGGAGGGCGGCTTACATTCACGACATTCCTTGCGAAAGCGGTTGTGAATGCACTGGGTCGACACCCAATTGTCAATGCGGCCCATGATGGAGAGAATGTCATTTATCGCGGTGACATTAATCTTGGCATTGCAGTCGCGCTCGACTGGGGTCTTATCGTTCCGGTCATCAAGTCTGCAGATGACTACTCTATGCTGGCTTTGTCCAAGCACATTGCCGACAAGGGTGAGCGAGCTCGGACAAAGAAACTAGCGCCCGACGAGGTCGGCGGTTTGACTTTTTCCATCACCAATCCTGGGGTTTTTGGGTCTCAATGGGGTACACCCATTATTCCTCAGCCCTCCGTTGCGATTCTGGGCGTTGGAACCATCGAGAAGCGGGCTAAAGTCATCACCTTGGCCGATGGCATCGATACCATCGCAATCAAGACATGTGGTTATGTGACCCTTGGATTTGATCATCGAGTTATCGATGGTGCGGTCGCTGATCAATTCGTCGGTGATATCAAGCACACGCTTGAGAATTTTGACGAATCTGCGATGTGACCTGTGTCGCGGCATTTAGTCGTTCGGTACCTGGAGCGGACGCCCTACCGAGAGGGCTTGGCACTACAGAAAGACCTCGCTGAAAAAAGGAAGCAGGGTCTAATTGAAGACACCTTATTGCTACTCGAGCATGACCCCGTGATCACGTTGGGTCGTAACACAGGGCAGGCGAGTCTCCTCGCCTCGCCGGTTTTACTCGAGAGCCGAGGCGTTGATTTAGTTGAAAGCGACCGAGGCGGAGACGCGACATTTCATGGTCCGGGCCAGGTCGTTGGATATCCAATTATAGACTTGCGACCAGATCGGAAGGATATCCGCCGCTACGTGCGTAGTATTGAGGCAGTGATGATAGGAACACTCGCACATTTTGGAGTTCAAGCCGAAGGGCGGGTTGATACGCCGGGTGTTTGGCTGTCTGACCCGGACAGAAAGATCGGTGCCATCGGTGCGCGGGTCAGTCGCTGGGTCACCCACCATGGATTCGCTTTGAACGTGAATACGGACCTGTCTTTCTTCGATCTGATTATCCCCTGCGGAATTCGGGATAAGGGTGTGACCAGTATGGCCCGTGAATTGGGTCGAACGGTTTCAATCTCTGACGTAATGGCCGTTGTCGTGCACGAGTTTGCCGCGGAGTTTGATCGGACAATCGATAGTCTTAAGGAGCGCGTGTCATGAGCGAACTCGTCCAGATTTTCGACCCCAAAATCGAGAAACCAAAGCCTAAACTTTACATCGACAAGCCCACGCGAAAGCGCGAGCCCGGTCCCCGACCCGATTGGTTGAAGATTACGTATCGCCGAAACCAGACTTTCTCAAGTGTTGAGAGTCTCAAAACGGATTTAAACCTTGTCACCGTGTGCGAAGAAGCACGTTGCCCCAATATTGATGAATGCTGGTCGGCAGGCACAGCGACGTTTATGCTGATGGGTGACATCTGTACTCGCCGATGTGGCTTCTGTGCGGTCACGAAAGGCAAGCCCAAGGCGTTGGATATCGACGAACCAAAAAACACGGCATTGGCCATTCATCGACTCGGTGTAAAACACGCGGTCATCACGAGCGTGAACCGCGATGAACTACCCGATGGCGGCGCCGGACACTTTGCTGAAACAGTCCGGTCAATTCAGGCTTTATCTCCAAACACACGAGTGGAACTTTTGGTCCCTGATTTTCTTGGTGATCGAGATGATCTCCAGACGGTGTTAGACGCTAGCCCTGACATCGTCGCCCATAATACAGAAACAGTCCCTCGCCTCTATCGTCGAGTCCGTCCAAATGCAATTTATCGGCGCAGTCTCGATGTTTTGAAGCAGATCTCAGACAGCTCAGCCGTCAGTAAAACTGGTCTCATGCTGGGCTTGGGCGAAACGGACGAAGAAGTTGAAGCTGTCATGTATGACCTCAGAGAGGTCGGCTGCGATATTCTCAGTTTAGGCCAATATCTGTCACCGACCACGAGGCACTTAGCGGTTGACAGATGGGTCACGCCAGACACCTTTGATAGGTTGGCTGCAGTCGGTGAAGCGATGGGCTTCATGCATGTCGAAGCTGGTCCTATGGTGCGTTCGAGTTATATGGCCNATCGTGCTTTCGACGTCTAATTTGGAGTTTTTCAGATGAATCTGAATGGTTATTTTCAAGATGCTGCTCAGCCTNNGGGCCTGGAAGAAGCGAGTTTTTCNGANATGGCGCTNGGCATGGCCTCGAGCAGAATACTCGTCATTGCGTATGCGGTNCGAGCGNGAATTGAAGCCGGTGCNGATGTTGCNAACTTNACNGTTGGAGATTTCAAACCCAGCCAATTTCAGATTCCGAGTCGAATGCAANNACACATNATGACTGCTTTGGAGGACAATCAGACCAATTATCCGCCGGCCCATGGAACGCCGGAATTACGGTCTGCGCTTCGGCTACATTACAAAGACAGTCTTGGACTAGACTACCCGGAGAGCGCGTTTATCGTCGGGTCCGGAGCCCGCCCCATTCTGTACGCAGCCTATCGCTGTCTCTTAGATCCGGGCGAGGTTGTCCTCACGCCAGCACCCAGCTGGAACAATAAAAATTTCTGCCATCTGGTAGGTGCACGGCACATCAATGTGCCGACTCAAGCCGCCGACGGCTTCATGCCAACAGCCGATGCTTTGAGACCACATATTCAAGATGCTCGGCTCTTGGTCTTGTGTTCTCCAATGAATCCGGCCGGGACCATGATGACCGTCGACGGGATGCGAGCGATTACGGATTTGGTTTTGTCGGAAAATCAACGTCGGCTCGAGACCGGTGGTCGTCTACTCTACGTTATTTACGATCAGGTCTATCGCATGCTGACTTTTGGTGACAACCAGCATGTCACGCCCGTTCAAGTCGCCCCCGAAATGGCACGTTACACACTGTTCACGGATGCTGTTTCGAAGGGCTTCGCGGGGACCGGGTTACGCGTTGGTTGGTTGTGCGGACCTCCATTTATTGCGGCTCGGATCAAAGCGCTGATGACCCATATGGGCGCATGGGCACCCAGGCCTGAGCAGATTGGGACCGCGGCATTCTTATTAGAAAAAGAGGCGATAGACGACTATCTCACCCACTTTAAGCTCGGGATTCGAGATCGGTTAGACCGACTTTATGAGGCATTTGCTGCCTGGAAAGAGGACGGCCTACCCATTGATGTGATCCCACCTCAAGGGGCCATTTACCTCAGTGTTCGCTTCGATTTGGAAGGTCGTCCTGGTCTTCCGGATGAAGATGCCGTTTTAACGTATTTACTCGAGGCTGCCGGCTGCGCTGTTGTCCCCTTTAGCGCCTTTGGTGACACCACCAATAAAGGCTGGGTCAGATTCAGCGTTGGTGCGGTGAGCGTGGCGGAGGTCAAGGCATGCTTGCCTCGATTACGAACGGCGCTCGAAAACGCGATCAATCGGTCATAAGAGCGTAGGTTCGGCCAACATGGACAGCGAGCAGACTGATCACCAAGAGATATCTACATCAGCACCGGGGGCCCGTCGCCTAGGTACTTTCGGAGGCGTCTTTACACCGAGTATTCTGACGATTCTCGGCGTCGTCATGTATCTCTTACTCCCTTGGACTGTGGGTAACCTCGGTTTGGGCGGTGCGTTGCTCGTCATCAGTTTGGCCCATATCATTTCTCTCTCTACAGGTCTCGCCGTCTCAAGCATAGCGACCAATCGGACGGTTGGTGCAGGCGGGGCATATTACATGATCAGTCGCTCCCTTGGGGCACCTGCTGGCGCGGCTGTCGGCATTCCACTTTTCTTTGCACAGGCATTGAGTGTGGCGTTCTATGCAGTTGGCTTTAGCGAGTCGATCATTGAGATTTTGCCAGCCAGTGCATTCGAGTCGAGTTATGCGTTTCTCATCGATCCGCGACTCGGAGCTGTCGTGGTCAGCTTTCTTCTTTGTTTGGTTGCCATGCGCAGCGCTGAGGCCGCTATCAAAGTTCAATACGTGGTGATGGGCGCCATCGCCCTATCATTGGTGGCTGTGATTTTCGCCAGTTCCGAGGTTCAGCCTGAACAAATAGAGTGGTTTTTATCCGACGAACGGAAGAAAGAAATCGGAGCCAGAAGCTTCAGTGAGGTTTTTGCGGTCTTTTTTCCTGCCGTCACGGGTATCATGGCGGGTGTCAGCATGTCGGGGGACTTAAAAGATGCCCGGCGNTCTCTTCCCAAAGGNACGCTCTTGGCCATCGGAGCAGGCTATATCGTCTACATGGGTATCGCGGTNATTTTGGGGATGAANTTNACNCCCGCTGTTCTGGCNCAAGATACGTCANCAGCCCCAGGCATCCAAAANTANGTCTTGTTTGAATACGCGTTGTGGAAGCCTTTGGTTTTTCTCGGTCTTTGGGGCGCAACCTTGTCCAGTGCTGTTGGGTCTATCTTGGCGGCTCCAAGAACATTGCAGGCCCTGGCTGTCGATGGCGTAGCGCCTAAAATTCTTGGACGAGGCCGAGGACCGGCAAACGAGCCGGTGATCGGACTTTGGTTTTGTTTCGGGCTCGCTATAGTCAGTATGACGCTCGGTACTTTGGATGCAATCGCCCAGGTACTGACCATCTTTTTTCTTGCGACCTATGGCATCACAAATTTGGCATGCGGTCTCGAGATATGGGCGTCCAATCCAAGCTTTCGACCGACTTTTAAAATATCCGCATGGGTTCCGCTCTTAGGCGCTGGTGCCTGCTTCTATGTCATGAGCATCATCAGCTTCGGCTCCATGCTCGCCGCAGCGGCCATTTGTTTATTGATTTATACCTTCGTTCAGCGTCGATCTCTCAATGTCACCTTTGGCGATGCTCGACATGGTTTATGGTCTGCCTTAGTGCGAACGGCCTTACAGCATTTACATAAAACCGATTATCACGACCAGAATTGGCGTCCCAATCTGCTTATATTCGGTGGAGATAAGGCGCGTCGAAGTCACCTACTGGAATTGGGGGCATCGGTTGTCCAAGAGCAGGGCATTACCTCTTATATTGAGATGTTACAGGGTGATGTATCCGACCTGGCCAGCGTACGGGCAGAGAAACAGAGAGCGCTGCATGGCTCTCAGGGCGATTTTTCCAACGTGTTTTTTCGGGTCGACATCGTCCCTGAGGTCTACCGGGGCATCGTGACGATCGCTCAATCGTATGGCATCGGCAGCCTTGAGGCGAACACTGTGATGCTTGGTTGGTCTAGTAAGGAAGAACGCGCAGACGAGTATCTGGGCATGCTGCAAGAGCTTGTGCTCTTGGAAAACACGTTGATGTTAGTTAACTACGACCACGGAAAACATTACGGAAGCCGCAAAGAAATTCATATTTGGTGGCGCGGTTTGCAAGCAAATGGTGGTATGATGCTGCTCTTGGCCTATTTAATCTCGGCTGACCGCCGTTGGCGCGGTGCCCGGGTGAAGGTCATTACGGTAGTCAACTCCGAAAATGACCGTGTTCAAGGACAAGCTCGGCTCAAGCAGCACCTCAAGAGTGCTCGATTGACAGCCGAGCCGGTCGTTTTATTGTCCAATGAGATGCCGATCAATGATTTAATGGCTGAATACAGCCGGGATGCTGACCTCGCGATCGTAGGAATGCGACTCCCGAATAAAGAAGATGATGCGAAACAAGTTTTTCGCGACTATAATCGCCTATTGGCAAGTTTACCGACGACGATACTGGTTCACAGTGGCGGTGCTTTTAAGGCCGCTCCAGTACTGTTCGACAATGATTAATAGGGTGGTGCGTTAAGTGCCACCACGAGGTTCATCACGATGACAGGTTTGTTGCGTCAACCTGACCGCAAGATAGTGACAAAAGAGCGGGCTTTAGCCGTCTTAAGACGGCTGGGCCTAGATTGGGCATGTGAGCCAGGATTACTGCCGTGGCCCTTACCTCCCGTTGTTCCCCTCAGCCGCAAGTCCAATCGCGATTGGTGGGTCGGCGATGAGTCCATGGTGAGTTATCAGGGAGATGATGACGGATTCCCATTAAAAGGCATCTGGTCCAGCGATAGAAATGCCCGACACGGTGGGCAATGTTCTGAAGTGGCCGCCGCCATCCTCGTTCATTGCTGGAACATGCCGCAATACAAGCCGATGTTCAACCTGCCGGAATGGGAACTTGAGCTACACGATGTTGTTGCAGGTCGACAGTCCCAACAGGAAATGTATCCCCTTGGCCGAATTCGCTATCGCTTGACGGATGCGCCATCAAATCGCCCTGATGCACTGCCACTTGAACGGGAGTTAATTCGTTGGTCCCGAAGCGATGGTCGGGCCATGCGTCCCCGATTAATGACCGATGATGGGTCCGAGATTCGACTGGATCGAGCCTGTATAAACAATGAAGATTCTGCGATTCACGACTTGGTCTCGCTTCTGCGGCAGTGGAATCGTTCGACCGTCCAATCGGCCGGACCGAAGGTGGCGGATTTCCGGCAGCGCGTGATCGCCCGCGTTTTTGACCATCTCTTGGACGTGGATGACCTTTGGTACGGTGAGGCCAGGCTGAAGCCTATACGCACTCCATTTCTACCGACTTTGACGGCCGTCGAAGAGGGCGATGAAATCTCGCTCTCTTGGGAGCCGTTAATCATTAAATTGTACCCTTTTGGAAATGGGTTTGCGGTGTGTGCCGATGGCACCATCCGCCCACTAGCAGATTCACGTTTGTTAGAGGTGTCCAACCGGTTGATCGAGGGACTACCGAGATTGTCGGTCGATGAGGTCGACCTATTTGTCGATCGAGTTGTTCTCGCCAGTGCATTGCCATGCCTAATGGATGGGCCAAGGCTCCCCGAGATTCTCGATGCAGACCGCATCACCGGTCGGATTCGTTTGTACGAGGATGAGTCATTTCTATGTCTGGACCTCGCCTATGTTTATCGTCTCGATGGCGATGAATATGAGGTCGCAGCGGCCACCTTAAACAGCCAGCATCGATCAAAACGAGGTATTTTTCGAAGAGACCCGCATCGGGAAGCGAATCTAAGAGCTGAGGCGCGTGCGACCTTGGGCGTTGCGCTCCCTGCACGGATAGAAGGAGACGCGGCGTACCGCATTCTACTCGATGGGCTTCCCAGGCTGCCCGAGGGCTGGCATGTCGATGCTGATCGAGATCTACTTCGATTTAAGGTCAGTGGACGTTTGGCTACGAAGGTCAGTGTTCCGTCCGAAACGGATTGGTTAGATTTAAAGGTCGAATTCTCCCATGACGGTCAGGTCATCGACAGTCTTGACGTTTTAAAGAGCTGGCGAAAGGGAGAACGCTTTCATCGCTTAGACGATGGTACACTCGTTCATTTACCCATGGAGTGGTTACAACGGCACGGGGTTGTACACGAAGAACTCGAAGCCATTCGGGCAACAAATGAGGGCCGTATTCCTCATTACGCAGCGCCCATGTTAGCGGATCTCATTGGCGAAGCCGATGGAGATGTGTCCATTTGGGAAGAACGCATGGCTGAACTAGAAGAAGCCTCATCAGTACCAGACCGGGTCCAGCCGTCAGGCCTCAAAGCCGATCTACGCGAATATCAGCAAGCCGGTTTCCGATGGCTTGCTTGGCTTAAAGACCGCTCATTCGGCGGTGTCCTTGCCGATGATATGGGTCTGGGTAAGACCGTCCAAGCTCTTGCTCTCCTGCTCGATGAACATCAATCCTCTGAAGGTGGACAGTCGTTGGTTGTCGCACCCACATCTGTCATTTATGCATGGGAAGAAGAAGCAGCCCGTTTTACGCCGGACCTAAAGGTGGTTGTCTATCATGGATCCAATCGACCGAAGGAGCCACCAGAGGACGCGGACATTATCGTTACATCCTATGGGCTTTTGAGGTATGCGGCTGATGCATTCAAGAGGTCTTGGAAATGCTTGGTCCTCGATGAGGCCCAGCGCATTAAAAATCCTGAGAGTCACGTTGCTAAGGTCGCGCGCGGATTGACAGCGAGTTTTCGTCTCGCGCTCACGGGCACTCCGTTGGAAAATAGGCTCTTGGAACTTTGGAGTATTCTAGAGTGCCTCATGCCTGGTTTCTTTGGGCCCAGGACAGCATTTAGGCGGCGATACTCGATTCCCATTGAGCGGAATAGAGACGAAGAAGCCCTGTCGAGACTTCAGCGACGCATTCGCCCCTTCATTTTGAGAAGATTGAAGAGTGAAGTGGCGCAGGAACTGCCACCCAGACAAGAGCAGGTTCTTTATTGTGAATTGGGGCCGGAACAACGACGTTTGTATGAACGCGTTCGAAATACGTATCGGCAAAGTGTCCTCAAGAAGGTCAACGAGACTGGGGTTGGTCGGTCCACTCTACCCGTGCTTGAAGCATTAATGCGCCTTCGACAAGCATGTTGCGACCCGGGTCTATTGCCTTTTCCCGAAGCTGAGGAAGTCAAAGAGTCAGCGAAACTCGATCTTTTAGTAAACACACTCGATAAGACCATCCCGGCCGGTCATCGTACCCTCGTGTTTTCGCAATGGACCTCTTTACTGCAGCGTGTCATCCCTCGGCTAGATAAAAATAATTGGACGTATTTGTATCTCGACGGGCGGACGACCAAGCGCCATGAATTAGTCAAAAAATGGAACGATCCCGAAGGCCCACCTGTTTTTCTCATCAGCCTCAGAGCGGGCGGAGCGGGTTTAAATCTCACTGGAGCCGACCATGTGATTCATCTCGATCCATGGTGGAATCCCGCCGTTGAGGACCAGGCAACCGATCGTGCTCATCGAATTGGCCAGACCAAGCCCGTCGTTGCCTATCGATTCGTCGCGCGCGACACGGTCGAGGAAAAAGTGATTGCCCTGCAAGATCGAAAACGGGCGCTCTTCGATATGACTGTCGAACAAGGGCGTTTCCCGGTCAATCAATTAACCCGTGAGGACATCGAGTCATTTTTCGATGGAGATGCTCAACCGGGTGATGACTCACCTGCCGAGGAAATGAGCGGTGTCAGCATCGATGTTGATTCCGCGAGTAAAGAGCAAGCATCGAACATTCTACTCGACCACGAGCACCCTCTAACCCCGGCCATTGTTGTCGAGTTGACAGGTTGGCCCGAGGAAGAGGCTGATGCGTGGTTAGACGACCAAGTGAACTTAGGTACGCTTGAAGCCGTAAATCATGACGATGGTCGCCATTTCATCCGAGCAGAGTAGGGGTCGCGCCGCTTTAGCCCGTTTTATCAAGGGCGGGCTTAGGCTTTGCCAGTCGCTGCATCGAGCAATGTTTGAAGCTCGTTGCTCAAGTACATTTCGCTTACGATATCGCTTCCACCTACAAACTCGCCGTCGATATAGAGCTGTGGAATTGTCGGCCAATTAGCATAGGTCTTAATGCCCTCACGAATGGTGGGGTCACTGAGAACATCAAACGATGCGAAGGGTTTGCCGTGATCTTTTAAGATCATCGCAACGCGAGATGAAAAACCACATTGTGGTTGGTCGGGACTGCCCTTCATAAACAGCATGATTGGATACTTTTTGACAATTTCATCGATTCTTTCTTGAGTTGTGTCAGACATCTTTAGCTGGTCTCCGTTTCGTATTGTTCAGGGGTTAATGTTCGAAAAGTAAGTGCATGAATCGGTCCATGCATAAGCTCTCCCAAAGCAGCATACACACTTCGATGCTTTTGAAGCCTCGACATGCCCTCGAATGCAGCCGACACGATGGTTGCTTCCCAATGGTCACCACCGCCGGTATAGTCTGCTAAGTGGACCTCTGCATCATCAAAAGCGGCTTTAATTCGATTACTCATCTCATCTTTGAGATCCATATCACATCCCTTGTCGCTAAACTCTTGCAGAGGGTGCCGAAAAATTGCGTTGTCTGCAACTGAATGCGGCTGATCGGAGCCGATCTTTCAAAACAGGGGTGTTGACGACTGGGCTTTTGCGATTAACATCCATGGGCCTACATTGAATTAGGGAACGGTTGTGTCCGACAAGGACGAGACAAAAATCAAAGTCGTCGAACGAGAGGAACGTCCGCCCGCGCGCATGGATGTCAGCTCGAAAGAACTACTCGCGGCTGATGAGTTGACGCGCTATTTGGCTGAGATCAGGCGGTATCCCTTATTGACGCGTGAACAAGAAATTGAACACGCGACGACCTATTTTGAATCTGGCAGCAAAGCCGCTGCCCGTAAACTCGTCACAGGCAATCTTCGACTCGTCGTCAAAATTGCAATGGAATACCGACGTGCATGGGTCAATGTTCTCGATTTGATTCAAGAGGGCAATATCGGGTTGGCTGAAGCTGTCAAACGCTTTGATCCATATCGCGGAGTGCGGTTTAGCAGTTTCGCGCGCTACTGGATTCGCGCTTTAATTTTGCAGTTTATTCTAAAAAATTTCCGGATGATTAGCTTTGCCAATACACGGGCTGGTCGAAAACTCTTTTTTCGATTGGAAAAAGAGAGGGCTCGACTCATGAACGAGTTTGGTGAAGCGACACCGAAAATGCTGGCTGATAATCTCGACGTATCGGAAGACGATGTTGTTGCCGCGACGTTACTTCGCAAGCCGACCCTATCGCTTACGGCACCTAGAAATGCCTCCGATGATGATGGGCGTACCCTTGGAGATTTAATCGCGGACAGCGCGGACGACGTGGAGTCGCAGGTTGTCCATTCAGGCTTGATGACCACCGTAGACGTTCAGATGAAAGCGTTCGCCGAGATGCTGACCGATGAGCGGGAACTTGCCCTTTGGTACGAGCGTTTAATTGCGGAGGACCCCATTTCACTTGCTGCATTGGGCACTCGTTTTGATGTATCACGAGAGCGGATAAGGCAGATCGAAGCGCGACTTAAAAAACGATTAAAGGCTTATTTAACAGAAAAACTGGGCGATAGTTTGCAGTTGGACTTTACAAATCACGACTAGATGCGCAAACAATTAGCCCAAACTCAGAGGAGCAAGATGATGGCGATTCAAGATGATTTAAACACGAAAATGAAGGCGGCAATGAAAGCCCGTGACAAGCAAATGCTTGGTTTGATTCGCATGCTCAAATCTAAGATGGGCGAGCGGACGATTGGGAGCGGCTTTACTGGGGACGTGAATGATGCCCTCTGGCTCGAGGTCATGGAAAAGTATTGCAAGAGTCAGAAAAAGGCGCTGGCGCAATTTGAAGAGATCGACCGACCCGAAGCTCAGGAGCATGTCGACCAGATCAAATGGGAGCTTGAGACAGTCGGAGCGTGGCTTCCGAAGAAAGCCGATGAGGCGACCATGAGGCAATGGGTTGATGATGCCGTTGCCGGATTGGGTGGACCAACGGCTCATTTTGGTGCTGTCATGGGGGCCGTGATGAAAGCGCATAAAGCGGAGGTTGATCCGGGGCTTGTCCGTCGTTTGGTCGAGCAGGCTCTATCAAACTAGGCTAACAGGCTCTTCACAGCGGTCATAGTAGCGTGTTAGCGTACGCTCAGTAGGAGGTGATGGCATGCCATTTGATTGGATGGACTCTCAGGTAAGTGGAACCCGAAAAGGCCCGAAGCAGCAGGTGCATCGGGCCGTGTTGGAACAGGCAGGGTTGCTGCGACGAATGGGATATGACGCGAAATACGCAACCATGCGCTGTCTCGCCAATGTACAATGGCAGTACGATGGTCAGCCTGCCCCCTTAAGCGATACCGAAATTAAGAAGCTTGTGGGTTCAGTTTACAACTAAGGGCTCGACAGTTTAGCAAAAGTGAGCCTCATACGCCGCGATAGCCTCATTCAAACGCATTCTGAGGTACTCGCTGGCCGATCCCAGTTTCTCCAGAATCATTCTAGCTTCCTTGGCGTAAGCCCGCCTTTTCCCAAGGGTCCAATGCGGTGGCGGTGGCTGTAGGTTGGTGATGCGGTCAGCCAGCTTGACTGCTCTGACGTCAGGCGGCTGTGACAGTAATCTGTTCACTGAATCGAGCATTGCGTCGGCCTTGCTCAAATTTTCGTTCTTAGTTAAAGCCGCTACCCCGTCTGCCACATCAGAACCAAAGGACGCCTTGAGTTCAGCGTAGGTGATTGCCGTGTCTTCCAAGACATCATGGAGACATGCACACTGGATTGCCAGGTTTGGCTTCAAAAACGATTCGACTGTTAAGGCGGCACAGATTTCCATGGTGACCATGCCTACGTGTACACAGTACGGTAAGCGGTCTTGATCAGGCATCGTCTGAGTTTTGTGCGCCAGAGCAGCGTACCGATAGGCTTTCAGGAATCGCTCTTGACTCCAAGCAGCCCCTTGCGGTCTTTCGCTTAGCAAGCGGGTACTGTCCCATCATTCGGAGGGGTGACTCGCCAGGGGCCTGTCTCCGATTGCATGTCCTGTAAGCAAATCATCAGGCGCGACCAGCTTGTACTGACAGCCTTAACTGGGATGCGTGGGGGGGGGCTTCCTGGTGAGATTTGTATGACCATGCCGTGGCCATCGATGATCGGATCTACGCTCAGCGTCTCATGTTGACCTAACTGCATGTGGTCCTTCATTTTCTTTCGTCTCCTCGAGCGTCACCTATAGCCCCCCATAGCGCGCTCGACCCAGTGCGTCTACCCCAGCTGATCTACGGATTCAAGTGACAAAATCAGTATTTTGGCCAGCAATCGTCTATCAGATACTCCAAGGTATCGACATTGTTATCAATTCTGTGTCTTGGCACGGTTGACTTCAATTATCTCAGCGTTATGCTGGACATGGGGAAGCACGACTGGGCAGAGCAAACAGGTGCTACATTTTATATGTATGGGGTTTTCGATGTCGGACAGAATAGAGCGCCTAATTGAGACGATTCGTGATTCAATTATCGGCTGTGATCAGGCGATTGATGGGCCTTATGGAGTCCGTAGAGTTGTCTATGCAGATCACACGGCATCGGGTCAGAGTGTTAATTTTATCGAGGATTTCATCCGTCGTGAGGTGATGCCTTTTTATGCGAATACCCACACTCAGATGTCTGGGACAGGACGACAAACAACTCAGTATCGTGATGATGCTCGAGAGATCATTGCAGAGGCAGTTGGTGCCGATGAACGAGACGTTGTTATTTTCTGTGGTTCCGGGGCGACCGCCGCCATCAATAAGATCATTGCCGTTTTAAATTTAGCCGTGCCGGCCGACCTAGACGCACGATACCACTTAACAGGGCAGATCCCTGAGGCTGAACGGCCGGTGGTCTTTATCGGCCCTTATGAGCATCATTCCAATGAACTGCCCTGGAGAGAGTCTATTGCCGACGTGGTTGTCATCGACGAAGACGAGAATGGGCGTGTTGACCAGCGGCAGCTTGATGCAGAACTCAGAAAGTATGCGGCGAGGCCACTTAAGATAGGGTCTTTCTCAGCTGCGTCAAATGTGACTGGTGTTGGGTCGAATACGCGGGACATCGCCGCGCTGCTTCACAAGCATGGCGCACTCTCTTTCTGGGATTTTGCCGCGGCGGGTCCATATGTCGAAATCGAAATGAACATGGCTGACGAGAAGCCTGACGGTCAGCTTGTCTATAAAGATGCCATTTTTCTCTCGCCTCACAAATTCATCGGTGGTCCCGGTACACCCGGTATCTTAATTGCCAAAAAGCACTTGTTCACAAATCGCGTTCCGTCCTCGCCTGGGGGTGGCACTGTCGATTATGTCAGTCAGGATCAGCACGTGTTTTCCTCGAATATTGTAGAACGTGAAGAGGCCGGGACACCCAATATCCTCGGTGCGGTCCGCGCTGGACTGACTTTTCAGCTCAAAGAAGCTGTTGGGGTGGAGATGATTCAGACGCGTGAACACGACTATATCCGGCGGGCCATCGCCAAGTGGAAAGCCAATCCAAATATCAGAATCCTGGGTGACCATGACCGTTGGCGACTGTCTATCGTCTCGTTCATGGTTCGTTATGACGATGAGCGCTATCTCCACCATCACTTCGTTGTTGCCTTACTCAATGATCTTTTTGGCATTCAATCTAGAGGGGGTTGGCAGTGTGCGGGTCCATACGGACACAGGTTGCTCAATATCGATTTGGCTCGGGCCGAAGCCATTCAAAAAGAAGTTCTGCGTGGCTGTAGAGGCGTGAAACCGGGTTGGGCGAGGATGAACTTCAATTACTTTATTTCAGAGACTGTATTCGACTATTTGGTGGAGGCGGTTCTTTTGATTGCCGAACACGGATGGCGGCTGTTACCGGATTATGAGTTCTGTCCTGAAACAGGCCGTTGGCGCCATCATCAAGCTGATGCGGGGTCAAAGATGAGCCTGCATCGAATTGGATACAGTGGTGGTCGGATGGAATACCGATCGCGTCATGCGACCGAACCCGAGGCAGCCTTGTCTGCTCACTTAAGTGAAGCCCGCTCCGTAATGCAAGACTCAGGCAAGGCATCGGGGCGTACACCCGATAAGTTGACTCTAAACGCCGACTATGAGTCCTTGCGTTGGTTTCCCTTGCCCACAGAAATCGCCATGCGGCTCAAGTCAGAAGCACACTAGGCGCGTTCAGCGAACGCCCATCAGTCGGATGTCTTCTATTCCATCGACTTTGACGTGGACTACGTTCTTCTCTGTATCCCATAGCCAAGCCGCTTCACCCGCAGCTAATTCCATTGAACTCTCGACTCTGTTGAGCGACACGGCGCCGTATTGGACATCCATGGGGGCACCGGTGAGGTTCATTACATCATACTGACGCAATGCCGGGTACGTTTCACCGGCAGTGGATGTCAAGACCAGGTCATTTCCATCTGTTCGGTGTGTGATGGTCGTGCCATCGTAGAGGGTGAAACTGTGTTCGGGGCCAGCTGCGACTCGCACATGCAGACGGCCAGGATCATTCGCAAAAGACTCTATGCCCTCGACAGTGGTCGGTGAGAGCGTATCGATGGTCTCCCGCAAGAGTGGGATAATTCCACCCGCTCGCACATACAATGGGAGCTTCGAGAGCGGTGCATCAACCCCCAACTCTTGACCGCCTTCGATGGTCTCACCCGTCCACCAGTCTAGCCATTCTCCATCTGGGAAGGGCACAAGCTTCGTCCGTGCATCTCCGACAACAACCGGTGCCACAAGGAGATCGTCACCGAAGAAATACACATCAGATGGATGAAGTCCTGCCTCGGGATATTGGAGACCGTAGGCGCGTTGAATCGGCCGACCGGTTTGTTTAATTTGACGCGCATAGGTCCATGCATACGGAAATAAACGTAAATGCAACCGGGTGTAAATTCGATACCAGTCGAGCATTTCTTCATCGAAACCAGTGTCTGCGTCAAATTCCCATGCGACATTGTTTGTGTTTGTCCCGACTTGCATAACGCTGGACAGCGCCGTTTGCTGAAACCAGCGCGTGAACACTTCTTTACTGGGTGGCGCGCGTCTATAGCCGCCCGTGTCCGAGCCGTAGAATGGATAACCCGATGGCCCCAGACTAAGACCTGCGATGATACTTGCAATTAAGCCACCAACAGCACCGTATTCTTCATCTCCGTCCATGACTCGCTCGCGATGCTTTGCGAAATTCGCGTCGAGGTCTCCGGGCCAAACGATCACACCATTGGTCTGCCCACCCCAGGTTGCTGAACGAACCAAGAGAAAGCCGCCGGTTTCAGGTAGAGTTTCTGCATACACCTGGTGATAGAGGGTTTGATAGCGCGCATGCATTGTCTGATCATTAGAGCCATCAAAGAACTCCCAATTACCGCGAGCGAGAAAAATGCCAGGAACAATGTCTTCTGCGTAATCGAGTTTGTAGCCCTCGACGCCTGAATCAGAATAGCGCCGAATCAAGGATTGCCACCAGGCGTAAGCATCAGGGTTTGTCAGGTCGATGGGGCTGCCCCACTTGCTTGTCGCGAGCCCAATACGGCTTGGATAATAGCCCTCGCGGTCGGCGGTATCTCTCAGTTCTTGGGTACTCTCTGTGAGCTCATTACCTGCTTCTTCAGCACCGACATACGGCGTGTGCCATAGGGCAAAACGAAAGCCCATGTCATGAATAAAATCGATCATGTCTTGGGGTTCATCAAATTTTCGAGGGTCCCAATCGAATGAATTGACCGCACTGGCGTAGGGTCTATCAATCCAGTAACCACTGGTCGCCAGATCTAGATCTCTAATCGTCTGAATATCGGATCTAACCTGGGCCTCATCATCATTTTCATCGCGCCAGATCCATGGCCCATAAGCCCATTCTGCAGGGAGCTTAGGAAAGCCGGTTAATTCGTAATAATGCCGTGTTAAATCTAAGGTCTTGTCTCCCGTAAAAATGTGGAATTGGAGGCCTTCTGCCGTCGCCACACCCGTACCAAAGATCGCATCGATAACGGTATCTTGAGTCTTAGCGACATCAAATACACCAGGTCTCAAAGACTCGACGAATAGACCCCAGCCCCGATGACCATAAAGTAAGGGGATTGGAATGTGTGCTTCATTCACGCTGCTTTCTAGTTCTGGATCTAATTCGATCTGCATGGGTCTCAAATACCCACGATTATTCACATCGTCGAAAACCTCACCCATACCATAGAACGCTTCGCTTTCATCCACATTGAGGTTGACTCGCATGTAGCCAACCGGCCCTTCCGGCGCGACAAAGCGGGCCGTTAGGCGATCGTCGGCTGAAATTCTGAAGATGAGTTGACCTGTACCCAATTGCTCGTATGTCAATTCGAGTACGGCCATATCGCCATCGGCCGTCAGTTGCCCGGCGCTCGGCAACTGCCATACGAGCCCGGCCGGATCTGATGCTGCGTTACCATCCAAAATATAGAAGGGGTCGTAGTTTGCAGCCTCTGTGATCTCGTCCAGTGTCCCCAATTGAAACCCGGAAATGGGCATGCTGAATCTGAGGGTTTCACCGTGGTAGACGAAGAGCGATTGCTGACCTTGCTCAAATCGAACGAGAAGATCACCGGAGGCCAAGACGTCGACGGCAGCCGCAGCTTGCCCCGAATCGACCTCGATGGTCGCCATGTCGTCTAAAACGCCTAAATCAGCGTTGTCAGATACGCTTTGATCGAGACCAGCCGGTGTGACGGTTGGTCCATCAGTACAGCTGATCAGAAACATCAAAAAACAGGTTGCTGTCCATTGTCTAAACATCATCATTCTCACCATGTTCCAGAGTTCTTCATCGTTGCCCAAGGCGCTGAAATGGGCAGGGCATCACCTTTTTGTAGCAGTTCAACGGAAATTCCATCGGGGCTTCGAACAAATGCCATCCGCCCGTCTCGTGGTGGGCGGGCTAGGGTGACCCCGCGATCGCTTAAATGCTGACAAACGGTGTAGATGTCATCTACTTCGAATGCCAGATGTCCAAAATTTCGTCCGCCGTCGTACGGGTCAAGCTGATCCCAATTATACGTCAATTCGATTTGAGCGGGGTCATCGGATGCGCCCGTTTCCAAGAAGATAAGCGTAAACCGCCCTCTCTCTGATTCCCTTCTTCTGACTTCGATCAGGCCCAGTCCATCGCAGAAAAAGTCCAGTGCTGCGTCTAGATCTAAGACCCGTATCATCGAATGCAAAAAACGCATAAATCCCCGTGATGATCAGTGTTAGCCGGGCGAATATACTCGCGCGAGTCGACAAAGCGAGTGGAAAATTAATATTTACGTGAAAATATCGTAAATTTTGTCTCAAATAGGGTCGGATATTGGGAGGTGCTGAATCATGAATCAGCTGTTTAAAAACACGCATGCCAGTCTCATTGGAATGGTTCATCTAAAACCTTTGCCCGGCAGTCATGGGTGGGGCGGGTCAATGGATCAGGTGATTGATGGTGCGTGTTCGGATGCTGAATGCTTGATCAAGAATGGCGCTGATGGACTCATCGTTGAGAATATGGGTGATGTGCCTTATTTAAAGGGCTCGGTGTATCCAGAGACCGTTGCGGCCATGACCCTGGCCACCAAGGCTGTTGTCCAACTAGGAATGCCAACCGGCGTCCAGGTGCTGGCAGGGGCCAATCGAGATGCACTTGCCATCGCCCATATTACGGGTGCCCATTTTATCCGTGTCGAGGGCTTTGCCTATGCACACGTGGCAGATGAAGGCTGGCTTGACGCGTGCGCTGGTGAGCTGCTGCGGACCCGTCAAAACCTCGGTTCAGATGTCCAGATTTGGGCCGATATTCAAAAGAAACATTCCGCGCATTCGGTGACGGCCGACCTGAGTTTAAGTGACTGGGTCCACGGGGCTGAATTCTGCGGTGCCGATGGGGTGATTATCACGGGAACTCGCACAGGACGCGCACCGGACCCTGACGTCCTCTCAGCCCTCGGTCATGCACGCTGTCTTGTGGCCATAGGCTCTGGCATAACAGACGAGAATATACATCTCTACGCAGACATAGCCAACGCGCTCATCGTGGGGAGTTCCATTAAAGAAAATGCAGATTGGCGCCGGCCTGTCTGTCCCAAACGGGTGAGACGACTCCGTGATGCCTTGGACCGCACGGTCGCTTCGGCGGTTTAGTTTTCGATGCGGTCAAAGCACTGCGCGTCGTATTCGATGCGAATTGTTGCGCCCCTCGGCGGATGGTGGTCGGGCTCAAAAACGATACGGTTTTCATCAGCTTCATAGGCTACGCAGTTTTCTTCGCACGGCTGCAGGGGTCTGTCTTGGGCGTATAATTCGTCGTCGACAAACACCTGAACAGTTGCTGGCACGGCAGCCAACCTCAATGACCATCTGGCATCTCTCTCCGGGTTTAGCCGACCCACCTCATACTCGTCGACGCGGGCGTCAGTTTCCGTACCAGTTCCTGTGATTCGGAGTGTCACAACGTCGGTATTTTGAGCGTCCGTGGTGACGTTGATCTCGCAATTTTGCCGCCCCGTTGCTGTGGGCTCAAATTGAACGAGAAAGGCCGCTGATTCTCCGCGCTCAAGGGAGAGGCAATCTCCAAAATCCGGCGTTTCCAGTAACTCGAATTGCGCGCAGTCTTCGCCGGATAGCGCGTAGCTGTAGGCGCAGATTGGCACAAACCCGACGTTCTCAGCGCCGATGCGACCTTGTCGTGAGGCACATGTACCCGATGTCGTCTCATCAAAGTCGACGACATCCGGAATAGAGCCAACCATAGCCCGCGCACCGGACCCACGGAGCAAGACCTCCTCAGAGCGGTTCATATTGGCGAACTCATCGAAATAGGCGACCGTGAGCACACCTCGTTCGCCCACTGGGTTCGGAATGGTCGGCGCATATGTCAGAGACAGTGTTCGGGAGGTCATCGGCGGCATCATGCCGAGTTCAATGGACTGAGAAATCGTGAACGCATTTGCCTCCTCTCCAGCGGTTTGCTCGACAGCGACATCTCTAAGATCACAGGGCCCGGTGCCGTGATTGGTCACCACGACGTCAAGGGCTCTCTGTCTACTGATTCGAACGATTTCGAAGTCGAGATTGCCGGGTTCAGCTCGAATCAGGCAGCGCTGACCACTGCCGCCTCGGGCTCTCAGGGGAATAGACAGAGATTCACTATCCATTTCTCGAAAGGAAATGAAAAGTCGGCCTGTTGCAACCTCATTTGGAATCAATCGATTATTCGTATATTGAATCGTTAGTGAGAGAGAGTCTCCTCGCTCGAGTACTGTCCCGGCGAGCTCTGTGCCTGAGCGAGAGGACCAGCTGAAATCTTCGTCTCCATCCAAGACGATTGTCGATATTGTGCGGACAGTGTCACCACAATTGATGATGGTAAATTCAAACTGGCCACTGCGTATACCGGCATCCACTGAGCCGACATCAACAGAACTGGGGCGTGCGTTTATGCAATTTTGTGCCACCCGACCGATGAGTTGAACCGGATAAGACATCGCATTTGGATCGTCGCTGGACATGGTCAAAGTCGCTTCATGGGTCGCGGCGTCGGGTGCTAGATAGACGATTTCAAGCTCAAGGCTTGTCCCTGGTTCCAGGATGCGGGGCGTCTCTCCGAGACCCGTAATTTCAAAATATTGGGCCTCTCGCTGCGGCTGCACTGTCAGTGATTCGATCGTAAGCGGTGCATCCCCAACATTACTCAAGGTCAGTGTCTCAGGTGCGCTTGGCATCCCGGCGAGACCGACCAGGCTAACGGAATTTTGGCTTACATCGAGGTCTGGGGCCGGGTCTGGCTCCATATCGATTTGCATGTCTAATTCCACATCGGTTGGATTACCGGAGTCGACGCTGTTTTGCATATCAGCTCCCTCGGCCGATTCGCTACCCGATGAATCGCAGGCGATTTGGACGAGCGCCATGCTTAGAATCAACAAAACGTAACCAAGTGTTCTCATCCGTATTTGTCCTATCTTTATATTTGCCTGATGCACATTCAATGGACCATCAAGGGACAGCATACGTCTGTCTTCCGATGGACGCTAGAACGCATTCAGTGCATCGATCAAAGCGCTCAAGACGTGCGCATGGGATTCAGAGTTTTCGAGTAGATCTTGGCGTATCTCGAATTCGATATACGGGATAGTGTTGCTTCGCCCGTGGTGGTTAGCCGAATACATGAGCTCGCCTGTCAAGCCAGAGTAGGGGGCATTGAGTGCGCTCCGAATGCCATTCTTCTCCAAAATTGAGGCCAGTTCTTTTGCCTTGTCCTCATCTCGATCGAATAAAATGCCAACGTCCATCGGTCGTTTGGCGCCATTCCAAATCGGGGTGAAACTGTGAATAGAGATAAGCTTCAGTTCCGGGTTTTTGTTTTTTTCGCGGGCGACGGCCTGGCTGACTCCGGAATGAAACGAGTCGTAGAGTGACATGCGCCAGTCTCGGTCCTCGGCGCTGATGTTTTCGTTAAACGAGACGGGTATAGACTCGCAATGCGACACGATCAGCGTGCTCGACTCCGGATGACGGTTGACGTCTATGATGAGCCGACTTTCTGTCCCAAGCACGCCAACACTTTTGAAGGCATCGCAGAGGGACTGAGTCAATTTTTCAGCCCCAAGGTCATAGCCCCAATGCATTTTCAATAAGCGCTGATCCGAGGCCGTTGGCGTATGCCTTGAGACAGCATTAGATGCGTGTTCGCAAGTCAGAATGAAGCGCCCTTTTGAATCAGGGCTCTCTCCAATAACCCGATAACCGATGGAATTTAGGGACTCATTCATACAGCACTTGGCGGATGCGTCACAGGCTGTGCGATCCCCATCTCATTGGCATCATCTGCTAAGACCTTGATGATGTACTGTCTCAGCTGAGACGGTTTTATAATGTCATCGATCGACCCGACCTCTTTAGCCCTCTGAACCGAGTGAATGGAGTCAAACCGGGCCGCCAATTCACTGGTGGCTTGATTCTTGGCATCATCATCGCCCCCCAATTCGAGCGCCCGTTTGCGTACGTCACCGGCGAACACCACCGCAGCGGCTGGTGCGCCTCCAATCACCGAGGCATAGCTGCCTTCCAACGCCACTGATTTTAGCTTCGCATTCAGCGCCTTTGAAAAAACAACATAGGCACCCCCATGATATCTGGACAGAATGACAAACATGACAGGTCCGTCAAAATTCGTGATCGCCCGTCCAATTTCAGCGCCGTATTCCAATTGCCAGTGTCTCAGAGACTCAGGCGAGCCGTCGAAACCGGACAAGTTGGCGAGTACGACCAGTGGTCTAAATCCACTTGCCGCGTTGATGGCTCGCGCAATCTTTCGCGATGCCTGAGGGTACAGTGTCCCACCGGCCAATGTGTCTGGTCCACCCGCAACACGTTGCCCCAATCTCTCGAAGGGCTGGTTTTCGACGCCCAAAACCATTGCGCTGTACCCACCGATTCGGGCTTCCCAAACCACACAGGTTTCTGCGCCATGCATGGCGGACCAGCGTTCGACCGGAGACGTGTCTTGATCTGTCAATGCGGCCATGACGGGGCGAATTGCAAAGGGACGTTTTCGGCCGGGGTTATGCTCCTTCGAAAAGATTTCTCCGATGTATTCGAATCCATGACCCAGATCACTCGGATATTTGGTTTGAGAGAAATCACGCTCATCGGGGTCTGCTGTTTTGATTCGCGGCGGGCGATTTTGACCCGGCGGGACATAGGTTTGTTGGTAATATCGATAGAGCAAGTCGTAGGCACCGCCCAAATCAGCTGCATGTGCTTGGGCCTGTCCATTGGGACCCATAATCGCCGTATAACCACCCAGAGCTAGATCATCTTCGGCGGAGACACATCCTGAGAAATCCAATGCACGCTTGCCCGTGAGAACCATCGTGCCTTGGTCGGTCATGATCAATAGGCCTCGGTTGTGCATCATCATTGTGGCTTCCGCATTCCAGTAGGCTTGCGCGCCGACACAAATACCGGGCACCAAGATGTTGATTTCACCCCCTTTTTGAGTGAAGTGTATGATCTTGGCTAAGACTTGAGCCGTCCAGTCCAGATTTTCCGTTCCGCTATCCCAATCGATGCGGGCGCCCGCACTGACAGCCACCCATTCAATAGGCACGTTCAACCGCTCGGCTAGCTCGATTGCGGATACGATGCGACGGCATTCAGGCTCCGCTAATGCACCCATCCGGCGGGTCGGGTCAGAGAGTAATAAAACTCTCGTCAGGGATGTATTCAATGCATGTGACCGGCTCCGAATCACCCCGAAGACGACGCCGCTTTCATTCCCCCCCCTCGGCCGATCAGCGACCCGCCGTAATCGTCCACCCTCATCTAGGTCATACTCCTCAAATTTACCGCTTGGAAAGTCGGGGCTTGATTCAAGTAGGTCCACCACTTCGTAAGGGTGAGTCAGCCCTCGCCTCCGAGCCGCAACGATTCGGCTCTCATACTCCGTTAATGGCATCAGTGGTCTATGGGATGCAGGGTTGATTCTAAAGTCGATATGCTCACCACCGGGTCTTCGATTGATCGATAGGTCCATCAGTGGTGTGATTCCATTTTCATGAGCATCATCCTTAAATCGAGCCCGCACCACCACCTTCTCGAGTCCGATGGCCAAGGCGGCCGGAATCAGCCGTTCGATGTAATTCCGCATGACATCAAGGGCCAAGGGCACGATGGGGACCAGGCTTAAGGTGATTCGATTCCATTGATTTCTGCGCCTCGGATCATGGAGATCACGAGCGGCTTCAATCGACCGGACAGCCGCGTGGAAGACGCGCTCGACATGGGGCAGATGAAGGGGCGTTCCAGGGGCTCTTTCAAGCGACCTGACTTCACCGTACGCAAGAAATCGAATGTCCCTTGAATTCTCCCAAGCCTTTGCCAAGAAAAGGACTACATCTTCATCACTTGGCATGCGCTGGAAGTCGAAACGAGATAAACGATCTAAATCCAATCGACGAGCGGTACTCGGCGTGACGTCACGTCTATCGGTCCGCTCGCTGCCATCGGCATAGAAGCGTCTTACGGCTGTTCGATTGCCACAGACGGCAACCAAACAGAGTTCATGCCAGCTGGATAAGCCATTGGTACCCCGTTCGATGTCTTTGACCAGACCGTCAAGAATGAGGTGCGGATCGTCATCGGCATCCGGTGCCAATACAACATCGAGTCGATCCATGGACGGCTCTGCTCGGGCGGCATCGAGCAAGGCCTTGGTCTCAGTCGGCTGTGCTGTGACACAGACCACAACTTTCTCTCCGTTAATGATTCGGAATGCGGGTCGATCACCCAGTTCAAAACGCAGGACTTGAGTCGACTCATCCTGCCATTCAAGTCGCCGGGCAACAGCTTCCGCAGCGATGGCACATCCCTTAGCCGCCTCGGGAGCGAACCCCGGCACCAGAGATTCGGGTGCTTGCAAGACTTCATTCCAATCCGCTTCACCGTCGCGCAGCCAGCTCAGCAATGCCCGTGCTCGGTGTTCTGCCCTGGCTAAAAGTCGAATATGAGCAAGGCGTTCGAATAGAACGTATCGAGCGCGATCCGCCGCTTCGATGACTGGCCCGAAGCGCGATGGATCTAAGTCCGTCAATCGATCGAGCAGTTGAATGGGGGCTTCTTCCAGTTGTCTAAGGGCCATGACGGCAGCCGGTATGGTCTCAGGTAAAGCTTCACCAGCCCGTTTAAGACGCATGATCGCGTCGTCGCGAGCATCCGACGGGTCAAGACTCTCGACGCCGAAGCGGGCAACACTGGCTTCCAGAATCGCTTTCCGCTCATTGGACAGACCACTTTGACCACGTTCTTCGAGGGTCGCCATCCAAACATCGGGTGACACTGCGTCAGTCGCACCGCTGCCACCATCTTTTTGTCGGGTTGGTCTTCGCTCAAACAGCTCGGCGACATCGGCAAAAGACTGTAAAATGCCCTCTGCGACGTCAGCTTTCAGCGATTTCATGTCGGTTGCGAGTTCCTGAGACTCGAAGTCCCAGCCGACCACGGCCGATGTCACCCGTGGTCCGGCCTGGGCTCGTGTTTCGGCATCCGATTCCCATGGCAATGTCGCCGACTGCCCACTGGTATCCTTTTCCTCACCGTCTTCCGATTCGATCATGATGAGCGCTTGGCCACTTTTGACCTGTCCGCCACTCTGGACGACGATTTCACTCACGACACCTGTCAGCGGCGCATCGACTCGGACTTCCATTTTCATTGATTCTAATATGATGACCACATCACCTGCGGTGACCGTGTCGCCCACATTGACCGGCACCTTGAGGACGAGTGCAGCCGATGGGGCCGCAACCAGACCCCCAGATGACTCGGCGACACGATGGGGCACACCATCTACAGCATAGTTTACATCACCGGGCGCTCTCTCGACTCGATATCGCCTGCCCTCCACTGTAATCCAGCTCTGGTATGGACCATCGGCGACATAGGAGACATTTAATCGACCGCCAGACCCATGTAATCGAAAGTCCTCTGCGCCAAGGCGATAGACATGGAACGTCTCGCCGGCTTCAACGCGATGACGTTCGACACCCTGCGCTCGGTCACCCTTCGCTAAAAAACGATCGATTGCAGCTGCCATCATCGCGATACCTGCACCAACGGGTGGGTCGACGCGCAGACGGTCTACAAGTCCAATATCGACATCGCCATTACGGAAATCTTCCCGTGACAGCAAAGCTCTAAGAAAAGACAGGTTGCTGGTTCCGCCCTCAACCACGATGCGCGTCTGTTCCAGCGCCCTCGACAAACGAGCGATTGCAACCTTACGATTTGGGCCCCAAGCGATGACTTTAGCGATCAATGGATCAAAGTCGGCGGAGATACTATCGCCTTCGTTAAATCCCGTGTCGACGCGTAGTCCTGGACCAGATGCGAGTACAAATCGAACCAAACGGCCGGGCGCTGGCATAAAGTTGTTATACGCGTCTTCTGCACACACTCGAGCTTCGACCGCCCACCCGCGTTGATTCATCTGAATGTCATCGAGAGAGCCGCCCCGTGCGAGTTCAATTTGAGCTCGAACTAAGTCGACGCCAAAGACTTCTTCTGTCACAGGATGCTCAACCTGAAGGCGTGTGTTGACCTCTAGGAAATAAGGCTCATCTGCATCTAGGTCATACAAAAATTCGACGGTGCCAGCGCTTCGATAATTGACGGCAGAACAAAGGCGTTCAGCCGCCTCCGTGCACGCATTATAAACAGCGTCAGGTAATCCGGGGGCAGGGCACTCCTCGATGACCTTTTGGCGGCGTCGTTGCAAAGAACAATCACGAACGCCCAGAATCTTAACGCGCCCCTCACCATCACCCAGAACTTGCACTTCGATGTGTCGCGCGCGCCGGACAAACTTCTCCATGAAAACGCCAGCACTTTTAAACGAGCGCTCAGCTTCATCACGCGCTGAGACAAATTGTTCGACCAGTTCACTGGCCTCATTAACCAGACGAATCCCCCGCCCACCGCCTCCACCGGCGGCCTTCAGCAAAAGTGGGAAACCGATCTCAGTCGCGGCGTCAGTCGCCTTCGCTGGATCGGTGACAATGGCCCAGGGGGCCACAGGCACTCGGTGTTCCTCAGCTAATTTTTTTGCTTGTATCTTATCGCCCAGGTCATTCATAACCTGCGGACGAGGGGCCAGTAGGGTCATTCCAGCGGCTTCCAGGGCAGCGCAAAATTCACCGTCCTCTGAGGCGAAGCCCCAGCCGAGCCATGCTGCGTCACACTCTGTCTTTTTCAGGCCGTCTATCACGGCATCGGAGTCTAGATACGCGCTTCGTCCCTCACCGATTCGGACCGCATGATCCGCGGACCGAACATAGACTGAGTTTAGATCTGCATCTGTGTAGAGCGCCACCGACTCCGGCGCATTCTCTTCTTCTCGTCTCAGCGCATCAAGCGCGTTGAGAAAACGAATGGCTGGTTCACCCCGATTAACAATTCCAATGCGTTTCATTTAAACCCCCTTGGCCCTGTATCATCCCGCCGCACCTATTAGCATCGAGTCGACCTGTTTTTCTATGCTTGTCGTACGATGGCTAAAGTTATCTCTATGTCTGACAGATTTTTTTAAGAATTTTAATCTATTTTAGAAAGGTGTCGGTTCCTCGCTGATGTCTCGTCTAGCCAGCGGTCATCCGTCCATGAGATGGAGGAATCGATCGGACTGTCCTGTGGTGGTTCTACTCCGCAATGGTCTGGTACATTGTTTCGGCTACATAAGGGCGTGGTCATATGGATTGATCTCATGCCTTTGGAGGACTGATGTTTAAGACCCGCTGGAATCGATGCACCGCTTGCATTTTTGTATTGGGGTCTTTGGTTGGGTGTGCTGGCGCTGAGATAGACTCTCCCGAGACAGAGCCGCCTATTTCGAGAGATGCAGGCATGAGGCTGATCTTAGACGCTCAGTTGCCGGCGTCTGATGCCAACCCCGCATCGCCAAATCTAGACTCAGGCTTGATGGATTCTGACCCCATCGATGTGGCTATTGAGATGGGTGATCTACAATGCCGTGAGTTGTCAGAGTGCCTCGCCGATTGTAGTGACCCTGATTGTTCGCTCGCCTGTCGTATGGCCGCACCTGATATGTCGACGGCTCTCTATGATGCTATCTTCGTCTGTGCATCGGCGAACGACTGTGCACGGCCAGGGGGTAATTATGACCAAATGTGTATGACTCTGAATTGTGCGGCGGAGCAGAGAGCGTGTCTTGGACCGCCCCCTCCGGGGCCACCACCGCCCATGGGTGATTTGACGTGTCAGCAACTTGATGACTGCTTGTCTGAGTGTGTGCCCGGCGACCTCGACTGCCGTGACACCTGTGTTTCATCATCGAGTCAGCAGGGATACGATCAACTATTGATAGTGCAGATGTGTGTCGAGACCGCCGAGTGTGAGCCCACCGACTTTGCCTGCATTTTGAGAGCCTGCGAGGGCAGTTTAGCCACATGCTATGGGTCTGTTATCAGACCTCTTGGCGATGCGACTTGTGACGATTTGAATCGCTGTTTAGGTGAGTGCTCTGAGGGCGAGACCGATTGTTTCGATGGCTGCTATCGGAGCGCCAGTGAAGCTGGGTATAATCAATTTCGGGCCGTTGTAGCCTGCGTTGGAGGCACCCAATGTGGCGACGATGACGGTGATTGCCAGAGGATGGCTTGTCCTGCAGAATTTGAGGTTTGTTTTGGTCCAGCCGCCCCACCCCCGATGGGGATGATGACATGTGATGAATTGAATGCATGTCTTGGTAACTGCGCAGAGGCCGATCAGCTGTGCATCAATAATTGTATCGGTCGGTCCTCTCAAATGGGGTACGACGCATTCTTAGCGGCCGTTGATTGTATCGCAGAATCAAACTGCCCAGAGGACGATGCCGCCTGCCGGCAAGCGGCGTGTCAGATGCAAATCGAGGCGTGTCTGGGTCCACCGGCTATGCCCACGGGCAATTCAACATGCGCGCAGCTCAATGAGTGTTTGGCGACCTGTATGGAGGATGACCGAGATTGCGTTGACAGCTGCATACGTGCCTCGAGTCCGGTTGGCTTCCGGCTGCTTCAAGACGCGATTCAATGTGTTGAGGATGCGGGCTGTATGCCCGCTGACCTTGAATGTCAGCAGTCCAATTGCGCGGCCGAAATTCAGGCTTGTTTTAGTCCCTAGCGGCGTTACCAGCGGCCGAGGTAGCGGTCCGCTTTTGACATCCGTTGCCACGGTGCCCGCACGTCAAAAGGCATGGGAGGCAAGACGCGTGATTGGAGCCGAGGCATCAACTGCGCGCGTTCGGGCAAGATGTGCTTTGAGCAAATGAGCGTCCGGTTTGATTTGACGACGCCGGGTATGACGACCGCATCGGTTGAATAATCGACCCATAGAGCAAACATGGTGTCTACAAAGCGGCGTCCCGGCAAAAGATTGACCACAATCAATCCGTTTTCAGCCAAAAGCGTCATGATATTTTTAACGTAGGCTCGGCTACTGCATGCGTCCGGAATCCCGATAGCGTCATAACAATCGACGAAGATCAGATCATAGCGGCCTTGAGACGGCGCGCCGACAAATGTTGATGCGCATGAAATCTTTACATCGAGATTGCGTAGACGGTTTAAACCAAAATACGTGGAGGCCGCTCTATAGACCGTCTCATTTAATTCAACGGCTGTAATCTCGATCTGCGGATACAGGTTGCTTAGGAGTTGTGGAATCGCGCCAACGCCAAGACCAAGGCAGAGCGCCCGACTCGGGTTTGGCAAAGCCAATGTCGCTGCCAGATGGCTATGGAGATATTCGGAGCGAAAATCGAGCCGCCGATACCGATGCTGATAGCCCTGGATCAATTCTTGGTTATCGGCCATGCGCAGGCAGCGGTAGGGGCCGCGGTCGAAGACGACCACGGACTCTCCGGCACCTTCTATGGTTGTGACATAGCGATCAGACACGAGACATCCGCTAACTGGTTCCTGGGTTATGCCCGTATAGCACTATCGTGTGTCCGATTGTATCCATCGTGCTGAGCTTGCATAGACACCGTGTCTGACTGTATCGTGCGCTCTGTTGTTGATGACTGGTGAGAGTGTATTCATGCGTACCCAAATTCTACTGGTTGGCTTTCTTGTTTCGGCTATCGGTTGTCAGTCCGATAGCGACAACGGGGATGTCATTATACCCAGTGTCGAGCGAGACATGATGAGAATAGATGAGCCTCGAATTGCGGACGTCTCGATTCCCGATATGGCCTCCGTCAGTGATGGGGCGACCAGCGATTCATCTGGCATCGATCCCATGGGTGATGGGTCCGTCGTCGATGCAGGTCTGCCCGATACATCGATGGCCGTTGATGCCGGGTTTGTGGATGCAGATGCACCGGGCATGGGTAACGCGCCCGTGCCGCCTAATTGTGTGGATAACGGTCAAAATTGTGGTGAGGTGTGTCGTTGGGTATCCGAGTGCGCGTTTGCGGGAGGCTGTGTCACGGAAGACGCCAACCGTCCGGCCCTGATCACGTCTTGTCTGAGAACATGTAATGAAACGCCACCGTACGCCGACATCATGTGCGGTTTTAACAGCTGTGTACCGACCCTCGACCTTGCCAATAATGATGGCAGCTTCGCGGCACTCTGCCGCGGGGAGCTACCGCCTGAAATGAACGACCAAGGTGTGGCAGAATGCATCGCGCTCAATCAGTGTCTCGGCGATTGCATGGGCGACCAAGTGTGTTTGGATGCCTGTTCTGCTAATGCCACACCGGAGGCCAATGAACGCTTTCAGGCCATCATCACCTGCCTTCAGCAAAATCAATGTTTCACACCGGCAGGAGAGCTTGACCAAGCGTGTTTAGACCAAAACTGCGAAGTTGAGTCTGAGCGGTGTCTTGGACCGCAAGTCCGGCCCATTGGGCAGGGGACATGTAATGGACTTCTCACATGTTTAAATGAGTGTGTAGACGGTGATAGAGCGTGCATTAATGTCTGTGTTCAATTGAGTAGCCCTGCGGCATTCGCCCTGTACCGGGCTGCTGTCGATTGTGTCCAAGACAATTGTATAGGGAACGATCCGCAATGCCAGCAGCAAAATTGCGGAGCGGAAATCAACGCATGCGTGGCCAATTAGGCCATTTGCTATCACTTCGTATCGGCTTTGGTTATTCCGGTTGTCGAACCTATCGGCCTTGGGATTGAGCTGGTGGGTCGGCGTTCATGAGATCCACCAGCAACCCCCTCTATGCCGGCTTTTACGACTGGATGCCGCTATAAGGTTTCCAAAAACTCGATGAGGGGTGCACGCTCTGCCTCTGAGAGGTCGCGATATCGATCGACGGCCCCTTGAGCTTCGCCCGCATGGTCTATGATGGCTTGATGGATTGTTGTTGCTGACCCGTCATGCATATACGGTGCAGTATCAGATAGACCCCAGAGGGGCGGTGTTCTGTATTCACCCGCCATCGCTTCACCGTCGGGCACAGCCTGTCTCGAATCACCCAGTACGTCATGGAGTAAGAGGTCGGTGTATGCTGGTACAGAGCCCTCCATGCCGACTAAAGTGGGGATATGGCATTGACCACAGCCGATGAATTCAAAGAGGCGCCGCCCACTCGGGACGTCTTTCTTTGGCTTATGGGGTGCCAATTGACCGATGTAGAAAACCAGGTTGTCCAGCGTCACGGCCCCTATCTCTGGGTCTGGAACAGAATCGGTGTCTGTAGTGCTTCCGAAAGTATATTCCGGGGTGATGTCACGCCCATCGTCGTCCAGTAAGACTAAGCTTGGTACAGTCAATCCAAGCTCGACACTGACCGCGTCTCGAACGAATTCGATTAGGGATGGTATTTGCGCTTTCCAGCCGAACCGCCCAAGACGCCCATCTACGAAGATGTGTCCGCGGCCACTGATCCCATCTCCGTCGGTATCCATTGGGTCGGCATTGGCGAGAATGGCTTCGGGTGAAACACGTTCAAGTATGCCGGCCCCGAGAACTGTCGGGGTCTGGCGAGACTCCGTAAACATCTCCGGCGCGGCTTCTGGACGGCTATGACCGGGCGTCGCAAGTTTAGCGAGCACGGTCCCTCCAGCCGGGGCGATGAAGCGTCCGTTTTCATCATATGTACCAAATCGGGTTCCATTGACACCCAAGGGGCCCGCACCGCCAACCACCGGTTCAAAGTGACACCCGCGACAGCTGTCACCGCTGAAGTAAGGGCCAAGACCCTCGCTTAAGTAAACGTCCCGATCGAAGAGACTGCGGCCGGCTAAAAATTGGCCTTTTTCGGCATCTGCTAAGGGGTAGAGTGGGCCGCCTAGCTCGCCGACATCAGCGATCGGCGTATTGGGTGGAATCAGTCCGTCGGTTTTTTGTGATGCGCCACCCAGACTCTCAAGGAAGGCGATCACCGACTGCTGTCTCAACGGGGTCAAAGCCAGGTATTGGTCTCGACTGCGTTCGGCTTCACCACCGTGCAGCGAAATGGCTTCGTCCAATGTATCGGCTCGACCATCATGTAGATAGGGTCCGACGGATGTAATGCCCCAGAGTGGCGCAGTTCGAAATTCTGAACCCGTGGCTATCCCCATGGAAATTCCATCGGCGAGCGCTGGACCCATATCGTGAAGTAAAAGATCCGAGTAGGGGAAGATCATACCGCGCGGACCGGCTAAGCCAGACACATGGCAGTCTGCACAACCGATGTTTTCGAATTCTTTGAGGCCAGCTCGTGTGAGTTCAGTTGGTTCATCTGGTGGGGGGACAGCTAAGAGCATGGCCCAACTCACGAGGGCAAAGAGGGTATCTTCGTCCATTTCGGGGTCTGGGATATCATCGTCATCGGTCAACGGTTCTGAGGGCGCAGCAGCTTGATGGAAGCGTTTGACTTCCAGGGGACTATTGATGGTGGTGACTCGGCTATCGGCCTCATCGAGAACGGATGGAACCGGAAGGTTTGCCTTTGCGTCGGCGCTCAATGGGTCCGTCGTAATGCCAATGTGATTGAAGATGGGGCCTCGAATAAAGCCTTCCACACTGACGGTCTGTGATTTCGTGCCAAAACGTCCGACGAAGCCGCGGTCATAATTTGGTCGGCCACTAATCCCATCACCGTCCGCATCGTCGGGGTCGGCATTTTGTAGAATGCTCTCTTCAGGGATTTCGGCCAGTAAACCGATTCCGAAGAACGGGATCGGATTACGAATTGCGGCTGTATTTGCTGTCGAGTCAGGGGTCGGTCTCTTGGTCTCGATTGGCCACCGATACGAACTGAGTATGCCGCTTCGATCTCCCGATGGAATAAAACTCCCATCAGATGTCGTCTGACCTTGAATGATAAAGTCTCGATAGTGCCCTGCCGAACCTCCAAAAACTGGTTTCTCATGGCAGGCCCCACAGAAGGTGACGTTAAAAATCGGCCCGAGTCCCTCGTCAGGCGTAAACCGCTGTTGGACAATCTCCTCGCCGCGCCTGAACACGGCTCGCTGGGTCTCCGTTGCATCTGGCAAAATGGCCCCCTGAGGCGCATAAATTCCAACGGCCGGCGGTACCCCGACCTCGCTCGACGGGTCACCGCATCCGATGGCCATTAAAATGACCAACCAATAGCTGTTGCACTGAAGATGCCTCAAGAATCGACCTTTCCCCGCCAATAGGCCAGCAGCTAATCTAAGCGATTCGCGCTGTCGAAGTCTACATAAGTTTGCCCATTGAAAGAGTCGGTTTGTTCTCTTGTCCGCCAATGGTCTTTGCATACAGCACTAGACGGCTGTTGGCACTCTTCTTACTCGGCGTGCCTCATTTCAATCGCGCTGCCTTGCCAGGGTGGGTTTCTATCGAGGGTGCCTCCGACCGCGATCCGGTAGCCACTATCATGTCCCCATACACCATGAAGTAAGCTGGTCTGGGGATTATCTTGTCGTTCGTACGATAGGTCGTCCAGGTCGACTGAGAGAATACGACCTCGTTCACCCACGACGGTGGCGTGTCCATCGGCTGAAACCCAAACGCCATTGAGACCCGGTTCCGTCTCTAGGACTTTTGGTGTCCATTGTTCGCCGTTGTAACTAAGGATAATTCCATTGGCTCGGCCTCCGACGGCCAAGATTTGATCAGGCCGATGTCCCCACAAACTGATAATGTCTCTGGCTGTGCCGGAATTTTGCTGGCGCCATGATCGGCCATCGAAGTGTAGAATCGTACCCTTGGCACCTACGGCGTAGACATTATCGGCGCTCGTACCCCATACCTTGAAGAGCGCTCGAAAAACTCGATCCGTTTCCGGCAGGTCGATCCGTTGCCATTGCCCGTCCACACGCTCTAACAAGATGGGATCGGGTTCGCCTGTGTCGATGGGGTTTCCGCCAACGGCGAATACCCGATTCGAGTCTGCTGCCCAAACGCCCCACAGTGGGGCCGACACACCTGATTGTTCCACCACCCATTCGTTGGTATTTGGCGCTTTATGAAGAATGCGACCGGTGTTACCCACAATCCATTGGTGGCCATCAGCACCGTGGGTCCAATTAAGGAGTGATCCATCGGGGATGGTTGCAAGGGTCCACTGACCATCACGTTTATGCCAGAGAACACCGCTGTCCGGTTGCCCGCCGACAACCCATACCTCGTCGTCGGCCCCCCAGGCACATAGGTAGGCGCCGAGTGTCGGCTCATCAAATGCTATTTGCCAGTTTGATTGCCCATTCGAATCAGAACCTGGGCTACAATTGAGAATGCCCACGAGGCACCCGATGAGGAGAGGGAATCGAGGCATAATCTTTTGGTCGGCTATCGATTGAAATGAGGTTAGGGTAGCGCGGAACGGGTCTGACTCCCGCGCATCAAGCCGCTGGAGTCAGTCGAAAACAGCGCCTTATTCGAGTGGGCGAACGGAGAAAATACCAGCACCGCCGAGAACTTCGCCCGTTGGGGTGACACCACCGACACGTTCAAAAGTCGAATAGGAGGTATTGCAATTCAGATTACCCATCGCCCGTGCTGTAAACGACGAATTTTGTCCGACGCCTGCCGATAGGAATGCATACCAGTAGTAATGGGGGTCATCGACAGCAAAGTTTAGCCCCTGCCAAACCGGATGCTTCCATGCTTCCGGGTCCGGTGCGCATTTGTCACCGTCCTGACCACAGCATGGGTTATTTCCCGGAGCCGGACCATAATTCATTCCAACCCCAGGGAACTGTGGAACGATCACACCACCTTGGCGGTCTGAGTGTTCCCGTTCGTAGTAGACAACGCCCCCGTCGAAGAGCTTTCGCAAGTTCATGACGGCCTCTGTCGTTTTTGAGCGTCGCACATATTTTTGAAATGCTGGAATCGCAATGGCGGCAAGCATGCCTAAAATTGCCACGACGATCATCATTTCGATCAATGTAAATCCACGAGATACCCGGACTTTCATACGATGGTCCCCTCCAAATGAGCCCCTGCCCTTAAGTCTCAGTCTGTGTCGAGACGTGATTTCATGTACGTTCACACTAGTATCAGATCTCATGCCAATAATTGTTTTTTCAGAAAAAAACAGTCTTTTATCATTAAAGTTAAACACTTAGATTCTAATTTGCGCCCCAACGATTAGAACGCATCCCTGTCAAGAGTGCCATAAATCGTCACTCAGTGACAATTTTTGTAATACTAAAAAAATTCACCATTATTGTAAATGAAGTCTCTATCGAAATCAATCATTACATGTATGTTTCTGTAAGACAATATAGTCAAAGGAAAGAGTCGCCGTTTTAACTAGGGTTACCACCAGTAGGTCAAACCCAGTTGTCCAATGGGTGTCGAATGGCGAAATGCGACAATGGCTAATCCGCCAGGCATTAATTCAGTCGCACCATCTTTTGCATCGATCAGCGTGGCATCGTCGGCACCCATGAAGACTGCGATGCCAAATTCTGTATGAATGGATATATTGTGAGTTGGAAACCAATACACCCGCATGGGTAGGTCGAAGCCAACTTGTGTCACTTCCCGGGTACTGGCCGATAAAGTGCCGCTGTTATCAGTGCTCGATACGGAGCCGGTTGCCAAATTGAAGCGGGCTCCGATGGACAGAGCGCCCTGCCTCGAACTTAAGAGATGGAAGTGTCCACCGAGGCCGGTTGCAAACGAGATCCTTGGCTCGATCAGCTCGTCTGCGTAGCTAAATCGGCTCATGCCAACGATGGCCTCAATGGCAAGGCTACCCAGACCGTAGTTCATACTGAGACCCATCGGCCCTCCGATTCCATGGGCGTAGCCAACACCCACTTTACGGTCGATACCTGTTCCCTGGGCTGCCATTGGCACAGCCACACACGCTAAAATCATCAGTAAATAGAATCTTATGGCCATGTTAATTCACCTGTTGTTTAGCAAAGCGTTTAGCGCAAAACGGAGCGATGTTCCAGCGCGACCGTACGCCGTCAATGAAGTTGTTGTCGTTGACAGATCATGTCCGCCTACCCTAATCAGGTATCTATGAGAGTTTTTCGACATTACGCAGATGTCAAAGGGGTCGGTCCGACGGTGACGGCCATTGGCAATTTTGATGGCGTACACTACGGGCATCAGCACTTACTCGACCGAGCCCAGACGCGCGCGGTGTCGATGGGCGCGCAGGCAGCTGTTCTCACCTTTCACCCGCATCCCGCCGATATTGTCGGGCGAGCTAAGCCAGTTATGCCACTGTATTCGTTAGTTGACCGTTGCCAATTCTTAAATGGGTATGGCATCGACACAATTTTAGCGCAGACCTTTGATCTTAAGTTTGCTGCGTTGACCCCACGCTTATTTGTCGAAACCGTACTCGTGGGCGCCCTCAATGTGAGTGCCGTGGTCATCGGTTATAATTTCGCGTTTGGTGCAAAGCGAGCCGGACGTCTGCCCGAACTAAAACAGCTTGGCGACGAATTCGGATTTGCAGTGGAGGTCATTGCGTCCGTGACCGATGCGCCCGACTCTGAGATTTCCAGCACTCGAATCAGAAAAGCCGTACTTGAGGGGCGACTGGCTGATGCGTGTTCTTGTTTGGGTCGCCCGCACGCATCAACGGGTTTGGTTGTGCAGGGCGAGCAACGTGGGCGGGAGATTGGGTTTCCCACATTAAATGTATCGCCGGAAACGCAGACACTGCCCCCGGTCGGCGTGTATGCTGGTTGGTTAGACACTGGTCATCACTGTTATCCGGCCGTGGCCAATTTGGGACACACGCCAACCTTTGGGGAGGCTAGGCCAAGACGCCTCGAAGTACACGCGCTTGATGTTGAACTGCCTGCCAGTTATGGACAGCGTGTTCGTTTCTATTTTTCCACTCGGCTCAGAGCTGAGCAGAAATTTGAATCAAAAGATGGGCTAATTAAGCAGATTAGCCGTGACTGCCAAGCCGCTCGGCTGGCCTTAGCGGGCGAACCTAAACCGCGCACCTTCGGGCTTTAACCACGCCATGGGCTATCGACTTGGTCTCTTAGGACGGGATATCCAAAACAGTCTCTCGCCCGTACTTCACCAGGCTGCTGCTCGCCTGTGCGGGCTTGATGCCGTTTACGAACTCATCGATGTTCAGCCCCATCAGCTCGCCGGCGTCTCCGCTGCCTTAAAACAGGGCCGATGGCATGGAATTAATGTAACGGCACCTTACAAAAACTGGGCCTTCCAGCATGTATCCAAACAGGGTCATCGCGCCGCAGACCTCAAGGCTGTGAACACCATCAGCGTTGACTCGAAGGGCCAGCTTCACGGCCTTAATACCGACTGGTTTGGCGTCGGTCGCTTGCTTTCAGATCTGCGTGAAGGGGCGATTTTGATCCTCGGTAGTGGACGCATGGCGGAGACCTGTCTCGCTTGGCTTTTGGGACATGAATATTCAGATATCACCATAGCCAATCGCTGTTCAGATCGTTTCAATGAACTGAAAAAAAGGGCACCCAAACAGGTCAAATCGATTTCTTTTGATGAGTTGGAACACACTCTTGGTCGCTACCCAACCATCATCAATTGTTTGCCTCGAACCTGTTATGACATGCTAGACAGCTGGGCGTGGAGTCGAGAGGCCGCTATGGATGCGTTCGTTGACCTAAATTACGGCGGTCGCACCCGGGGCTTTCTAACCCGATTCGATGGGTCCGGTCGCTCCGTTCACGATGGTGTCGACGCCCTGATCGAGCAGGGAATCGAGTCATTTGTTCATTGGACAGGTCATCGGCCGGGTCGAGAGCATGTTGCCCATGCAGTAAAAAAGGTATCCCTAAGCGAACGCTGACATTGACACGAGCCGGCACGCGACTCACAATCATTGCGTGGCACGGGGCAGCCAGGGTCGATCTCACTGGCACAAGAAGCCTGACGAGCAAGAGGTTTAAGAGGGCGCAAATATGTCGGAACGAATCGGTGAGCTACTCGTTAGAGAAAATCTGATCAGTTTAGCTGACTTGAAGAAAGCACAGGACACCCAGCGGGCAAGTGGTGAGAACCTGACTTATACTTTGACTAAACTTGGCATGGTTGGAGAGAAAGACCTCACCAAGTTTATGAGTCAGCATTACGGTGTGCCAGCGATCAATCTTGATGAGTTTGAAATCGACGAAAATGTGATCAAGCTGATTCCGAGACAGCTTGCCCAGAAACACCAGATCTTGCCTATCAATCGCGCCGGCTCAGTGTTGATCGTTGCGATGAGCGATCCCTCGAATCTAACAGCCATCGACGACGTCAAATTTAACACGGGCTACAATGTCGAGACCGTTGTTGCCAGTGACGAAGCCCTGCGCGAAGCCATCGAGCGCTATTACGACCAATCGGTCAAATACGAGCAAATTCTCGACGATATCATCGATGCGGAGGTCGATGTTGTCGAAGGTGAAAAAGACGAGGATATCGTCGACCTCGAGAAATCAAGTGAAGAAGCCCCTGTGGTTCGATTGGTCAACCTGATCTTAGTGGATGCCATTAAAAAGAATGCATCGGACATTCATATCGAGCCTTATGAGAAATCGTTTCGGGTCAGATATCGAGTCGACGGTGTTCTCTACGAAATCATGAATCCGCCCCTTAAGCTGCGTAATGCCATGACCAGTCGTATTAAGATCATGTCGCAGCTCGATATCGCAGAGCGCCGCTTGCCGCAGGATGGTCGTATCAAGATTAAGATGGGCGGCGGCCGTGAGATGGATTTCCGCGTCAGCGTTTTACCAACTTTGTTTGGTGAAAAAGTCGTTATGCGTCTTCTCGATAAGTCTAATCTCGAGTTGGACATGACCAAACTGGGCTTCGAACCGGCCCAAATAGACGTCTTTAAGGATGCTATCTACAAGCCATACGGAATGGTTTTAGTGACCGGGCCGACCGGGTCGGGCAAGACAACGACCCTGTATTCGGCTTTGTCTGACCTAAACAAAACCAGCGACAATATCTCGACGGCAGAAGATCCTGTTGAATTCAACCTTGGCGGTATCAACCAATGCCAGATGAACGACTCAATTGGTCTTAACTTTGCGGCGGCCTTGCGCTCGTTTCTGAGACAAGACCCCGATATCATCATGGTCGGTGAGATTCGTGACTTTGAAACCGCTGAAATTGCTGTTAAAGCGGCTCTAACCGGTCACTTGGTGCTGTCGACGCTGCACACCAACGATGCGCCATCCACGGTACATCGTATGCTAAATATGGGCGTTGAACCGTTTTTGGTTACCGCATCGGTCAACGCCATTGTTGCCCAACGTCTGGCACGTCGAATCTGTAAAGAATGCGCCGAACCAATCAAGGTCGAAAAACAGGCCCTGATCGACTTGGGAATGACAAAAGAAGACGCAAGTACGGCCGAAGTTTTTGAAGGCAAAGGGTGTCGTACATGCAATGAGACAGGTTTCAAGGGCCGGGTTGCGCTTTACGAAATCATGCCCATGAGCGATGAATTGAAAGACTTGGTTTTGCAAGGGGTGTCTTCTGTTGAGCTCAAGCGCGAGGCCATTGCCCTTGGTATGAAAACACTTCGACAATCGGCCCTCTCAAAGCTGCGGGAAGGTGTCACGACCATCAGTGAAGTTGTCAGAGCCTCGGCTGCTGATTAATGTTGGACCTCCATCAGCTGCTCCAATCGATGGTGCGAGAGGGCGCGTCTGATCTCCATATTACCTGTGGAACGCCGCCCAACTTAAGAATTGATGGACACTTGGTGCGTTTAAAGGCCCCACCGCTCACACCAGACCAGACAGCTCAGCTCTGTCTTTCGGTCTTGAACGAGAAGCAGAAGCAGCATTTTTTAGCACACCAGGAACTCGACTTTAGTTTCGGCGTTAAAAACTTGTGCCGATTCCGGGCTAACTTCTTTATGCAGCGTGGGACCATGGCGGCTGCATTTCGGTCGATCCCCAGTACGCTTCCTCAATTTGAACAGCTGGGGCTTCCAGATGTCATCGGTGGGCTGACGGCTCGGACACGCGGGCTGATTCTGGTCACTGGCCCGACCGGCTCTGGAAAGTCAACGACCCTCGCAGCGATGCTCGATAAAATTAATCGAGAGCGGCACCACCACATCATTACGATTGAAGACCCGATAGAGCACATCCACAGTCACAAAAATTGTATCGTTAACCAGCGTGAGATCGGCCAAGACACAGATGGCTTCCGGGGGGCCTTGCGCTATGTCTTGCGTCAAGACCCAGATGTGGTCCTCATCGGTGAAATGCGAGATTTGGAGACGGTTCAGGCGGCGCTCACGATTTCTGAGACGGGTCATTTAGTTCTGGCAACATTGCACACGAACTCAGCCCTCCAATCCATCAATCGAATCATCGATTTGTTTCCACCCCATCAACAATCACAAGTCCGTGCTCAATTAAGTTTTACGCTTGAAGCCGTCGTCAGCCAACAGCTGCTCATGAAACGAACAGGTGTTGGCCGTGTATTGGCTGCTGAAGTCATGTTGACGACGCCTGCTATTTCCAATCTGATCCGGGAGGACAAAGCCCATCAGATCTACAGCCAGATGCAAGTCGGACAAGCTAAATATGGGATGCAAACGATGAATCAAGCGCTGTTTGATCTAGTCCAAAAAGGCGATTTGTCCGAGGTTGATGCGATTAACCATTCGAATGACATTGAAGAACTGAACAGCATGCTGCAAGATTTAGCGCGAAGTCGTACATGATCCCCTGCTCAATGTGGGTGAATGTCGACGTAATTAATGCCGGCGTTATTGTTGCCGATAAGAGTAATGTGCCATGAGCTTTCGCGCTGACGAATCTCGGGCTATGATAGAGTGTAGTGGTTGAATAGACAGGGGACGTTTATATGACCGAGTGGGTCTGGGAGGGTCGCACACGCTCCGGAGAACTTCGGAAAGGCGTGATCGAGGCCGAATCGGAACGGGATGTACAAGCCCGGCTTCGCCAGCAAAATATTATGGTCGAAAAGGTTCGGCAGAAGAGGAAATCCATCTCGCTGTCATTGGGTGGTGGAGTTTCAGCCGCTCAGCTGGTCGTTTTTGTACGCCAATTTGCGACGATGATCGACGCGGGGCTTCCTCTTGTTCAATGCCTTGAGATTTTGTCGAGCCAGGAGCCGAGTAAATATTTCCGGTCCGTCCTTCTTGATGTGAAGGCGAATGTGGAAGGTGGGTCAACTTTTGTCGATTCACTTAGACGCCATCCCAAGGTTTTTGACAGCCTTTTCGTGAACCTCGTCGCAGCCGGTGAGATCGGTGGTATTTTGGATACCATTCTCAATCGTCTTGCGACATACATCGAAAAGAACGTGAAGCTGGTTCGCCAGGTTAAGGGTGCACTGATGTACCCAACCGTCATTGTCATTATCGCGTTTGCGGTGGTTTTTGCACTTCTCAAGTGGGTCATTCCGACCTTTGCAAAAATGTTTCAGGATATGGGTGATGCCCAGATGCCTGAACTGACCGTTGCCGTCATCGTGGCATCTGAGTGGTTTCAAGCCAATTTCATCTGGGTTCTCATTGGCCTTGGTTTGTTTCTCGCTGCTTTTCTGAAGGCGATTCAGACGGAAAAGGGGCGTTACATATTTGATGCGACCTTGCTCAAGCTACCCGTGATTGGAACACTTCTGCGTAAAGTTGCTGTGGCTAAGTTTACGCGAACGCTGGGTACGATGATCGCCTCGGGCGTACCGATTCTAGATGCATTAGAGATCGTCGCTAAAGCGGCCAATAATAAAATTATTGAAGGCGCCATTTACTTCACCCGTGACAAGGTGTCAGAGGGGAGTAATATGGCTGATCCATTGCTCCAGACCAACGTTTTTCCCTCGATGGTTGTTCAGATGATATCCGTGGGTGAGAGCACGGGGGCTATGGACACCATGCTTCAGAAAATCGCTGATTTTTACGAGGATGAGGTCGAAGTCTCAGTGGAAGGTTTGACCAAGCTGTTAGAGCCAATTGCTATGGTGTTTATCGGTGGGATCGTCGGGACCATCATGATCGCGATGTATCTGCCAATCTTTTCGATTGCTGGAAACGTCAAACAATAGGCAAGTGAGACTCTGTCGACTTTTGCCCCCGGCCGCCGCCACTCTGTAACGACGCTAGAGAACGTGTAAGCCATGTCCATTGGAACGACCCTAGATGCCAAGGTGGGCTTTGTAAATCGGACGACACCGGAGATCGTGACCCGCCTCGAATGGCTCATGTTCTTTCGAGTTGTCCTCATCACACTTCTACTGGGCTCAACCTTAATCTTTAGGCTGACTGCGCAAGACGTTCTCAGTACGTCGAAACGCTTGGGTCTCCTCGGTTTGATCGTTGGAACGTATGCGTTGACGATCGTCTATGCGATTTTATTGCGAAGTCTTCAGGAGCACTTTGAGCGGTTTGCATACGTTCAAATCACCGGAGACTTGATTATCAGCGCCATGCTCGTCTCGCTGACCGGTGGGACCGACTCGTTATTTTTAGTTCTCTTCTCGCTTTCGGTGCTTGCAGGCTCAATTATACTCGGTCGACGTGGCTCGCTGTATGCCATGTTGATCGCAACCATACTCATCGTTTTGTTGGTTTTGCGTGAGTCCCTGGGGTGGGGGGTACCTGCCGGTCCTGTGGGTGATCAAAAACTCCTTGCCGTGTTTTTGAGCGGCCTGACAAACGTCACAGCTGTGTTTTTAGTTGCATTGCTTGCAGGCTATTTGTCTGAGCAAGCACGCGCTGCAGGGCAGCGATTGATCGATGCCAGCCGTGACATCGAAGCATTGAAGGTTCTCAACGGACATATCATAACCAGTATTCAGAGTGGACTCGTCAGCTTTACACTCGATCAGCGCATCATTTTTTTTAATCCGGCTGCCGGCCGGATTACCGGCTATGAACCCGAGTCAGTCCTCTATGCTCGAGCACACGAGTTATTTCCGGGTCTTGAGCAGCGATGTGATTCAGATTTGTTAGAGCAATGGGAAGGGGAGTTTCGTCGGGTCGATGGACGACACTGCGCGCTGAGTTATAACCTCTCGCCTTTGAGGGACGGGCAAAACCGACATCAAGGCTGGATTCTGATCATCCAGGATTTAACTCGTTTGCGTGAAATGGAAGACAGCGTCCAGAGAAGTGAGCGATTTGCTGCCATTGGTAAAATGGCAGCAGGCATTGCTCACGAAATCCGAAATCCCTTGG
The DNA here is from genome assembly GCA_002731825.1 of Myxococcales bacterium. Lineage (GTDB taxonomy): Bacteria > Myxococcota_A > Bradymonadia > UBA7976 > UBA1532 > UBA1532. Next base: position 107,584 of record PCCS01000001.1, read on the forward strand.
CCAGCATGAGCGGAAGCATTCAGATTCTCTCGAAAGCTGGAAATTTAGCGGGGACAAATCATCGTTTGATGCAAATTGTCTTACGAGAAACCGACCGGTTGAATGCTTTGGTCACCGAGTTTTTGCAATTCGCGAGACCCAATCCGCCTGCGATTGAGCGGGTCAGCTTAAAACCCATTCTTGATGAGCTCGTTCTGGTTTTTCAATACCTCCAGGGACACGAGGAGCAGACGCTTAGAGACGTTGAGATTACATTGGAACTTGAGATGGAGGACGATGTCGCAATCGACGCCGATCCGAGACAGCTCCGACAGGTCTTTTGGAACTTATTAAATAATGCTGTGCAGGCGATGCCCGAGGGTGGCCTGATTCGACTTGAAGTTGAACAGCGTCGTCGTGAAATTGAAGTTAGGATAGAAGACAAGGGCGTTGGTATACCCGTTGATTTACTCGACCGGATTTTTGATCCATTCTATTCAACGAAGAAGAGGGGTACTGGCTTGGGACTGGCACTGGTACATCGTATCGTGGAAGAACATAGCGGCCGAATTCATGTTTTCAGCCAACCGGGTGACGGAACGCGTTTTTCCGTCATCTTGCCGAAGATCTTGGCCGCCAAGCAGCTCAGTTATGAGGAGTTAGAGTCGTGAGTCGTATTCTGGTCGTCGATGATGAACTCTCCATGAGAGAGTTCCTTGAGATATTTTTTTTGCAGCATGGACACGAGGTCACGGTCGCAGCCGATGGAACCGAGGGCGTCCAATTACTCCACGAACAAGAGTTTGACCTGGTGATTACAGACTTACGGATGCCAGGAACCCACGGCATGGTTGTTTTGCGTCGTTGTCGCGAGCTGTACCCTGAGACGCCCGTCATCGTCATGACGGCTTACGCGTCTACGAATACGGCCATCGAAGCGATAAAGATCGGCGCTTACGATTATTTCAGCAAGCCATTTAAACTAGATGAAATTCAGGTGGTCATCGACAAAGCCCTCGAGCGGCGTCGACTGGTCGTGGAAAATCGTGCCCTGAGAGCCCGTCTTGAGCAGCGTGGCAATACGAGCGGGCTCATCGGTCGTTCCCGGGCGATGAAAGAGGTTTTTTCAATGATTCGCCGGGTGGCTTCGACCCGGACGAACGTCCTGATCCTTGGTGCGAGTGGAACGGGCAAAGAATTGGTTGCCCGTGCGATACACGACCAGAGCGAACGGCGAAACAAACCGTTTTTGGTGATCAACTGCGCGGCCATTCCTGAGAACCTGCTGGAAAGCGAGTTGTTTGGTCATCGAAAAGGGGCATTCACCGGAGCCCACACGGACCGAGTCGGCATGTTTCAAGCAGCCAATGGGGGCACCTTACTCCTGGATGAAGTCGGCGATATGCCTATGGGTATGCAAGCAAAGTTGCTCAGGGTCTTACAAGAACGCAAGGTCAAGCAAGTCGGAGATCTGAGAGAAGTGCCTGTTGATGTGAGAGTGATTGCTGCAACCAATCGCGAACTCGCCGATGAAGTGAATGAAGGCCGCTTTCGAGAAGACCTTTACTACAGACTCAACGTCATCTGTATCGAGCTTCCGCCGCTTCGCGACCGCCCGTCTGACATTTCTCTGCTCGCGCACCATTTTCTCAAGAAATACGCCGGAGAGTTTGGCAAGTCTATCGACTCGATTCAACCCGAGGTTTTGCAACGCCTGCATCGTCATCCTTTTAACGGCAACGTTCGCGAACTCGAAAACCTTATGGAACGTGCGACAGCTTTAGCCGAGGAAAATGAGATTTCTTTGGCTCATTTACCGCCCGGTTTTGGACACCATCAGGTTGGCACTGGCACAGGCAATGCAGATGTGGAATTACCCCTAGACGGATTAAATCTTGATGCGCTGATCAATCAGATTGAGCGTGATCTCATAGAACAAGCTCTACAGCGCACTGGTGGTCGCAAAAAAGACGCCGCCAACCTCCTTGGAATTACCTTTCGTTCATTCCGATATCGGCTGGATAAGCTGGACATGAGTTGAGGGTCCGGAACCACGCTGTACTAATCATTTTCGATTGAGCGTCTCTTGTGACTGGGTGACAAATTTTGTCACCGGTGACAAAGATCGTCTCTACTTGTCGGTCGGTTCAAGAAAACTTAAATTATTTCCAAGTAAGTATGTTGACTACATGTAGGACAATGTATATGATGTGGACACGTAAGGAGGTCTAGGCAGTGATTTAAGCCGCTTGGACCGCTTCGATGTGAAACGAAAAAGGCTGGATAACCCACTTTTTTTGTTTTTGGCAAGCAGGATTAGAGTTTTGGCACGAATTCTGCTTGCTAGGATGAGTGTGACGGACAGGGGAGCAAGTCTCGAGTGAGGACACGAACTATCAATGGGTTTACTCTTGTCGAACTCATGATCGTCGTGGTCATCATCGGCGTTCTCTCTGTCCTGGCGATAACAGGATACCGAAAGTATACGTATGCTGCACGCAACGCAGAAGCTGTTCAATTCCTAGGAGGTGTTCGAGCAGCGCAGTTAGCATATTACCAGGCGAACGGTGTGTTCTGCGGCTCCAACAGTGACGCTGTTTGGCCCCGCGATGTGCCGTCGATGGACTCGGGCAAAATTCGCTGGAACGACCCAGCAAATCCGATTCCGGCTAATAACGCTTGGCATGACCTGGCTGTGGAATCACCTGGGTCTGTGTGGTTTCAGTATAGGATGGCGGCCGGTCGGTCTGGCCAAGATGGAGGAGCGGCAATACGGAACTCCAATCGGCCATGGTTCTGGGCGCAAGCCAACGGTGACTTTGATAGCAATGGAGTCTTGTCGACGTTTGAAGTCACGTCCGAGAAGCCTGAAATCTATCGTCATAATGAGAATGAATAGTCCGTGTATGGGTGGCCGGTGACTAGGGCTCGATACCCGGAGTGGATAACGAAAAGTTTTTGGAGATTTTCTTTGCCGGATATAGATTAACATCAGACGGTGTTAATCGGCTCTTTAATCAGGCGATTTTGAGCCACCGGTAGGTAGTAGAAGACTATGTGGGCATAATGCCCATGGGATAGGATGGGACTCGGGGGAGGGCCATCGGTTCCTGTAAAATAAGTTCCCTCCCTCCCCGGGAAAAAGAGGTCCGCATAATGCGTAATCTAAAGAAGGGAGCCAAAGGCTTCACCTTGATTGAGCTGATGATTGTTGTGGCAATCATTGGTATTTTGGCCGCTGTCGCGATTCCTGCGTTCATGAAGTATATTCAGCGCTCGAAGACATCAGAGGCGACAATGAACATCCGTAAGCTGTTCGACAGCTCTGTCTCGTACTTCAACGAGGAACAAGCGGATCGGACTGGACGAATTCTTCCTCGCCAGTTCCCTACAACAGCTGAAGCTCCAGACCCAGGTGTTTGGAATGGTGGCGTTTGTAAGGACGGCGACAGCCAGAAGTTCCAACCAGACCTGCAGACTTGGGATGCACCAACATGGCAAGCACTCAACTTCGCAGTCGAAGACCCGTTCTACTTCAAGTACACATATGACTCGAAAGAACAGGGCGCTGGCGCTCACTTCACCGCTCGTGCGAACGGTGACTTGAACTGCGACCAGACGCAATCGACTTTCGAGCGTATCGGTACAGTCGATGCTCAGAACAACATCAGCGGTGGTGCTGGTTTGTTCACGAACAACGAGCTGGAATAGTTCGATAACTGCTTAGCAGTTGAAAAAGGCGTGCTTCGGCACGCCTTTTTTTTTGCTCCCAGACAGGAACAATTGTGCTTTCTATGGACTCTTGCGTGCGCAGCCCTTGCGTCGGACGTAATCCCCGGTTAGCTTCGGCACATCGATAACGCTAAACGGCCAGTGAACGCACCTGATGTCCCCTCAGTCCCAAGCCAAATCAAGATTACGTAGCCTCCTGACGAGTGGCTTGGCTCTCGTGGTTTTCTTCAGTGCGATTCTGGTCAATCAATCCAGCCTCCTGGCTGTCCGACAATTAAAAGATAACGCCACATTCGCCGAGTCCACGGAAGTCATCTATGTACCCGACATTCGTCAAATGAGGTTGATGACTTTAGGCTACAATCAAGCGGCTGCAGATTTCGTTTGGATTCGGACTCTAGAGTATTTTGCCAGGCACTTTAAGGGCGACCGAAAGTACCCCTGGTTAGAACACTTTCTAAATCAGATTGTCGCTCTCGACCCTGATTTCACCAAAGTCTACCATTGGGCCGGAGCAAATGTTCTATACGGGCGGCGCTTCACCAATGAAAATGTACGGCGGTCAAGTCGTTACTATGAGTTGGCTTTAAAGCAAAACCCCGATGACTATGAAGCGGCTTATCGTCTCGGACTCAATCACTACGTCGAACTGAAAAGCAAAGACCCCGCAGAGTCGAGAAAAAACCGAGAATTAGGATTAGCCTACTTCGAACGGGCCGCTAACACACCTGGAGCCCCGGATCGTGTCAGGAGTTTAGTCGCCTCCATTTCCAGTCGACTCGGCAAGCACCAATTGGCTCTACAGTATTTAGTCGACCTCTACACGCAGACCCAAGATGTTGAACAACGACAGTCAATACTTGGACGCATAGAGGCACTCAAGAAAAATATCGGAGACGGGAGCATTGCCGATGATGCAATGCGTTTTCAGGCTCAATGGCAGCAAAACTTTCCGTACATACCGGCCTCTCTTTACTCGATTCTAGGAGAACCGACCGACCAGCTTTCGGAAGACCGAAGTTGGCGTTCACTGGTCTCTGATATCGCAATATCGACATCCATCGAAGACGATGGGACTGGACAGTAAATATGATTCGCGATGCTCATATCGTCATCACAGGTGGGGCTGGTTTTATAGGCAGTGCTCTCGCCGAACGCCTCTGTGAACACAATCGAATTACGCTCTTCGATAATCTCCATCGAAATGCGCTTTTGGGTACGTCAATTCTTGATCGGGACAATGTCAATCTCGTACGCGGTGATGTGCTCGACGCAGCGTCGATGGACCCAGTCATCAAGGATGCAGATGTCGTCGTTCATATGGCATCGATTGCTGGCGTCGATACGGTGATGAAAAACCCGACGTTGACGATGCGAGTGTCACTTTTGGGGACCATAAATGCCCTGCAATCGGCCTATGCGAGTGGGCGCTGCACTCGTTTCGTTGATTTTTCAACCAGCGAAGTATTCGGTAAGTATGCCTACAAAGTCGCTGAGGGCGATGCCACGAGTCTGGGTGCTGTTGGTGAAGCCCGCTGGACCTATGCTGTCTCTAAATTGGCGACGGAGCATCTGGCACTGAGCTATTATAAGCAGTTTGGATTACCAACCGTCAGCATTAGGCCTTTTAATATTTTTGGTCCGAGACAAGTCGGAGAAGGCGCCGTACATCATTTTATCAATCGAGCCATTCGTGACGAAACATTGACCATCCATGGAGATGGCTCTCAGATTCGTTCTTGGTGTTATATCGATGATATTGTCGATGGTGTTTTGGCGACCTTAGAAAACGATTCAGCCATTGGGCATGCGTTTAACATTGGTAATCCAAGAAGCACTCTGACCATCTACCATTTGGCTAAGCTCATCGTTCAATTAGCCGATTCGAATAGTGATGTTGCTTTCCAGGAGATGAATCGTGCAGACGTCGAGCTTCGGATCCCCAACATTGATAAAGCGCGCGAATTATTAGGGTACACGCCTAAGGTTAATCTGGACGAGGCGCTCAAACGAACAATCGCATGGTATCGCAAACAGAAAGCACTTAGCTAGGCTCAGTCTCAGGTGTATCTTGGTCTGATAACTCATGGGCTGATTTCCCCAAGATCAAATGAATCAGACCGCCGGCGCCACCGAGTAGCCAATTGGACATGGCAAAACCGATAGACAGGGCCAACGCTTGCTCTGCTGTACCGAGTTCCAGGAGAGGTAATATCGCCACCAGGGCCGCTTCTCTTGGACCCAGTCCCGCGATGGCTAATGGAACCACCGAGGCGACCAAAGCGATGGGTACAATCACCGCTAAATCCAACACGCTCAAACCCAGCTCCATAGAGTGTGTGAGGACCCAAAACCCAAGAATTGTGATGCTATGAGTAAACAGGCTCAGTCCCGTTGCAACGACCACAGCCATGGGGCTTTCCAATTGTGGTGCACCTGTCCACCAGCGCGCGATACGACGGCCTAACAAGCCCCCACCAATCACCAATGCCAGTAAACCCATCAAGACGAGAGACCAAACACCGCCGTCTTCTACCCCCTTCAATTCTGGCCCAGTGAGGATGCCTATTCCAAAAAACACACCCAGAGCGGCCAAGCCGATCATGCGTTCCGAGACAATCACGAAGTAGCTTGCGCTGGCCGCTTTGAAACATCGGCGCGCAATGAATGCTCGACCCAGATCTCCACCGACCGCACCTGGGACGAAAATGTTATAGAAATGACCGATGAGATTGAGTCGGAACAAATGACCGAATCGAGGTCGGTCAGTGGCGCCAAATCCAAACATCAGGGTACGCCATCTGATAGCCGCAATCGCAAGGTTAAAGCAGCCGAGGCAGGCGACCAGAGCAATCGCCCACCCATGGGTCAGTATGTCTTTAGGTAGCGTCTCCAAGTCGAGATGGGTACTGAGCCATGCTGCGATGGCCATGAGAGCCATCAGTCTCACCAGCCATGGAATGAGGCTTTTCCCAAGTGACTTTTTTCTCGTTTCCGCCGCGTTCATATGGGCATCCTGCGCATGACCAGGCAACTAATCAAGGGATTAATCAGACTTGGTTTTTTCACACCCTATGCGACTAAATCACGGGTGTACGTTTTCAACCGTTGAAGTCCAGGCCGGGTTTTGTCAAAGTGCCCCCAATGGCTTATTTAGAATGTGATTATAGGTGAGTTTAGCCCTTGAAATTGATGGTTTAACCAAGACCTTCCACCTTGGGTTTCTCGGAGCGCTTCGGCCGTTTCGAAAAGTTGCTGATGCCCTTCAGATGAAGGGGATTGCGTATCGTGTGGATGCGGTGAGAGGGATTTCGCTCAACGTTGAGCAAGGTGAGATTTTTGGTTTTCTAGGCCCAAACGGCGCCGGTAAAACAACAACCATCAAAATGCTCATGGGTCTGATCCATCCGTCTGCAGGCAGCGCACGAATATTCGGTCAGTCAATCGGTCACATCCAGACTCGGGAGCGGATTGGTTTTCTACCAGAACATCCCTATTTCTATGAGCATCTAAAGCCCATCGAATTTCTCGAATATTACGCACGCTTATTTCCTATGACAGCGAGAGAAGGAAAAAAGCGAGCTCAAGCCTTGATCGATCGCGTTGGTCTAAATCATGCGGTCGACAGGCCCCTGCGTAAATATTCAAAGGGCATGATTCAGCGGGTTGGACTCGCACAAGCTCTTATCAATGACCCAGACCTCGTCATTCTCGATGAGCCCATGTCAGGACTCGACCCAATGGGCCGCAAGGATGTGCGCGACATCATTTTGGAATTGAGCGAGCGAGGTAAAACGATTTTCTTCAGCAGCCACATTCTACAAGATGTCGAGATGTTATGTAGCCGAGTGTCCATATTAGTCGATGGACAAATTCGTCGTGAAGGTCAGTTGTCTAGTCTATTGAGTGAGGGTCAAACTGAAGTCGAAGTGACTCTGGCGGATATCGGGGACGCGCAGGTCGAGGCTTTGAGTGCCTTTGCGAAGCGGGTCCAGAAAGTCGGCAAGGCCTATTCTTTTTCCACGGCTGATCAGGGGCGCGCGAATGCGCTTATCGAAGCGGCACTGACCGTTCAAGGGACGATTGTTAGAGTTGTGCCCATCGCGCGCAGCTTAGAGTCGGTCTTTGTCGAGCAAGCGGCCAGTGAGGTTCAATCATGAGAAAGATCCTGGCGGTTGCCCAAAATACATTTCGTGAGGCCATACGAAATCGAATCTTTGCCAGCCTGATTTTCTTTACCCTCGGTCTTCTTGGATTCACCTTGGCAATGAGCTCGGCGTCCCTCCATGAAGAAGTGCGCTTAATGACTGACGTGGGCTTATTTCTCACGTCGACCGCCGCGGTCTTCATCTCAATTTTTACCGGCGTCAATCTGGTCTACAAAGAACTTGAGCGTAAAACCATTTACACTCTGATGGCAAAGCCCTTATCCAGACCACAGTTTCTGCTTGGGAAATATTTGGGTCTTCTACAAACCATGTTTGTTTTGGTCTCGGTTATGGGTCTGATGCTATGCGGAATTTTATCGAGCGTGGGCGGCCATGTAGGCATGGCCATTCTCCAGGCGATCTGGCTCATTTTTATCGAGGTGACCATCGTCGTGGCCGTCGCTTTGATCTTCTCCAGTTTTTCGACACCCTTTTTATCTGGGCTGATGACCCTCGGCGTTTTTGTGGTAGGACGCTTTGTGGATGCTCTCCAAAATTTACGCCTGGGTGATGCTGACAAGCCTGACGCAATGACATCAGTGGTCAGTACTCTCATTCGTGGGATCGTTCGCATTGTCCCCGATTTATCCATCTACAATGTGACACCGCAGGTGGTCTATAATCGTCCCATGACGGCGGAATTTATCGCCCAGTCTTCGCTGGTCGGACTGACTTATATCGTGGTTTGTTTGGGCATTGCGTCCGTTCTGTTTTCCCGACGAGATTTTGTCTAGATGCTCCGCTGGGTCATTTTTGGCATTTGTTTTATTATCCTTGGTCTGTGGGGCCGTACGTGGTGGTCATCCCGTGCGGAGTTTACCCGGGCTGTCGCCTTGGAGCGTTCGGGCAAGATAGAAAAAGCCATCGAGCATTATCAATATGCGGCCCGCTGGTACTCTCCCCTCGCGACCACACCGATCAGTGCTCGGTCCGCCTTACAAAGAATCGCCATAGATGCAGTTAAGAACAATAACGTGGACATCGCGCTCAAAGCCTATCGACGTCTTCGCGGCGCGATTTTATCGACACGCGGCATAACCAACCCAGGACACGCATTATTGCCGTCGACCAATGATGCCATCGCGGGATTGATGGCTCAGCAACAATTAGGATTAGCTGATGCGAGCAGTGCAGGCCGGACTGAGGCCGACTTGAAGGCACATCATTTACGCCTGCTTCAATTGGACCCGATCCCAGGTTTTGGGTGGTCGATGCTGATTGTTTTAAGTTTCCTAGGGTGGGTGTCCGCAGTCGTATTTACGATTCGGCGGGGGCTGAGTGCTGAACTTACAGTGGTCAAGGGCCCCTTTCTCAAAGGGACTCTTGCGACCATAATTTTACTGGGGCTCTGGGTGTTTGCGCTCTTTCGAGCCTGACGGCGTAAACGGCTCTAGATCAGAGAGCCAAAAGGAAATTCTCTATTCGTTGCTTTCGTCCTTGACCCGTTGGCCTTGCTTGTCATACACGCTCTCTGCTCGGTTATTTTTGGTTGATAGGTCGTCAACGGACCCTTGTTGAAGGATGTGTGGATGCGAGCTGCGGCTTTTTACGATGTCGACGGAACGCTCGTCGGTGCCAATGTGATACATGCGTACGCATTTTATGCACTCAATGACAGCACCTTGACTGGGAAATTAGGTCGAACGACGAAGTTGTTGGCATCGCTGCCTATGTATGCTGTTGCGGACCGTCTCGGCCGGAAATTTTTTAATGACATTTTCTATCGTAATTATGCAGGCCTACACGAAGACCGCTTGTGGGTGCTGGGCGAAGAGTTATTCGAAAAAGTCATTCAGAAGCGTCTCTATCGGGAAATGCTCGATCTGATAAAACGCTCGCGCAGCGAGGGGTATCAGCAGGTTTTAATCACCGGTGCCATCGAACAAATGGTCAGGCCGTTGGCTCGTTACCTAGAGGTTGATGCATGGTTTTCCAATCAACTCGAGATCGAAAACGAGAAAGCGACGGGGCGATTGTGTCCACCGGTGCTCGCTGGACCGGAAAAAGCTGCCTTCATTCGTCGATATGCGTTAGAAAACGACTTGGACCTCAATGCGTGTCGGGCCTATGCAGACAGTGGAAGTGATATCCCGATGCTGAGTACGGTTGGTCGCCCAATCGCGGTCAACCCGGATTCGAATCTGAAGGCAACGGCCAATGCCCATGACTGGCCGATCATTTGGGCTAAATAGGCAACCCGACGCTGTCAGGAGTTAGCATGGCACGACCAAAACCCAGGATTTCTCGTGAGTCGAACATCGAGTTTATTGACGATAAATCCGGTGCCAGAATGGTGCATTACGGAACCCGCTTTCGAGAAGTCGTTCTGCCTCGCGGCAGTCGGGTTATTTATCCCAATGCGCCATTGGACCCCCTCGGCAATCCCAAAGCAGCCATCCGCTATGCGCTCAACCACCCTGAAGGCGCCGACCCATTTTTTGCTCAGCTTAAGCCTGGAATGAAGCTCACTATCGCGATGGACGATATCTCGCTTCCATTGCCTCCCATGAAGAGTCCAGATCTCCGAGAGCTGATCTTGACGGAATTGCTTAAGCAGTGCGCAGAATATGGCGTTGATGACATCCATATTATTATCGCTGTATGCCTCCACAGGCATATGACAGGTCCTGAGATCCGTAAAACCGTCGGCTCTAAGATTTACAACGAATATTACCCTGACCGCCTCTATAATCATGATGCTGAGGATTTGGACAACATCGTCGAACTCGGCGAGACCGACCATGGTGAACGCGTGCGTTTAAACAGGCGCGCAGCCGAGAGCGATCTACTTGTTTACGTAAATATTAATCTCGTGCCCATGGACGGAGGGCATAAGAGCGTGACCGTTGGCTTGTGCGACTACCTCTCCGTAAGTGCCCATCACAACACACATACAATGCATCGTTGTCACAGCTATATGGACCCAAGGCCAGACAAGTCCAGATTGGCAAAAATCTGTAACCGAATGGGCGAGATCGTCGATAAAGAATTAAATGTTTTTCATATCGAAACGGCGTTGAATAACCGCATGTATGGAGGGCAACTTGCCTACCTAGGGCGTCCAGAGACAACCTGGTCGGAGTTTGACCGGGCGAAGTTTCAAGGGAGTTGTGCTCTGCTGGAAAGACTCCCAGAAAGTGCCCGGCGCAGCTTCTTTGAGAAGATACCGTCCCACTATGAATTGACGGCGATACATGCGGGTGCAACAGAACCCACCCATGACAAAATTCTGGATGCATGTTTCAAGCAATATGCAGTCCCCGTCAAAGGGCAATGTGACGTTTTAGTCAGTGGGATTCCCTTTATTTCCCCTTACAACGTCAACAGCATTTTGAATCCCTTACTGATTCAAGTCATGGCGCTCGGTTATCTTTTCAACATGTATCGGGGCTCACCTTTGATTAAGAAAGATGGGGTGATGATTCTTTTTCACCCATGCCATGAGTCCTTCAATCGAACCCACCATCCATCCTATGTTGAGTTTTATCATCGGATTTTATCCATTGGGACCAATAGCTACGATATTCACCAATACGAACGTGAATTTGCAGAGAACCCAGACTACATCCACATGTACCGTCACGGAAATGCCTACCACGGCGTACACCCGTTCTACATGTGGTATTGGGGTGATGCTGGCCGCGCTTGGGTCGGCAAGGTCATCGTTGTCGAGCCTGAAAACCTTCGCGTTCCAAAGCAGCTTGGTTGGGAGTCGGCCCCGGATTTCAATACGGCCATGGATATGGCTCGTTCATTTCTCGGTAAGCCACACCCCGAAGTGACGATGTCTCACGCGCCGCCTATCATGATCGCCGATGTGGAGGCCTAAGTGGCGGACACGAGCGAAAAAACAAGCCTTGGCGAGATCCTAAATGTCATAGACAGTTTTTCTGGTAAGCATATTTTCATTACCGGAGTGACTGGATTTGTGGGCAAAGTTTTACTCGCGATGCTTGCGGCTCGTGTACCCACGGTGCGTCGGGTCAGTGTCTTAGTCCGTACGAACCGTGATTACGACAACGCACGACGGCGGTTTGACGCCGTTGTTGCAAAATCCGAACCCTTTGATGCTGTCGCCAAGACAGTTGGCAAAGACGCGTTGAAGGTGTGGTGCGATGATGTTGTCAATGTCGTCAAGGGGGATATCAGCCTCGAACGTCTCGGTTTAAGCAAAAGAGCCTACCAAGAGCTCACCGAAAACGATCCGGTCGACCTCATTTTGCATTGCGCTGGCAATGTGAATTTTAATCCCCCCCTCGATCAGGCCTTGATGGTGAATTCCATGGGCGTCGCCCATAAGGTCGAATTTGCTCGAGATGCCGGATGCCCGCTCGTCCACATGAGTACCTGTTTTGTTGTTGGACAGCGTTCGGGCCCCATCGATGAGAATCGAACAATTGTTGGCTATGCCCCCAATGGACGTGAATTTGACCCGGAACGCGAGCTGTCCGACGCAGTGTTTCTCGCCGCAGAAGTCAGACGAAGAGCTGATGCTCAAGCCCTTGAATGCAGATTCCTTGATGAAGCTAAAAAGAGACTGACTGACACCGGGCTGGATTATGAGGACCCACAGCGCTTACAGGCGGCCTTTGAGGCCCGAAAGACCCGCTGGGTCAACGACGAACTCACGCGAGAGGGCATGGAGCGCGCCCAACAATGGGGATGGACGAATACATATACGTATACAAAAAGCCTTGGAGAACAGCTCACGCTCAAGCGCGCTGCCGAAATGGGCGTACGTGTCTCCATCGTTCGGCCGGCCATCGTGGAGAGCGCTGTTGAATTTCCTTTTTCAGGGTGGAACGAAGGCGTTAACACTTGCGCCCCCTTTGTCTACATCATGTACAAAGGACACCGGTTTATACCCTGTAACCCGGACAACATTCTCGACCTGGTTCCCGTTGATTATGTATGTCGCGGCACTATATTGGCCGGTGCTGACTTGCTGTCTGGTGGTTCGTCCCAGGTTTTTCACTTAGCCTCGGGCGATTCAAATCCGCTGCGCATGCGGCGCGCCGTTGAGATGACAAATTTGGCCTGGAGACGGCATTATGACCGTCATGAAAAAAACCTAATTAAACGCCATGTCATGCGTAATCTGGACTCCATCCCTGTGGACCGAGAGACATACAATCGAATCAGTGCACCGCAAGTCAATCGTGTGACTAAATCGACACGAGCCGCGCTTAAAATGATTCCGAAATCTTGGCTGGGTCCCGTTCGACCTTTGGTCAAGCAGCTTGATGGGGCGCTGGCTGGACTGGAGAAAGCAAGCGGAGTTTGTAACTCAATCTTGGATTTGTTTGCCCCCTTCGTCGAAGAGAACAACCCGTGCTTTAGCACGAGCAATATCAGAACTTTGAGTACAAGATTGCCCCAGGGCAACACCAGTGAGTTTGCATTTAGTATAGCTGAACTCGATTGGCGCCACTACTGGATCGATGTCCACATGCAGGGGCTCCAAAAGTGGGTGTTCGGTGAACTAGACGATCGCATGAGGCCGGTTCGCAAGGTCGCCAAAGCACGGGATTTAGTCGAAGTCTTCAGGACCGCGTGTCGTGCACACAAAGAACGTAAAGCGGTTAGTTTTTACACCGCCGAGCAGGGGGTTGAGTCAACCTATACCTACGGAGAAGTGTGGGATGCGGCGTGCCGAGTCGCCGGCTATCTGAAGGACAAGGGGATCAAGCAAGGCGACGCCGTCGTGCTGATGAGTAAGAACGAGCCGGCCTGGCCCATGGTCTACTTTGGAATTCTTCTGGCGGATGCGGTGGCTGTTCCGGTTGATTTTGAAATGCCCGATGCGGAGTTGGGCCGAATTCTAGAGAAATCTGAGTCAAAGCTCTTGATTCATCACGAGGAACGATTACCCGATCACACGTGTCCAATGGCCTCCATTGATGCCGTCTTTGATTCTGAACCTTTACTCGACATTGAGTGCCGAGATCGAAGCGACGAGGTTGCCAGTCTTTTGTTTACCAGTGGGACCACGGGTGATCCAAAAGGTGTCATGTTGTCGCACGGCAATTTCACAGCGCTTCTCGCCTCACTGCACGGTACGTTTCGTGTTGACCATAAGGATCGTTTCTTAAGCGTTTTGCCCTTATTTCATACGTTTGAGTTTAGCTGTGGATTGCTGATGCCATTGAGCGTGGGCGCTCACGTGATGTATCTAGATGAATTAGAGGGTGGGATTTTACGTGAAGCCCTCTCGAATTTTAGACCCACCGGGCTTATCGGTGTGCCCGCCTTGTGGGATGTCTTGCATCGTCGAATTGAGACCGAAGTGCGCGACCGAGGTGAAGCAGCTCACTTGGCATTTACAGGGATGTTACGCCTCTCTAGGTTTTTGAAAAAACAGTATGGGGTTAATTTAGGACCCATGTCATTTAGTGAGGTTCACCGGATGCTGGGTGGTCAAATTCGGCATTTGATCAGCGGTGGGGCCGCGCTCAGTGAGCCGGTTCTCAACGCCTTCGAAGGCCTTGGTTTCGAACTTCTCGAAGGCTATGGCCTGACGGAGGCCGCACCTGTTTTGAGCGTTCGTCGTCCCGGCGATCGCAAGGGGTCAGGCAGTGTTGGAACTGGGCTACCAGGTGTCAGTATACATGTGCTCGACCCGGACGCAGATGGTGTTGGTGAAGTGGTCGCCAGGGGAGCCAACGTAATGGCTGGGTATCTAAATGACCCGGAAGCCACCCGTGATACGGTCAAAGGCGGTTGGCTACACACCGGTGATCTGGGCCGACTCGACAAGGATGGCCGTCTCACCTTGGTGGGTCGACGCAAAGAACTGATCGTCACCAGCAGTGGGAAGAACGTCTATCCCGATGAACTAGAGTCCGTTTACAGCGACCACGATTTGATCGAGGAAATTTGCATCGTTGGCATTCCGGATCCGCAGGGTGATCAGCGGGTCGGTGCTTTGGTCGTTCCAGTCGACAACCCACCCGCTGATTATCAAGCGCAAATCAAAGGCCACTTTACCAAAATCGGTATGGGCCTCGCGGATCATCAACGGATTCGGACACTTCGATTTTGGACTGAAAAACTGCCTCGTACAGCCACTCGTAAGATTAAACGAGCTGAGGTGAGAGACCAATTGATTCGCTTAGTAAGTGTTGGCAAAACCTCTAGACGGGAGGGGATGTCTGTTCCCGTTGGACGTGAGCCCGCTTGGCTTTATGGGGCAATTGCGGCCCTTTCAGACCTTGAATCTGTTGATGTCACACCTGAGACACAGCTGCTTCAAGACTTGGGTCTGAGCAGCTTGCAGTATGTTGAGTTGAGACTCTTAATTGAGGAAAAGGCCAAGACCAGTCTCGACCCGGAGCGTCTCGCTGCATGTGCAACGGTCGGCGAATTAGCGCAACTGGTCGACTCGAAAGACTTTGGTAAGCCAACTGTCGTAGTGGATGTGCAAGAGGCGCGTCGAATGCCGGAGTCATTGGCAGACTTAGGAAGACAGTTTCTCGGTTCCGCTCAAAACAAGCTCTATGACCAGGCGTTTCAGGTGCAGGTCAGGGGCACTGAGAACATCCCTAGAAATAGCCAAGTTCTCGTCATCAGCAACCATTCGAGCCATCTCGATATGGGCCTGGTGAAATATGCACTCGGTGATTATGCGCCGAATCTATCCACACTTGCAGCGAGTGATTACTTTTTCGACAAGCAATATAAACGAGACTTTTTTGAACCATTTACCAATCTCATCCCGGTTGAGCGAAGCGGGTCATTAGAAAAGAGTTTGCGCCATGCGGAAACGGCCCTTCATCGAGGACGGATCGTCCTTGTATTTCCCGAGGGAACCCGTTCACAGGATGGTCAGCTACAAGAATTCAAGCATGGGGTCGGTTATCTACAGCAGAAGAGTCAGCTGTCTGTTCTACCTTTGTACTTGAGAGGGACTTACCGGGCCTTACCCAAAGGGGCGGCCGTACCCACCAAGCGTAAGCTGACAGCCGTTATCGGACCAGTGATTGATACTGCCTTTATCGAAGAACAGACCGCCGGGATGAATCGAATCGAGGCCTATGCAAGAATTGCTGAAATTCTGCATCTCGCTGTGAGCGCCCTTCGTGATGGGCAGGCCTACCCGTGGCTCGAGAGTAAAACTGTGGCGCGTGGTCAGTCAGAGTTAGAAGCAATTTTTGAAGAACTACCTCATCGCTTCGTTCCAGAAGCTTTATCAAAACCGACGACCTGGTATTTCAGTTTAGGTGATAAGTCGGATGGAAAGTGGACGCTTCGGGCTAAAGAAGACCATGTCGAGGCGACCCCGGGTCGACCGGTCGATGGAAATGCCGACTGCGTTTTGAAAACCGATGTGAAAACATTTACGAAAATTGTGCGTGAAGGGTATGTCCCTTCGTTTACTGAGTTCACCGATGGGCGGGTTAAAACCAATGATCCGAACTTATTAATGCAATTTAAATCGACGTTTGGACTCTAAGGTATGGCGACACGTCGTAAGAAGAAAAAGACGGTTTTGGTCACGGGGGCGAGTGGGTTTCTCGGTTTTCACGTGGTCCAAGAATTACTGTGTCTCGATTTTGAAGTCAGGACCTTGTCTCGTCATGCCAACCCTAGATTGGCTGATCTTGGAGTCGAACAATACCAAGGGAGTGTGGTCGATGAGACCATTTGTATGGATGCCCTCGCTGGAATCCATCAAGTTTATCATCTTGCCGGGACCGTGGCGCGTAGCCCCGCTGACAGTGGCCTGCTCTATGATGTACATGTTACAGGGACCCGCAACATTCTGACGGCGTGTATGGCCAACAAGGTTGATGATGTTGTCTGTGTCTCCACCTCTGGCACAGTCGGCGTTGGGCGAAACCCAGATTTTGAAGCCGATGAGTCGAGTCCGGTGCCGTGGTCCATTATCGGTCACTGGCCCTACTATGAATCCAAAGCGTTGGCAGAGCGAGAAATCGCGCATTTTGTCGAAAAGGGGTTGCCGGTTCGGATCGCGCGGCCGACACTTTTATTGGGTCCGGGCGACTACAATGCGAGCAGCACGGGTGACGTAGCTCGCTTTTTGTCTGGTGAAATCAAGGCGGCGCTTCCTGGTGGCATGAGTCTTGTCGATGTCCGAGATGTTGCCGCTGCTCTGCCCAATTTAATGAGTCATGGACGGCCCGGCGTCGGGTACTTGATGGGCGCCGCTAATTGTACCATTCGTGACTTTCTTGTCGGCCTTGAGCAAGTCAGTGCTGTGCGCGCACCCGCTTTTACAATTCCCAATACACTCATCAAACGCTCCGGTGGATTCATCAAGCGGCTCTCGGCCATGTCAGCTTTCGGGGGGCTTGACCAAGTCACCTTCGAAATGGGGTGTCACTTTTGGTACATTGATTGGTCCCGCGCGCGTGACGAATTGGGGTTCATTCCAAGAGAATGGACCCAGACTCTCGCTGATACAGTCGCCGATATTCGAGCCATCGGGTGCCATTAGCGTATCTTTCCGCACATGGAATCCCGACTTGTTCAATCTCTGACGGCCCACTAAGGTAGGGTGACACTGCACAGGGAGGTCGGTTCGATGAATCCACGTATTTTGTTTCTTGCATTCGTACTCGTCAGCATGGGGTGTAGTGGTGGTGGAGACAGGTCTGGGTCAAGCTCCGATACAGATATGGGCGTGGTAACTGATTTAAGCGTCCATACGCAAGCCGTAGATGGGCTCACCGAAATTCGGGTGTCTATGGCCGGTATGAAGCCGCTGCTGCCTGGCTCGCCCAAAAATTTTATCGCCACAGGTCTTTTCGATGACGGCTCTGAACGCGATCTGACAGATGATGTCATCTGGACGACGTCCAATGCTGCTGTGGCGTCCTTTGAGGATGATCCAAGGCATGCATTTGCAGAGGTTAAAACTGATGGGAACGTGGCGGTTACCGCACGTATCGGTGGGGTTGAAGGAACGCTCAATACCTGTACTTATCCCGCTGACTTTTCCCCCTATTTGAGATCCATTCGAACTCAAGGAGGCGGAGAATGTCCCTGTGATTTGCCAGCTCCCATTCCGTATGTCTATTGGGAGAATGCCCACTATCCTAGCGGCGAGGTAAAACCCCTGAGATTTGGAGACTTACACTGCGATGAGTCCGTGAGCATCATGATCTTCGTGGTTGGCACAACATGGTGCGGCGCATGTACATCCTATGCGCAACGGATTTCACAATCCGCTGCTGCCATTGAAGCCGCGGGCGGTCGGATTATTTTCATCGAATTGGAAGATGATAATCATGCGCCCTGTACGAGTGAAATCGCCAATCGGCATCTGTCTCGATACATCGGCGATGTCGGAATCCGTGTCGGCGATGCTGACACGCAGCCGGGAGGCGGGGGGTACATGGCGAACTCAGGCGTTGTCCGAGCGTATCCGACGGTTGTGATCGTACGCCGATCCGACATGAGAATTATTGCCGATGACTCCACTGGCGCGCGAGATTTAGATTTGGTCGCCGTCGCCCAAAACCCTGACCAGGATTGGACAGCCCCAGCGCCAGCTATGGTCGAGAATCGATGCGATGGCCCCGACGAACAGTCCGAGCCGAACAATTCTCCCATGCAAGCAGCTCCCTTGGGGCTGGGACGCCAGGCCGGTGGTATTTGCGACGGACATGCTGATTTCTTTGAGGTAAGGGAGACGGGTCCCTGGCAACTCAATGTGGATTTTATCCACGACGTCGGTGATCTGGACGTCGCCGTCTGGGACACCAGTGTAGATGGGCCATTACGCGGTCAAAATGGAGAGGTCGTGGGTGGTTTTACGCAGGACGACGGCGAAATTGTGGAACATGTAGGGCCGGCGCTTATTCGAATTTCAGGGTTTCAGGGTGCCAGTGCGTCGTACTCGTTGACCCTCATCGCACGCCCTTAAAGATTTATTTCGCTTCAAATGACAGTCGAGCGTGCTTTGTTTGACCAAGCCGAGACCTTGGTCCGCCACCGCTGAAAACCTGTGTGATATACCAGCCGATTGGCCCTCGACGAACCCCAATGCCGAGTTCCGTGTAATCGCCAGATAAAAGGTTTTTACGGTGTCCTAGACTATGCATCAGGCCTTGATGTGCATCGGCCAGAGTCGAGTTCAACGCGACATTTTCTCCGGCTGTAGCTCGCTCATACGCCACACGATCAAGGCGTTGGGTCAGCATGCCGGTCCGGGGTGAGAAATGACCCACATAGTCGTGTGTCCGCATGTCTTCGCTATGCTGCCAAGCAACCCAGTCAAGTGTTCGGACTCGTTCCAAGCGTTTCAAGCCTGCTTTTGCCCGAGCTTGATTGACCAGCTTAGTCAGATACGCTGACGGACTTTTGATAGCGGCTTCGTCGCGTGGCCATGTGTACACGATTTGGTTTGGCGGCGCGGTAGACACAACCAGCTCGATCTGCGCCAGGGGGATTGGCCCAACGGGCCCCGTGGCAATCACTTCGACGGTCCACAGCCCTGGCGATGTCTGAATACTGAACTCGAAGCCGCCAGCTTCGGTATGGACCGGGATCGACTCGATACGGCCGTCTGGACTCATGGCGAGAATGTGCGGAGTCGTATACCCGGTCTCCAGTCGCCCGGTAATTCTGGCGTTCTGGTTGGCGCTTAGGTTCGTTTTAAGGGCATGAAAATCGAATGTTTTTTTCGCCAGCAGAAGCGTAATAATTCGTAAGCGAGGGTGCTCTTGGACGATGACTTCTCCCAGACCGACATGTGGGCGGCCTTGGAATTGTGCCAACGCATCATTTAGAATTTCAATAATGGGTCCATCGCCCTGAAGAGTGGTGACCAGGACTGTTTGGTGGACACCCCAATAGGGTGCACCGCCGGCGTTCAAAAATGACGACAGGACCTTACTCGGGGCGAGGCGGCGGGTTTGTCGATAGAAAAGTGCCACTTCTTGAGCCGCATGTGACAAGGCTGGTGAGACCAAAGTCGTCTGCCCATAGCGCCCGCTTTCTTCAGCGTCAGCACTGTAGAGGTCTCTCTGGGGTTGTCTTAAATTATAGGTCGTCTGAGCGCCATGAGGCACTTGTTTTTCTACAAATTGCTGTACTAGGTCATCCGATGTTTGACCGAAGATAGGCCAGACCGAAGCGCCATCGATAAATACCATCAGCGCCAAGGCGAATACACCAAGTGCGGCTCCTGCCAGCACTCTGTATAGATTGGCCGTCACTGAACGTACATTTGACATTCGATTCACCTTGCCTAGGGGTGCAATCAAATAGCACCCCATGTTTTTTGGAAGCGATCCAAGGCCCTAAGGTTTCACTTTTCTTCGTTAAATGGCCGGTGAAAAAATTGTATCGACTGCCAGACGGACTCAAGTATCTCGATCAAATAAGGGCATTTGCACGCCTTCTGCCTCGTGGATCAAAGCGAACATTGAGACCCCAACAAGTCGATACGTCTCGCCTGGCTCGATGTCATTGAGCAGTGCGGTCGCGGCCGCCAAGACTTTTTGAGGCTCGTCTGTTGCGTCCGGTAGATGCTGTTGCCTGGTCATGTTCTTGAAGTCGGATGTCTTGAGTTTGATTCGAACACCACCCGCCTTCAATTTGCGACGTCTGATTCGGTCACACACGCCCACGACAGCTGCTTGGACGTGTTCCATTAACGCCTCGGAGATAGGTAGGTCTTTATCCAAAGTACGTTCCCAGCCGATACTTTTTGATCGGCCTCTCGACCCAACGTTACGGTAATCGACGCCTTGAGCTAAACGCCTATATGATGCTCCATTCGAGCCCAACGGGCCCAGTTCTTGGTCACTCGCTCTTGCGACGTCGCCGATGGTCATGAAGCCGGCTGCTGTTAAGCGATCTTGCGCTTTGGGGCCAACACCCCATAGCTTCGAGACGGGAAGGGGTGCCAAGAAGTCGGCCACCGCATTGGGGTAGACAACGGTCAGCCCGTCGGGTTTGTTGACATCACTGGCGATTTTAGCGACAGCCTTTGTATTTGCAATACCGACCGAAACCGTAAGTCCACCCGTTGCGTCAAAAACACGTTCTTTGATTCGATGCCCCAATTCTTCCGGGCTATTAAACGTGTTGCAGTGTTCCGTCATATCGAGAAAAGCCTCATCAAGGCTGAGGGGTTCGAGCTGTTGACTAAAGGTATGAAAGACAGCCATCACGCGTTTTGATATATCGCGATATCGGTCCATTCTTGGTGGCACGACCACGAGGTCTGCGCATAATCTTTTTGCTGTCGCCATGGGCATGGCACTGCGCACACCGAATCTCCGGGCCAGATAATTTGCTGTTGCTACAACACCCCGCGAGTTTCGGCCACCTATAGCCAGCGGCCGCGTTTTTAACTTCGGTTCATCAAGTTCTTCGACAGCCGCAAAAAATGCATCCATGTCCGCATGGACGATCACTCGAGACCATGCATCAGTTCTATTCTGGGTCACGCTAAACCCTTTTTCGCCTCGTTGTTGGGGTCGGTTCTATGGGGGCGTAATCTCATTGTCAAAGCATTGGCCAGCGGGTGGCTGGCGGGGGAGAGAAAGAGAGCGCCGTCGTCAGACAAAACAGCGGTCATGGAATCAGCCTTCAGATGGCAGTTATTTAATTTCAAGAGGGGTCGGGATCCCGGGTGGGGGTAAGTTCAGTTTTGGCCGTGCCCTACCGCGTAACATCGGGCCTGGCTGATTGTATTTGATGCCAAAGAGTCGAGAAAATGCCGTTCTCGTTCGCGAGGATAAGTATGCGCTTACAAAAGGCACGACTTGCTTTGGGTCGAAGTAGGGACTTTTCAGACCCCCCAGCTGGATTAAAATTAAAGTTTGCTCCGCGACGCTTACGGGGCATCCAGCGATTCGAATATAATCTTGGTTTTTGAGCTTGGCCATCTTTCGTCGCACCGACCACATTTTCATGAAAATATCGTCAGCCTCTGCATCCAAGGGTCTTTTTTGGCTCCGGTCAACGTACACACTCTCCAGCTGAACGAGCTGCTCACCCAGCTGGCCAGAGTACTTAGCGCAGTCTCCTATAAAAATGATCTTCTCGCCCGGGCCTGGTTGAATGGGCTTATCGTACTCTCCAAATACCACGTGCATTGGTGGTAGCTTTTCATCGGTTTGCTGGTCATATAGACGCATGATTTCGATGGCCTCTTCGAGAGCCCCTGGACAGCCCCCCCAGCAATAATCATGGCCACCATCACTCGGCGGTCGGCCGCCATATGCTCGAATTTTAGTCCCCTTGAAGTAGTCTTCAACCCGTATGAGGCCGACTTCGAACCCCTGGCCTCGTTCTTTGGCCTCGTCAAGGCTAAGATCGCCGACAATGTCGATTTCAGAGAGATCGACTGGCCCGAAACCATTTTCATAGGCGAGTCTAATATGTTCTACGCTCATGGGGTCGACACCGATGATATGGCAACAGACAGAATCGAAGGCGACCTGATTATTCCCCATGGCGATCAAACCCAAATCGAAGGGGGTTGGGGTGAGCATGCGCCCCTCCCCGGCGATGATGCCATCGGTCACGACAAATTGTGGTTGTACAATATATTGTAGATCAGAGACTTTTTCGTTGAGTCGATGGTCGTGATCGAGCAGTCGGTGTCGATCATCCTGGATGCCGATATAATTCTTCATCGAGAAGGTGACGGTTGTCCAGGGGTGTGCTTTGAATTTCGGACAGTTGACGAAGAAATCAGCCTGTGCGACGGGCTCAGGGGTGAAAAATGAATCCCGCAATCGCCCTTCGTGATAGAGGGGGACCTCGACCTGTGGGCATTCTTCAAAATGGTAGAATTTGAGGCCTTTAATCCGTTTTCGTAGCGAATAATAGTTTGCACCGTTATACGCAAATCGGGTCGGTACTGTAATGCCACACCGTTCGCCCACGGCCAGTTCATCGAGTGGTTCTGGCGCCCGTCTCTCGATGGCGCGTAGAACACCTTCAAGAAATTCGACTCGGGTATGTGCGTGAGGAAAGTATGGACCGCTGGTCACACAGTTTGGCTTCACTAAGGTGCGTCCCCGAGGATTTAGGTCCAATCGTTCCAATCCATTGAAAACCAGCTCTTCAATCCGCTGTGCGTCATAGTCTGCGCATCGATTTAGAATCACGGTTGGTTTCATGGTGTCTCTCCTAATGGCTCTCCACAATAGGTGATTGTGGGCACTCTCTCAACTGTCGTCGTACCCCTACCCATCAAATCGTCATTATTTTCCGACTCGTTTAAGACCGGTTGAATGTCCGTAAGCGGACCGCCTCGTCTGGAGCATTAGACGCATAAGTAGTCCAGATAAGTTGACCAGCTATTTTAAAATTGGTAAAAAAATACATGTACACCACATTTTCTGTCAGGCCTTATCTGGTTTTTGATCAGGATAAGTTCGGTGTGCGACTGGGGGTCCAGCCCCTGGTAGATGCACTCACGTGTATCTTTACGAAGGCGAGATTGCCCGTCGAGCCTTCAGGGCCGAATCGCATCGGCCACCGCCGCCAGAGCTTGCCCGCTTTGGTGGCCTGCAGTGCGAGACCAATTGTCTCGTGCGACTTCGGAAGGTTTGCCCGGCCAACTGGAGCGGGTTGCGGGGAGTGCGAACTAAGCCCTGTAAGCCATCTTTTTCCCCCCGGCGAGTCTCAATAGACTTGTCGGGGGGGACTCTTTTGACGGGTGAAAACGGTTCATTATACCCCTGTTTTTGGGGTGGTCTCTCCCCATATAAAAGGACTCACTCGGGGCGCTTTACTGCGTGTCTGAGCAGCATCGATTATTGGCACACATCTCGCTTAAGTAAAAGCTATGTCTTTTGAATACAATGAGGCCAAGAGTCGGCTAAAGGTCGCGGCAGCAGCGGAAACCGATGCTCCTGTGGTGAAAGTTGCGGTCTTTCCAATCCCCGTCTTGGTCGCAGGTCAAACCACCGCCGAGTACCGTTGCATAGCTGCCACCACGTACGGCCCGGAGATTTCCGCTGCTATCGAGAACCCATTCCTTGAGGTTCCCCGACAGATCGTATGCCCCATCGCGTACGCACCGTTCCATGAAGCCGCAGGTCAGTGCTTCAGACTGAATACCCGCTTGCTCGTCATCCGTGTCGTAGGTTTGTCCATTGCACAGAAGACTACGAAAACTATCTCCGTACGGATAAAGCAGGTTCTGTGCGCCTCCACAGGCACGGGCAAACTCATCGCCGGTACAGAGGCGCGCACCCGCTGCGGCGCACGCGTCTACCGCTTCGTTCCATGTGGCATCATCCCATGGAAGCACCCCCGGTCTAGAGCATGCCCGGGACTCGATAAACGTCTCTATTCCATCATCTGGATTGGGATCGAGTCCTCGGCGGTCAGGCGTGGCCCCGGGACGACTGGCCTCGTAGGCGAAAATCTCAATATTGTCGACGGCGACAACGGAATCATCGAAGTTCTCGTCAACAAGGCCATCACAATCTTGATCAATGGCATCGCACCCCGTGTCCACATCTGTTTGCGCGTTGATGATCGGTGCATCACAGACCGTTCTGTCTCCATCGGGGCTGCAGGTCACAATACCGTTGCGACGACAGACACCCTGGCCGGACGAACAGGGCCTTGGTGTTTGGCGATCAGCCAGGAACAATTCGTTGATGAAGTCTTCGTCGGTTCGACCATCACAGTCATTGTCCACACCATCGCATCGTCCAGTCTCATCGGCTCGTTGATAATCGAGAGAGTAAATACACCGGAAGCCATTGGCGCCATCGCACATCGGGTCATGGGTTCGTTCAACACATCGCTGCTCTGTGACTCGGTCATTGACCAATCGATTGGTCGTCGATATGCAGGCCAGACCCGGATGAATCTCTTGGCAATCGGCATCGATTGTACAGGTCATTTCTATGGGGACTGCTGGCACGCAAATTCGCCCATCATTACACATTTCGTCGTCTGCGCAGCCTTGTTCGGAGACACAATCAAATCGACATGCACCCTCGATGCCGCATTGAATGGGCGGTGTTTGCATGCCCATCGCCTCGTCAACTACTCCATCACAATCGTCATCGAGACCGTTGCAGAATTCGCTTGCCGTGGTTCCAATCCTCTCTGTACACCCATACTCGCAGCCGTCGGTCATGTCCGAATTCAAGTCATGAAAATTCTGGTCACACCGTTCGATGGCGCACGCCCCGGACACACACCCACTCAAGCCATTCGCGATGGCATTGCAGCTTGTTTGACACGCGCCACAATTCTGCGGGTCGGTCTCGACGTCAAAGTCTTCATCGATGTTTCCATCGCAGTCATTGTCTACGTCGTCACAGAGTTCTTGACCCCCCGCTGTGATGACGCAATCGGCCTCGCATCCGTCGGACGGCTCTCCGTTGTAGTCTATAAAACCTGGGTCACACGCGGCGATAACACATTGTCCAACCTGGCATGCAAATCGGGCATTGGGACCAGCACACGGGCGATTGCATCCGCCACAGTGGTCCGGGTCTGCGAATACTTGAATACGCACGTCCTGTTCTTCATCAATCGCGCCATCGCAGTCGTCATCGCGTCCATTGCACACCTCGGTTTGTTGAATGCATTGTCCTTGATTATTTCCACTGCTGTCGAATTCGACTCGAAAGTCAGGAAGGCCTACGTCGGCAACGCTTGGCAACTCATCGCCTCCACAGGCGAACATTGGGCCAATGGCCAACCACACCATGAGATGATTGTAGAGACTTGTTTTCAGCCAATTTGTCTTCGTTGCCATTGCATCCATGCTTTGATTGTCTGTTGTCAGGGACCAGATAATCAAGAACTGAGATCATCGATTTGTAATTGCTTGCTCTGTTCCACCATTTTGAGTGACCATAGAGCGGCCGATGCGGAGGGTTCACATGTCCATTAATCAGTATTCCATAGGTCGTATCCTCGTCCCTGCACTTTTATTGTCTTGGGCATGTCAGGATCAGCAGCAAGCGCCCGTCGCTTCCGTTGGGCCACCCGGGTTCAACCAGTCGGATGTGGGCGTTCTTGGGGATAGTCGGACCAATTCAGCCGATATGGGGACGATGGCAGACCTCTCCTGGGCTGAAGATATGGCACAGGTAGAGGATGCAGCGCCAGATTCTGCACCGTTCGAGGTGATTCCTTTCGCCGTCGAGACTCGGGTTGGTGAACGGCGGACCGCAGCCGGGATCGAGAACCGAATCACGTGCCAAGTTCTCGATCAAGTCGGTGAACCGATCGCACAGATTCGGGCGAGACCCGAGATTTATCCAGACACCGGTTTTGAGCGGACAGAGTCGGGTGCAATCGGTCGAATCGCACGAGACTATTCGGTTGTGTGTTCAGCGAATAGTCTGGGATTACGAGATCCAACCCCGGCGATTTGGACCGTCACGCCAGCGAGGCCGGTGCGGACGGTCACGCGGATGAGTAGGCCGAGCATCGATGCGGGAGAGACCGTGGATATCGAATGCGAAGCTTTTGATGAATTCGGCAATCGAACAGGTGATGAAAATTTTGAGGTTCAATTTTCGCCGCCTCCGCGAAATCTTGACCGTCGAGGCATGACGTTTCGAGTTGATGGCGCCGGTACATTCGGCGTTGCCTGTCAGTTACCGGGTGTCGAGTTTACACCGGCCTTGTCGTTACAAGTCAAAGCCGGACTGCCTGCGGGTCTGCGAGTGGCGCGGTTTCCTGAAAGACCAATCTATCGAGTTGGCTCCGTTTTGGAATTGGTCCCGCAGGTCTCGGACCAATTCGGCAATACAGTCAGCGGTGCACCCATTGAATTTGCCAGCGAACCAGCGTTACCCACCTTTGGTGATGGACGTTTCCAATGTGTTCAAGAGGGTGAGTATACCCTCAGTGTACGTGTGTTGGGAGAGACCTGGGAAGACCGAGACCTCGTGGAAGAGATTCGGATACTGGTTGATTATGGAGGTCCGGGTGTCGATTGTGTTTCACCGGAAATGGGCCAGGTGATTGCCATTCCTCCAGGCGGCGTCCACCGGCTCTCGGGTACGGTCGCTGATATTGCAGGTGTGGAGAGTTTAACCGTCGATGGTGTTGCGGCGAATTTGCAAGATGATGGCCGGTGGAGTGCAGAGGTGCCTGCTGAATGGGGCCTCAATGTGCATGACATTATTGCCAGTGACGGAGAGAACGAAACCTCGACCTTCTGCGCCTATTATGCGTCTGACCGGTTTGCGGCGGCCGATTTACCTCATCTCGACGCGCTACAGCTTCGCCTTGGCCAAGGCAGTCTCGATGATGGTGCGCCAAGTGCGCCCATTCGCAGCTTAGCTGATGTTCTGAGGCGGGTGATTAACAGTCAGGGTCTTGAGGATACCGTCGACCGCTCTGCGGCTGCACAAAATCCACTTGTCCCATCGGAATGCCGAGCTCGAGTTCTTGGGATTTGCTTGTTTCGCTTAGGTGTTGAATATCGCTCTTACGAGAATAATGGACCCAACCTATTTGAACTCAACCTTGTCGATCGTGGCCTGCGCATCCGCGTTGCATTCCGAGAACAGAATGTGAACGCCAAGCTCAATGGCACCCTTGGAAACCGAGTTCGAATGCGTGCTGAGCACATCACTTTAGATATGACCTTTGACGTTGGACTCCGCGGAAATGGGCAACCAGATATTACGCTGCGCAATTTAAATGGGGTCCAGGTCGGTGAT
The DNA here is from genome assembly GCA_002731825.1 of Myxococcales bacterium. Taxonomy (GTDB): domain Bacteria; phylum Myxococcota_A; class Bradymonadia; order UBA7976; family UBA1532; genus UBA1532. The sequence continues at coordinate 135,140 of PCCS01000001.1, forward strand.
TTAGATGCGGATTTTAGCGGCATTCTAGGTTTCTTACTCGAATTGGTCTTCGAAGCCTTCGAAGGCTTAATTAGAGACACCATCACCGACGCGATTAGAGATTTTCTCACAGACAATATCGACCGTGTTCTGACCGACTTGTTGAGCAATGTCGATATTGGTGAATTAGCCCAAGGTTTTAACATCCCCAGTCTCACCGGTGGACCTGATCTCCGCTTATCCATAAATGCGAGTTTAGGACGCCTTGATTTCGTCCCAGGCTCGGCGACAATTGGTGTCAATACAGGTGTTTCGGGACCTGATGTGATCGCAGCCCCTGGGATTGGCGTCCCCTTGATTCCTGGTGAGGACGTTGCAGCTGTGCCAGACGGGCGCTCTGTTGGTGCACTCATCAAACTCGGTTTATTAAACCAAATTATGTACCGCCTCTGGCGAGGTGGCTACTTTGAAGCTGAAGGGGGCGGTCTGGTCGAGGGCTTAGGCGAAGATTTACCCGATGGAACCGAGGTCTTCCTTCGATTCCCGCAGCCACCTTGGGTGGTCGGCGTAGACGGTGAATCGACGGTGAGGGTTATGGTCGGTCCCTTATCTGCCGGGGTCGTTCACCCTGATTTCTTTGTTGACCCAATCCGAGTTCGACTCGCTGCGATTATTGAGGCCGGGGTTGAGATTCAAGGAGAACGAGATATTGCTTTCCAGCGCGTTCGTATCGATGCCTTTCACTTAAGCCTGGCCGGTGCTGAGATCCCTGATCGGGCTCGGCAAGTCTTAGAGGATACGTTGACCCGCGTGATACAGCAAACCATCGATCAGGCACTAAATGATGGATTACCGACATTACCACTACCGGACTTTGTGATCCCTGATGATTTACAGGAATTCGAATTACCGCCGGGTGTGCCCTTGGGCTTAAGGCAACCGCGACTATTTGGTGTCCCTGCCGCGTGGATTTTCGATGGAAACTTTGGGGAGTAGGATGATGACCAGACTCCATTTTATTATCACCATTGGTCTCTGTCTCACGGTGCTGGCTTGTGATGATTCACAATCCATCGGGTCGGCGCCCTTAGACATGTCGACGAACAGCATGGCAGACACTGGTCATCAACCGATGGACTTAGGCGTCGGGTCCCAAGATGTTGGCACCGGCCAGACGGACATGGATTTAACTCCGACTTTGATTCCAGCTTATGTCGATGTCGAGCTCCGTCCGAGGCGTGGGATTTACAGGCGAAGCGACCGGCCAGCGATTGAATACGTCGTCTACGATCGCATTGGTCGCATCATCGCCGATGCGCCTGTTCGACTCGATATACAGCCCATGGGACAAGCAGAGATTGGAGAGGATGAGACCATCACTTTCTTACTCGAAGGTGCTGGTGCGGTGAGGGCTTGTGCCACTCCAGACCTCTGCGGTCGTGCGTCCTTTTACGTGGACGACGCAGCGCCGAGTTTAGAGATTATCGAACCCACCCGTGCAGCGATTCTGACAGGCGATCCGTCCATTCGTGTTCGAGGCCGCACAGACACGGACCCCGGGATTCGCGTGTTCATCAACGATCGGCCCGTGATGGTCGATGAGATGGGCGAATTTGAAACCGAACTGCGAGCCGAATTTGGACTAAATAGAATCGATGTAATCGCTGATGATGGGGTTCGTCGGCCAGCGACTCGCAGTGTTCGAGAGGTCTTGTGGGCGCCGACGGTGATTCCCGCAGATGATGCGGAAATCGCTTTGGACAGAGTCGCTATTATGCGTTTTCACCAAGCTGTAATCGACCGGCAAGAGGCACCGGATCCGCCCGGACCTGATGGAGTACAGCGCGTCCCAGATTTGGCGGGCACAGCGGAAGCGTTGTTGAGCCGATCTAATTTAATGATGCTGCTAGATAACCCTCAAATTGCTGACGATGATGATTTTTCCATGCGGATAACGAATGTTGACCAGGGAACGCCTGATGTCACAATTCTTCTCACAGATACTGGTTTTGAAATTTTCATCCGCTTAGAAGACCTCGCCTTTGATACCGAGGGTTTCATCGACGTAGCTGGAGAATCATTTTCTCTTGTCGGCCGAGTCTTATTGACCGTTGCAGGTTTTGCATCAGCAGAAATGCGAATCGATGATCAGGGGATCCCCGGCTTGATCGTCGATGATTTTGGGCTCGCCGTTGAAAGTCTCAGCGGTGAATTTAACGATTCGACAGCGCAGGCTGTTGTGGACACGGTTGGCAGCATAGCACGCCGGGTTTTAAACTCGGCCGCCGATGAACTTGTCCGAGATCTAGTGGCCGACGAACTCCCTAATTTTATCGAATTGGGACTGGACGATGTCATCGAACCCCTCCGGGATATTTCTCTAAACCTGAGTCCCGACCCGCCGCTAGCGGGTATCGAATTAAATCTATCTTTGAATGCGCAAGAGCCTATCTTTGCCCGGCGTGACAGACTGGAACTCATTTTGGGGGGCACTGTGCGTCAGCCCATGGCAGTCCAGGCACCGCACCCGCATCCTGGTATACCGGATTTCCCTCCAGAGGCAGATCCCGTTTGGCCACCGAACCGCGGCATTTCTATGGCCATCCGCCTCTCGCTATTCAATAGCGTGTTGTCCTCTGCATGGCATCAAGGTGCATTTTCCATCGACCTCTCAGAGATTGTCCCAGACGGCTTCCCGCAGATCAGTGGCTTGACAATGGATGCACGGATTCCTCCGGTCATCGTGCCGGCCCAGCCTGGATCGCCAAACTTGATGGAGCTGCAATTTGGAGAAATCGATTTGTTTGTGCAAAACCCACTCAATGCAAGCCCAGACCATTACGTCATGAGCTTGAGAGCGGGTGTTGGTCTCGAGTTCGCTGCGGGTGAAATCGAAGGGATTGTTGATGAAGTGCCCGATGTACGGTTTGAGTTGTTGAGCGAAGGAGGGGAATTCCCCGCACTCGACCCAGCGCTTTTCTCGGCGCTTTTGCAAGCCCAGATTGGACCCGAGCTGAATGAGGCTGTCGCTGAGTTGCTGACCGTTGATCTCGACGGGATTGTGGTAGAAGCCGACGCCTTTTCACCCCTGAATTCTGATATTGAGACAATCACTATCCAGCCGACGTTTCCATCGCCACCTCGAATCCAAAATGGCTGGCTTATCATTGAGGCAACAGCGGTGACCGAGATTCGATAGCGTTGGCGGGCTATTCACCTAAATTTGATGATGGTGACCCCAATGGTTGGCGCCTGCTGAGCTGTTGAGCAAGCCTGTTTGGGTCGTGCGTTGGTCGTTCACACACGGTGTCGATACAAACATAGGCAGTCGCTGCGCCTTTCATGGAAATTTTACTATCTGTGATCGGTAAAAGCCCACGGGGCGGACGTCCCATGTCTTCAGCCACCTGGGCGATACCTCGATTTGGCAGGTAGAGGCTTTCAAGTGTTTTGAGCATCGGCTTTAGACTTTTTTTATCGGGGCCGATGAGCACAATTTGGAAGGGCTTATCCAGGCGCATTTCTAAAGCGGCGAGCAATGCGGGATGGGCGGATGAACGGGTTGACAACTTTTTTGCAAACGCGCTCAGTAGTCGGTCTGCGCGTTCTAAGTACAGTTGGTCAGTGGTCAGATTGTAAAGCCTCAAGAGATTCATAGCACTGATGGCGTTTCCGCTGGGCTCTGCACCGTCATAGGCTGGTTTTCGTCGGACTAAGAGCTGTTCATGATCATGACTGGTTAGATAATATCCACCGCCAACGTCGGCAAAATTATCGTCTAATTGTTTTTGAAGCGATACAGCGTTTTGTATCCATTGGACATGTCCCGTCGTTTCATAGAGTTCGATCAAACCGGCGATAAGAAAGGCGTAATCATCTAAGTACCCCTTCAGATGTGCCTGTCCCATGCGCCATGTTCTCAGCAAACGACCCGTCTTGGTCTTTAGATTTTTCAGAAGAAAACGGGCAGCCCGCTCAGCGGTGAGTACGTAGACAGGCTTGTTAAAAACACGCCCCGCGCGGGCGAACGCTGATATCATTAAACCGTTCCACGATGTGATCACTTTGTCATCGAGTATCGGTGGAGGCCGCTTTAGGCGATGTGTGTAGAGTCGTTTTTTGAGGGCCTCGAGTTCAGTGAGATAATTGCCCTCTGAGATGTCGAGTTGCTGAGCGGCCTGTGCCGCTGTACGCGCTAAGTATAGAACATTCCGGCCATCCAGATCGCCTTGAGCTGTGATGCCATAGATTGGTCTGAGTAACTTGAGTCCGTCTAAACCCACAACATGCTCAATCTCATCAGGGGTCCATGTGAAAAACCAACCCTCTTCGGCATGCCCCAATGGCGTTTCACTGTCGGCATCTGTCGCCGAGTAAAAGCCACCCTCTTTGGAGGTCATTTCTCGCTGAACATAGTCGAGTGTGGATTCGGCAACCGACGCGAAATAGGATTGACCTGTGATCTGCCAAGCATCCGTATAGGCGAGTGCGAGCTGTGCGTTATCGTAGAGCATCTTTTCAAAGTGGGGTACGCGCCATCGCCGATCGACGGAATAGCGGTGGAAACCGCCACCAATTTGGTCATGCATGCCACCTTTCGCCATTTCCTCGAGGGTTTTTGTCGCCATGGCAAGGATCTGCTGGTCGTTTGTACGACGCGCATAACGCATCAATAAGTCCAGAGTGGCCGGACGGGGAAACTTCGGTGCTCGACCGAACCCACCAAAGTTGGTATCAAATCGTCGTTGAAACTGCGTGATCGCGCGTTTTATAGCGGCCGCGGTCGGACGAGATCCCGGCATCTCGGGTCGTGCCATCTCCTGCAAGCGAGTGGTAATTTCAGATGCCTTGGAGACGATGGCGNCAGGCTTGGTTTTATACTCGGTTGTCAGNGACTTCAAAATGGATAGAAANCCGGNCCTTGTTCCNCTATCTCCATCCCGTGCNGGGAAATAGGTCCCTGCGAAGAATGGCTGTCGTTTTGGCGTCATGACCACGGTCATAGGCCACCCCCCGCGGCCCTTCAGCACATAGACTGCCTTCATATAAATGGCATCTACATCCGGCCTTTCTTCACGGTCCACTTTGATGGCAATGAAGTGACGGTTGATGAATTCAGCAATCTCGAGGTCTTCGAATGATTCTGACTCCATCACGTGGCACCAATGGCATGTCGAGTAGCCTACGCTCAACAGAACAGGTCGATCGAGGCGCTGCGCCTGCCTAAATGGCTCATCGCCCCAAGGATACCAATTCACCGGATTGTGAGCATGTTGAAGCAGATATGGACTACTTTCCCTTATGAGCCGATTTGTAAATCGAGGTTTACCCGCTTGGTTTAGATGGTGGGTTCTTGGCGTATGTCCCCGTTTTTCAGTCGCGTTTTTCTGAAGGGCTGCGACCAGATCCTGGTCTGCTTGTAGTCCAGGTAAGGCGGGGTTTAGATGGCCTGTGTCAATGGATATGCCATTGGCTTGCTTTTCAGCGGGCTCCTGACCCGTTGATGCCTGGCACCCAATGGCCATCAGACAAAAACAGAATGCAAAATTAATTCGGGTCATGAACATTTTTAAAAACCTGAGTCTACAAAGCGACTGACAACCAGAAGCCGATATCGGCGATGGGCGATTTAATTTCAATGCCATCTTCTAAACCGGGTACAGCCGGGTCCGCAGGCAGATCAAACGCGAATCGAAATTCACCTTGGTCTCCCAAGTAGGTGGACGCATACATGAAGACGCTCAGTCGGGTGAGTACCTGGACCTGTAAATCGACTCGAACAATGCCTGTATTGTCACTCAGATTCCAAATCCCCGAACTCAATACAGTGAGATCATTAAATGAACCGGGTCGTGGGAGAATGATGTTTGTTGCGAGATAATGTCGACCGAGATAGAGAGGATTCAACTCGCCTGTTAGCGCGAGCCAAGGATAGAGTTCGGCATCGGAATAACCGAGCTCATTGTGAAAATATTCGATGGTCCAATACGCACTTTCTTGATCGCCATACCCTATGGTCCATTCCAATCCGATGGTACTTTGAAAAGCCCAATCTAAATCGACCCTCTCGGGGATCGTCAGATTCTCTAAGTCCGGATTAAATGTCCCCGTCCAGCGGTGCACGTCTCCCCCACGGATCGCAGCGCCCTCAAAGCGCAATTCAAACACATCGATTCCCACTGAATAGTCTAATCCGAGTCGGAGGGGTTGGTCTTTACGAACGGACATGGTCGCGCTGAGCTCTGATTGGGGCAGTGTTTGCTCTGCGCGTATGACACCACCGGTCTCGGAGAGTCTCTCAGCTCCATCCACCTGAGCGATGGCATAGAGGTTCGTACCGCTTGATTCTATGGGTACATGCACTTTGAACATTGGGATGCCTGGGCGAATGTCGAAAATGGCCAGTGGATCTAGACGTTGGGCGTTGACAAAATCTGTTGGGTTCCAGATGCGCGCGGATCCCCAGCGTATCGGTTGTTGTCCGATAGTGACGTATGCTTTCCGGTCCACATCGAATTTGAGCCAAAGTTGATCGAGTTGAGCTCGCGTTTGCTCATTTGAGCCAGACGTACCGAGTGCCGTTTGATTCGCGGGTACTCGTTGTTCGATAAAGTCGTGGTCAAAGCGCGTTCGAACAAAGGCACGGAGACGGTTCGTTGGGCGCGCATCTCCGTAGACAAAGAGTTGGGCCGAATGATTGAGAGGCATGTCACCGAGACTCGAATCATCGAAATAGCGACTGCCAGTCCGTAGATAAAGCCGGCCCCCAATGGCCAGCGGGTCTTGTTTTTCAACCAGCGTACTCTCCAGCCGGTTTTCTGCGACCGGTGCGTTCGACAGCTGTTTGTCATTCGGGGCACCAAATATCGAGCGGTCTCGATCACTGGACCGAGGTGTCTCAGTGGTCGGCTCTGATGCATCTCCGAAGAGGCTGGCTTCTCGGTCTTGCTGTTCTTGGTTTTGTGCATGCGCTGTGAAGGCAAAACAAGCAACCAGCCCGATGGCCGCCAATCTCATCGACTTTGTCCCTCAAGCCAGGCTTTCGTGAAAATATTCTCGGGGAGTCCGTTTAAGTCGATTTTCCTCATGACAACAAGGGTTTGGTTGGCTTTTTCTACTTCATCGTAGATATGGATCTCTTTTGGGAAATACACATCCGCCTTTTTCGATGGACTGAAGATTTGTCTCCACTTGGGATAATACACGGTGCGCATCAGTCGACCGGACAGAGCGCGATCTTGTGCCTTCAGAACATTTCCAGAGTCTTTGTCAATCCAGAGTTCAACGGTTGGATAGGCGACGTCGACTCCCTTTTTCGAGGTCAGTTTTAAGTGGTGGACTTTGAACTTGCCCAGGGTCGCTTCAGCAATGTAGGCCGGGTCATATTCGTCAGCGAGCCTAGATTCATCAAAGTCTGACCGGCGGGAATCTGTTCCACCAATTCTCTCCCGTTCTGTTCGCCGCTCCCATTTGCCGACCGTGGGGTCATAAATGAACAGATTTTTGTCCAGCCTCAAGTACCCTTTACCCGCTTCAGCCTTTGGCCTCAGGAACAAGATCATGAGCTTATCTCTTAGGTCCCGGCGATAGATGACAGACTCATAGACCATCATTTCTTTATCTTTTTCTCGCTGCTCGATATACGCCAGTGCTTTGTAGTCGCCACCGTTTCTTTGCCGATCATCGATGGTTTTGAGGAGGGCCACCATCTCGGGCTTCGCTAATTGGGCCAAAGATGGCAAAGGCAGCGTCATCACGAGCCCAAACAAGACAAGGCAGGGTCTGAGATTCATGAGCATTACTCCGTGAGTTGTATGGCAGAAATCGGTCGCATTCGCGCGGCTCTTACAGCCGGCCAAATGGACGCAAGCGTACACAGAAACGTAAACCCAATCAGGGTTATTGAAACGTCAGACCAGCTCACGACAAACCGGAAATGCTTACTCATGAGGATGGCCTGGACAGCTTCGACAGGGATTTCGATCATCGATGCATCGAGGAGGCTTACGAGTAAGACGCTCATCGTGCAGCCCAATGCGGTGGCAAGAAAGCCTAAAATGGCCGCCTCCAACATGATCATCGATAAAATACCCTTTCGCTGCATGCCGATTGCACGCAGCGTCCCAATTTCACGCGTTCGTTCGCGAACGGCAATCCACAGGGCATTGATGATGCCCAATACAATAATGCCAGCCAGAACGCAGATCAGTAAAAATGAAACACCGTCAATGGCCTTGAGGACCCAGGTCATAAATGAGACCTCATCGCTCCAAACCGTCAAATCGAGTTTTTGACCAGCCCAATCTTGGCCGGTCACAGTTTCGAACTTCATGAAAAACGGACGCGGGTCATGCTCCATTACAGAGTAGCCAGCCTTTTCTAAGACAACTCGTAAGTCCTCCATGGTTGCATGGGCTTGGTCGATGTCCTCAAGATAGAGCATCATCGCACCGGTCGAGTTTGGATCAAGGCCGTACAGATCGAGAATGTTTTTTGTGGGCATAAACACATTCCAGCTGCTCATCATGCCAAGGTCTTGCATGACGGCAACCACCGTTAGGTCAACGGTATTACTGGTCCCTCTCAGAGTCTCTGTTCGGACCGTAAGTCGATCACCCACTTTGACTTCTAAGCGTTTTGCCTGCATCGCAAACAAGGCGATTGTATTGGGTCGACTGAGGTCGGCAAGTCGCCCGATAGGCTTGGCCCGTCCGCCATCTACGTATTCATTTTCCGGAGCGACGCTCAATTTCTGTTTCAAGAAGGGTTCATTCTCGATATCAATGCCATACAGACCCGCCCACATTGACCCCGTGTCACTGACGACTTTGGCCCAGCCGCGATGTCGCTCGATAGCCGCCTTTAGATTTGGTGTATTGTCCAAGACAATCTGTCGGACCTCATCAACCTTTGTGACGATCGGGGCGCCGCTGGCACCGGATGACGATTTGAAAAATCCAGACACATTGACATGGCCTGCTGAGAGAGTCGTCGCAGCACTGACCATGCTGCTATAGACCCCATTCGAAAGGGACAGGAGGAAGATCAATAAACCTGAGACGGCACTTAAGGCAAATCCAAGGAGCCACGTTCTCCTCCCGCCCTGGCGTAGGTTCCTGACGGCGATACGGGCATACATTAGTCAGCACTCCTCATGGCTTCGATGGGGGGCACTCGGGTCGCCACGCGGGCAGGCCAGATTGTCGCGAGGAGAGAGACCACGAGAATGATGCTGACCCCGGCACCAATATGATGGGCCGAGTAATCGGGAAACAAGCGCGGTCCAGAGAACATGAACATCATCATCTCATTAATCGCAGGTATCCCTTGATGGTTGAACCAGCTCATCAAGCTGATGCCAAGAATTGCGCCGCACCCTCCGGCGACGAGACAGAGCATAAATGTCTCTGAGACGAGCATGGCAAGCACAAGACCACGTTGAGCACCGATGGCACGCATTGTTCCAATTTCACGAACACGCTCAAGTGTGGCCATGAGCATCGAGTTGTTTATGATCACCAACGCAACGGCAAAGATGATGAAAATGGCAAAGTAAAGAACCGCCCTGACAAGCTGGAATAGCTGTCCAATAATGCCTGATGCTTGCTGCCAATTAACCACTTTTAATTCCAGACCAGCCTCTTTAAAAGCCGCTTCCAATTCAACCCGCGTTGCCTTGACCTGTGACTCGTCTTTCAAGAGGATCGCCGTGCTCAGCGCCAGACCTTGGTCGATTTCGGTTTGGCTATATTTTTGAGCTGCAACCTGGCGTTTTGTGCGTTTCAAGTTCAAGCCTTCAAACTCCGANAAGGANCCGCCNAAGTCGTCAGTCGTCGANACCTCGGGCTCTNCGGCNCCGAAAAGNTCTGTCTCCGCACGAGCGCGGGAGACTGTCTTCGCTTTTGCTTGGCTTTTGATTGCGCCAAGTTCCTTGCGCTGCGCTGTGGACATTTGTCCGTAGAGCTCCCGAAATGTCATCATGTCGATCAGGTTTGCTGCACCGGATAGATCCGACCGCTCCAATCCTTTGAAACTAAATGTGCCGTAGACTTTTACGTTAGCCGCTCGGCTGTAGCCACTCTTGGTCCACGCGCGGATGGTGACGACGTCGCCAATTTTGAACGGGTAGAGTTCGAGATGAGGGGCCAACACAGCATAGAATTGGCGATGTCTCTGCTCCAGGTTGCTGTCATCGATGGTTAAAAAGGCGGCCAACAAGTCAGAAATGGTTTCCTTTTTTTGAGCCAGGATCTTTTTGAGCGCTGGTTTGAGCGCCGCGATGGCCTTCGGGCTGAGCATGACGCTAATAGAGCCCGACTGGGTTTTCAGACGCCTTGCTTTACTTTCCAACTCGGCATTGCCAGAAATCAGCACATCCTCGCGGCGAGACTTTTCTAGACTATCCAATAGCCTGGCAGCGAGTATTTTAAGCCGCCTATCGGCAAATTTCTGATTGATTAGAATCCCTCTCGTCCCATTGGGAACGGTCTCACCGTGTACGATCTGGAAACGATCAAAATGCTTAGTGAAGGCCGACAAGTCGGTGCCCACATAACGCAGATACATCAATCGACCATCCCCACCTGCTGGGGCAACCTGGGTATCCAGGAATTCCAAACTATCCAGTGGATCGCGTTCAAATTGAACCCAGAAATCATCGCTTCGAGCGCGTCGGACTGCCGTGAGCTGCCCTTTGAGTTCGTTGAGATGATCTCCGCCTGCAACTTTCGTTCGGGCGTCGATATCAGCCTCCAGCAAGGCGAGCAGTCGCTTCACCTTTGGTATCAGTGCACGGGCGTCTTCAGTCTTTTGGTCCCGGTATGCTGTTCTCATTTTCGAGAAGGCCAGATCCAACTCACTGCCACGGGTCATATTGGCTACATTGATCCCCATCGGCACAACGGCTTTTACATTATCGATTGTTTCAGCGACTTTTTTGACCGCGTCAAAGCTTTGAATCTCTCCATAATCGAGACCGCTCATGGCTGTTCCACCGTAGATGGCGAGCTCGTCTCTTGCATTGGCATCGTAGACTTGTAGATGGCCTGCGAGGCTATGAATAATAGAGTTGGACATGGCCGTCTCGACGCTGTCCAGCATGGCGGTTCCAAATACGACCAAGAGCGTTCCGAACGTCATCAGCGAGCCCACGATGGCGCTTTTGATGCGATGGGCCCATAAACTACGCGCTGCAAGCTTTAAGATCAGTCCTATGGTCGCTGACCTCATGGCAGACTTGATTCAATTTGGACGCGTTCGTCGGATGCAAGCTGGCCATCAACCATTTTTATGATCCGTCGTGCATGGGCCATGACTCGGTGATCATGAGTTGAAAAAATGAAGGTCGTACCAAAGTCTTTGTTCATGGTCTTCATGAGATCGATAATTCGGTCGCCGGTCTCAGAGTCAAGATTGGCCGTAGGTTCATCGGCGAGTACGATGGATGGCCGGGTCACCAATGCTCGAGCGATTGCAACCCGTTGCCGCTGCCCACCGGACAGTTCGTTGGGCCTTTGAGACACCTGTTCGGCCAGGCCGACTGCATCTAGGAGTTGAGTCACTCTGGTTCGACGTTCGTCTTTGGAGAGCCCGCCTTGGAGCAAGAGAGGTAATTCTACGTTTTGCATTACATCGAGAACGGCCACCAGATTGAAGGTTTGAAAAATGAAGCCAAGTTTGTCCAGTCGTAATGAGGTGAGTTCTTTCTCGGAGAGTTCCGATGTACATCGTCCGTCGATCAAGACGCGTCCGGCTGTGGGCACATCGACACAGCCAATTTGATTCAGAAGTGTTGTCTTACCGCTGCCAGATGGTCCTGCGATTGTGACAAAGTCACCTGCATCGATCTCTAGGCTGACGCCGCGGAGAGCGTGCACCGTCACTTTCCCCAGCGGATAGTCCTTATACACCCCATCTATTTGAACAATATGCTGCATCTTTCGTTCCTGGTTTCCTTCTCTGCGGGATCATGGGTGCATCGACACTAACACAGGTCTGGTCAGAGTTTATGCCTTCAGCTCTTCGATATCATTGGTCGATGCACGCCGATAGAATTTGGATTCCTTGACGAACCACCTCCGGCGGCGCACAGGTGAAACAAACGCGTATATGATGATCATATGGACCGAAACTCGACCCTGGCGCAACCAGCAAGCCTTTTTTGGCGCAGTCCTGTAGAAAGCCATTTAGACCTCTTTCATCAAGAGCCCCTTTGACATCAACGAACAAGAATGTACTGCCTTCAGGTTCATCGACACCAAGGGTTGACGCTGCATATTGGCCAAGCTCTCGATAGAGGTCCCGCGCGTGATTCACCCAGTCCTGCCCTGCACGGCCCAGGGCAATTTCGGCTGCGATTTGTCCAGCCGTATTGACGGAATAGAAGGAATTTCGGCTGATGCGCTGGACACCGTTCATGACAGCGGCCGGTCCAATGAGATAGCCGACCCGATTCCCAGCCATCCCGTAGGCTTTACTGAAAGAATAGGCGCTGATCGTACGGTCGGGTGCAAAGGGCCGCGAATAGCTATGCTGGCCGCTGAATACGTAGTCTTCGTAGACTTCGTCACTGACGATCCAAAGCTGTTTTTGTGTGGCCCACGCGGCCATAGCGGCCAACCAGTCTCTTGGGATCAAACGACCGGTCGGATTATGGGGGGTATTCCAATAAATCGCGACTGTCTTTGAGGTGATGTGCCGGTTGAGCGTCTCTATAACTGAGTCTGTGTCCTTCGCTGTCTCAAAAAATGGGATGGGTATGACCTGTCCGCCGGCACATTTAATCGCGTTACCAATCAAGGGCCAATACGGAGCGATGACCAGGACTTCATCCCCAGGCTTTAGCATGGCCGCTGCCAGAGCAAATAAGCCGGCAGTGGCGCCCGCAGTCACCAGGATTTCGTCCACGTCGGCCGGTTGATCGCCCGTCATTCTAGTGCGTTCGGCAATCGCCCGACGCAATTCCATACGGCCTTGAACAGGTGAATAAGTGTGCATGCCGGGGTGGTCAGCAATGGTCAGAGATTCCATCCGACATGGGATTGCGGGTTCGAGCCAAGTATCACCGATATGCAGAGGATAGACCTGACCACCACGATGATACGCGAGGGCTGCAAGGGTCGAATAAGAGGACCGGTTTGGTTGACTCACAAAGGGGTTTAAGTCTGGGTATCGAGGCATATCTCTGTTCTCTCAGTTTGTATTCCAATAGGTCTGTGCGTAGCAGACCATTGGACTTTGCCCATTCTGATCTGCCATGGGAATGGTCGTCAACGCGTTCTTGCTTAAATTGCTCTCTTTCTTCCTTCGTCCGTTTGGGTATAGTGCCCTGATGCTGACTAAATATTGACGATTTTGCGGGAGGTCATCATGGGTATCTTTTCTTGGTTGTTTCCATCGACCGAAGACAAAATAAACAAAGCGCGGAAGCTTGTCTCCGACGGTCGGTACGCAGAAGCCAGATTGCAGCTTCTAGATATCGACGATGATGGGGCGCGGGCACTTCTGAGTCAGACGCAAACTGAGCTTGTTAAGCTGAATCTCCACAAGGCGATACAGCGTGCCAGAGCCGGTGATTCATCTCAGGTGGACAGTCACCTCGCGCTTGCCGAGCAATTCCATGATGGGACATTGACCGACCTCTTTGATGAGACCAAGTCGAAAATTCTCGAGTTGGGTGAAGCGGGCGCCATCGATGCAGTCTGGGACGACCTTGAGGCGTTTGCTCATCGCCGCGCACGACTGGGAACGGACCCGGGCGACTTCACATTAACGGCCTATTCGGGCAGCGGCAGTATCAGGTTATTTTTTGGAGGTGACCGACCTTTCAATTTGCCTAGCCTGGAATTTGATCCTCATCAAGTCTGGTTTAAGCCGTCGTGGTTCAGCACCAGTGATGGGGACGTCAGCGATTTCAACCTGGCTCTCGACGAGGCTTATAAAGCCGCTGATGGTGCACATCTTGATTCAAGTCGCGACGTTTTGCATGGGGCGATACAGGCTCAGTTTGCCGAACAACCCGAGCAGGCGGTCCTCGGTCTTCTGGAAGAACCAAGAGACAATCCAGCCATCGCCTATGAACTTGGGCGCGCCTCAGCCGCTCTGGGCTGTTACAAAGCTTCAATTCTGTGCTTTGAGGCCGCGGAAGAGGCTGCTGGTGGCCCATTTATAGTGTCTGATTTGTCGACCCGTTTTTGGATTGCGGTCTGCTCTCTCTGGGATCGGGATCTGGACCGGGCCGCAGACGCCTTAGATGAACTTGATCATGATGTTCCAGCCCACTTGCTCGCCACAGTATATATCGAGTCTGGACGCTTGGAACGGGCATCAAGTGCTTTGGAGACCATTGCTGAAGACGATGATGAACGACCACAACTCGACGGGGCGTTCCGACTTGCGGATGAGTTAGAGACTGTCTTTCGAGATTATCCGATTATTAAGGATCCGGAGGCCCGAGGAACTGAGGAATGGAATCTTGCATTGGAAGCGGGGGCTAATCAGTTGCAAGCCGTCCTCGATTCCGTTCTCGGCGACCTTGAAGCACTTGCCGATACACAGCCAATATAAGGGCTCCAAAGCGTTCTTAGTGCGGCGCTCTAGACAGCCTCGGCCGTTTGATTTTCGCCATGGACATTGTGCCGCTTTCGAATCTTCTCGATGGCGCGCTTACACAGGTCCTTGAAGCGTTTGTTCGAACTGGCTGAAGACATGCATTGTTGAAGTGCTGGAATGGCAGATTGCGTTCCGATACGGCCCAACGCTGTTGCGGCCCGTCGACGCACCATGACGAAGTCATGCTGCAACAAAGTCAGCAACGTTTGTTGAGCAGACGAATCACCAATTTCACCTATTATATCGACGATATTACAGATCTTGTCGCTGGGCGCTGTCGAATCTCGCGCGATGTCCAGCAACAGCCGAATTGCAGGTGTATACCGATGACGCCTGACCATGCCAAGTGCGGACCGACTCACCTCAATGTGTGGACTGTTAATGACGCTGCCGAGCAGCTTGAGTCCGGATGACGCGTCGGTTTTGCTAATGAGGTCGCCCAGCGCCGCCTCACGCACGTCTTTTGGGACGTCCGGTGCCTTGGCTATCTTGGCGAGCGCCTCGAACCCCCGTGGGCCAAGAGTGCGTGCTGCTGTGAGTCTCGACCTCGGATCAGGATCTTCAAGCATATCGCCGGCTACCGATTCGCACTCTTCAGAATCTGCGAATTGTGTGAAGAGGAGTTGCTTAATCTCATCGCGGTAATTGTCGGAGAGCGTTTCGTCATGATAACCGTGGAGCAAGCGTGTTGGGATGTTGTCTTCGTCTAAACACAAGAATTCGCATATCTGGCCAATTCGACGAATGACATCGGCCGTACTCTCTGGTGGCCAAACAGCGTTCTCACGTATCCAACGCACCTTTTTACCCGCCACCGTCGTGCCGATTTTCTTGATCAACTCGGTGATGTACCGCCGGGTTATGTTGGCCAGCATTCGCTTCACGGGATCATCGCTCGCTTTAGCTTTGCTCGATTTATCGAGCCCCTCCGGTAAATTCTCATTGTAGAGGGTGACCCGAGTGACAACCGTTTTCCGTCCATCGCGAACCTGATAGAGCGTGTCCATCTGCAAATTCATACCTGAGATTGTACCGGTGATCATGGGGCCTTTCAGAAGGCCTCCTGGATCATAGTTGAGGTCTAACCGGTCGGCAAAATTCCTCCAGCATGCTTCGGCAGCGCGGTCGGGTTGCTGACGCGGACTACCCAGAACCCACGCTGCTCCGAGTGCGAGACCGAGGGAGGCTAAAATCGAGAGGACAATGACCATGTAGACCCGTTTAAGACTGACTGACTATGGGGCCGAATCGTCGAAGCGTACCCAGTTCGCCCCCACTACGACCTCCTCCATCATATCGGACTTTTGATTTTGATCCACCGTCAATAATGAATTGGCACCATAAGGACTGACAATTACACATAAATCTCAATTTTAGAGACCGGCATGAGACGAAGACGAAGAGATTCCGTAAAGGCAGCCTACTGATGGTTGCGGGCGGCGCATGCCACGGCAAAAATGGTAATCGCGCAGCCAATAACGACGTTGATGGTGATGGTTTCGGCCAAGATAAGCCAGGCGAGCAATGCGGCGCCTGCGGGCTCAGCTACCGTGGCCATAGCGACCGCGGTTGGCGGTGCAAATCTTAGACTGTAGGTCAGAGCTGTATGGCCGATCAGTTGAGGGATGAGAGTCGCCATGACAATCCAAAAAAAAGCATCGGTGCTCGCGGCTTCGACAGGGACACCCAAGCAGGCCGCGGTCAAGAGCAGAACCCCGCCTCCAACGCCGGATGCAATAGTCAAGATCGCCCAGGGGCTATAGGTGGCTAAGCCTCTTGCAAGCAGGAGGTACCCGACCATGCCCAGGGCGCCCAAGAGCGCCAGACCGTTGCCCAGCATGGGTGCGTCGCCAGCTCCGGCGCTGCCATGGCTGATCAAAATGATTCCTCCGCTCGCGAGACCCAGTGTAACCCAGAGTGTCTTGGTTGGTTTATCTCGTCCCGTAAGCCAACCGATCAGTCCCAAAAACAATGGGGTGGCGGTGACCAATGTGGTCGACGCTGCAACAGAGGTCAGCATGAGGGACCACACCCAGGCCCCAAAATGGGTTGCATAGCAGAGTCCCGCAAACACGCATCTGATCAAGGCTCGATTTGGCATTAACTTGAAATATCGAGCCGACACAGGGAACATGATAGCCGCAGCCATTGTTAAACGAAGACCGGCCGAGACCAATGGATGTGTTGGCTGAGCCTTGACAAAGAAAATAGCAGCGAAGGAGATGGCTATCGTGGCGACAACTAAACTCCAGATAGCACCTCGATTTCTTGGCTCGTCGTGTCGGTTCGCGACCATGTCGCTCCTCGTGGCTTTTGTATCGATGAGTTTTGCCACAGGTTGCCGGTCTCGTCCAAAGGATCCAGAGACAGAAATCCGTGAATTCATTGCCCGTGCTGAAATGTTTGCGGAAAAAGAAGATTTGGGCGCACTGCGTGAACTCTTCGCCGATGATTTTCGCGGCAAAGGTCGGTATTCGAAGCAGCAGCTGGTCTCGATGATTAATTTTCAATTTTTGCGTCGACAGAAGATCTTTGTTTTATCCCGAATTACGCACATCAACTTTCCGTCCGAGCAAACAGCGACCGTTGATTTGCTCGCGGCACTGACAGGGCGTCCTGTGGATTCACCTGATGAACTCAAGAGCCTTCGTGCCGATCTCGTGAAGTTCAAGCTCACGCTGGTCAAAGATGATGATTGGGCTATCAGTGCCGCTCATTGGTCTCGGGCTAATATCCAGGGCCTGCTGGAGGCATCGGGTCTGATTCCATAATATTGCAGTTTCAACGCGCTAAGTTTTGCCAAGCAATCACCTAAGGGTTACCTTACAAACCGATGTGGTATGTACTCATAAATGACGACCAACTCGGGCCGATGCCCGAATCGGAGTTGAGGGACTTGATTTCGAACGGTGTTGTCGATTCTGACGCTTTAGTGTGGGCAGAATCGATGACCGATTGGGTGCCTCTCGGCGACAGCCCATTGGCTAAAGCGCCGACCGACCTAAAGGGCCATCAGGCCGATGACATGCCGGATGATGGCACCCTGGTGGCATCCCCTGACGATGAGGCTCTCAAAGCCGAACTCGCCGCTCTCTTCGAACAATCTCAGGCGCCTGCACCCATCGCCGAACGGCCCACGGCACTTGACGGTGAACAGGCGGCAGCAGACGACGGTGAGCCGGCCACAATCGCCATGCCAAGCTTTGTCCCTGGTGCGGATCTTTTGGATGCGATTTCGCCACCACAAGCGGATGAGTTATCGATGACAATGGGTGTTTTCTCTGGCTCTGACAGATCGGATGCAGACGGACAGAACGATGCCAGTGAGTCTGCAAAGAGCCAACTCCGTGAGTCGACCCCAGACGGAGACGACCGGTCGTCTCAAAATAGTCAGCCAAAGAGCATGGATTACGCAGAGATTGACGAAAGTGTCCTGCGGCAAGCTCGCAGTACCGTTGTCGGGCATAGACCCGAAAGTCAGCCTGCCATGCCGCTACCGGACGACCCCATGGCTTTTTCAGACGCGATGCCAAACCATGGCGATTCGCCCGAACTTGACGTGCCGCAGGCCAAGGTTATTGGGCGACAGACCGCTGTTCAAGATAGTCGAGAACAGGAGGCGTCAGACCCTCTTTCTGAACTCGAACCAGCGGCGCCCTCAGCCATTCATGATGCGAGACAAATTGGCCGCTTAGAGCCGGCTCCAAAAAACAAAATGCCATTGGCCATTGGCGCCCTATTGGTCGCTGTCCTTGGCGTTGCCACAGCAGCCTATTTCTTAAATGCCGAGGATGAAGTCCAACCACCAAAAGAGCGTCCAAAAGCGATAAAAATCGGCATGTCCGCTCAGGATGTCATTAAGGCAACTCAGGCTCAAAAGGCGACGACGAAGTCCACGGTGCCAGTGTCTGATCGGTCGGGACCAACGCCTGCAAGCCAATCTTCGGGTTCGGGATCGACACAGAGCCCTGGTGCTGGGCCGCCAGCTATTCAAGCCACATCACCGCCGCCCACTGCTCAAAAAGCCGCACCGGGGTCAACGGAGCGCAAGCGAGCCGAACCAGCGCAGGACAAAAGTACATCCTCACAAAAACAGGCGCCCAGAAAACCGGTGGTCCCGGTCGCGAAAAAGGAACCTAAAAAGAAAGAAATGACAGCGGCGCAGCGCGCCAGAGCAGAGCAGATTCAACAGAGGAGGCGCCAAGCTGCCCTGACAAAGAAAAAGACGCAGTCCAAAAAACAACCCGCGACAGCCAAAAAAAAGCCCGCGAAGTCCAACCTCTTTGGAGGAACACGCGCAAAAGGCAATTTGCCATTCTCGCTCAATCACAAACAGATCACACGGGCGCTCGGAAAAAGACGTGGGCTCCTTAAACGCTGTGTGGGCAAGGATGAACAATTTAAAAATGCGAAAGTGATGGTCGCATTGACCATCAAGCGAAATGGACGCCCGGCCAATGTGAGAGCCATCAGCGGATCTCTACGTGGAACCCAAGTTGGTCGGTGTATTGAACGTGCAATTGCTGGAATTCGATTTCCACGGTTTTCGGGTGACCACATGCAACTGACAGTCCCAATTCGACTCTGATGGATTTGAACTGGTCGTTTGACCTGCAGAGATGAGTGTGGCAGATCACGTGCATGAGTACATCGCAGTATACCACACAGTCCGTCACCATTAATGTCACCAGTCGATATGTGACAGAGCGGGGAGAAGAAGACGCCGCGCACTACCTTTATGCATACAAAGTGCACATCAAAAACGAGGGCGAGACGGCCGTAAAATTACTTTCAAGACATTGGGTCATCACCGATTCGAATGAGCAGATCGAAGAAGTTTGGGGTCCAGGTGTTGTTGGTGAGCAACCCTTGCTTGGCCAGGGGGAGACATTTACGTATAGCAGCGCGTGTATTTTAAAGACGCCTCAGGGCATGATGCATGGCCACTACGAAATGCTCCGCCGAGGCGGGGATGTGTTCCAGGCTAAGATCGCGCCATTTACACTGAGTCAGCCACTCAAAATTCACTAAATGGGGGCACCCATCTCCGCCAGGCTTGCCATTTCCAGTTCAGTGATGGGCCGGACATGTTCTGTCTTTAAGTCGCCGAGCTCAATTGGGCCATAACGAAATCGATGTAAATCGAGCACCGGATGTCCGCAGTTTGCGAGCAGTCTACGGACCATTCGGTGTTTGCCCTCGGTCACGGAGAGTATCACCTCATTTCCGGACAAGGTGTGTACCTGTGCTGGAAATGTACCCAAACTGGTTTCAACACCCTCAGCCAGCTGTTTTACGAGAGCGTTCGAAGGCAGTCCATCGACGACGGCCGTGTACCATCGCCGAACAGACCGTTTAGGGTGAAGGAACCATTGTGTAAGTGGTCCTGATCTCGAGAAGAGAAGGAGTCCGCTGGTGTCCCTATCGAGTCGCCCGACAGGGTGAAAACGACCCTGGAAGGACTCGGGAATCGCTCCGCTGAGGTCGCTGCGTCCGAATGGGTCTCGCATGGTACAAACGACATCTATTGGCTTGTGCCATATCAATAGCAATGGCAAAACTCCGATCTCGATGCCATCGAAGACAATGATTTGGGCGTCGCTTACCTTAAATTTTGGATCTGTCTGAGCTTGACCATCTACGCTGACACGGCCCGCCTTAATGGCCTTTTGAACCGCTTTTCGTGTCCCAGCTCCTCGATTCGCTAGAGTCCAATCAAGACGTCGGGTACTCATCGACTGCTCCAAACTTGAAAACGGGTGTTTTTGGCCATACAGCGCGCCCCTGCAAATCCTGCCTTCATGCGCGCTTCCAGACCCAATCGGCCTTGACCTACAAGGATCAGTTGCCCCCCTGAAGACAGTCGTTTTCGCGCACCGTCAATCAATTGATCTAAAACTGAATGATCTTCGCTTTTGCCGCTGTGAATGGGGGGATTACTGATGATCATGTCGAATTGCTCATTGCCAAATGCGCGCCAGCCATCGCTCTGGATAAGCCGAACGTGGCCGACGTTCCGTTGGGCAGCTTTTAAAGCAAGACTATCCGCGTCCGATGCGCTGATTGAAAGTGTATTGTCTCGACGCTGACACGCCCATGAGATGATGCCTGTGCCACATGCAAAGTCGAGAATGCGTGAATTGGGTTTCAAGGGCGGAAGGTGGTTGAGCAAAAGCGCGGTCGCCGGGTCCAATCGACCTTGGGCAAAGACGCCGGGTAGAGCGTACCAGTCTACGGATTCTTGCTCTAAAACGAGAGTTCGATGTATCCACCAATCGTCAATACGACAGCGAGCTGATGCGTCTGTCCGCCGACCTATGAGCAGTCGGCAGTGATTTTTTACGCCGACGGTTTCTATTTTTTCGAAGAGCGGTTCCAAACGTTTAGCCGTGGACTTTATGCCCTCGTCATTGGAGCCACAGATCCAGAGTTTGCCACCCGGCACTAAGCGTCCAGCGATCATATTGAGTGCATAAGAGAGCGCATCTTTTGAGTGGGGAAGCCGGATGACTGCCATTTGAACAGGGGTGTTAGGTGGTTCGGTTTTACCAGCCGAATCAGCGATGTTCCAACGATTCCAAACCGTTGACGATGGATGAACATGCCCGAGCCACCGTCCCACATAGCCACCTTCATCGTAGACAAGAGTCGCTGGACTCAGTTCCATTGGCAGTAAAGCTTTGAGGGTGTCAACCAGTCGCTGTTCACGACGTCCCGTTTGATGTTTTTTCATTTGGTCCGATCGTCAAATGAAGGGGTCGAAGCGCTCACTGCCGAGTTCAAAAGCGCCTCTAGAGTTGAGTGTCGAAGCGCTGCGCGTTGGCACGCCCATTGGAGGCTTTGCACATGCCCCCAAGTGATGACCGAATGGCGACTTCGGGTAACCCCGGTATAGAGCAATTCCCGGGTCAAAATCGGCACATCGACCGTGGGCAAGCAGATGAGAACGGATTCGTATTCCGACCCTTGTGACTGATGGACAGTTACGGCATAGGCCAGTTCGAGATCTCCCATTAAACTGCCCAAGGGAAAGAGGCGGGTTCCATTGGCCCCTCGAAACAGCACGCAAAGTTCGCTTGGATCCCCATTTTGAGGACCGATAACAACCCCTTGATCGCCATTAAAAAGACCGTTCTGATAATCATTACGCCTCATGATAACCGGTGTCCCAGTTTGAAATGGACGCTTGGGATTCAGATGATGGCGCTCGCAATGAAGCGTCTGGAATTGCCGATTGAGCGCGTTGACTCCAGCGGGTCCCTCGCGCGTCACCGCGAGAACTTGTGTGCGTTCGAAGGCATCGAGCAATTCAGAATAGGCTGCGTTCATGGTCTCGTCTAAAACCTCGCCAGACGAGATGGTCGTAATGAATGGGATGGTCGCCAAAAAGCTGAACTGACGCTCATACCAAGCCACACTGATGGCGTCTTTAGTCACGCTGTCTGATACGTGCTCTGCACCGGCCCAGCGAATGGCCTCGACCGAGGTCTTTTGGCCGATCGAAGCAAGGGTCGGCTGACCATCTCTTATCGCCGCAGCGAAATTGAGTATGTCTCTGCCATTGGGATCGTCGTCGCGCATTCTAAAACTCTTTGTGAGTCGAGCCGTCGCCTCAGGGAGCGCATTTATAAGATCTTTATAGACCTGGCCTGAACCGACTGATGGGAGCTGATCGTTGTCGCCAAGAAGAATCAGTTTGCTCGACTCGGGTAGCGCGCGTACAAGCCGGAACATAAGGTGTGTGTCGATCATGGACGCTTCGTCAACAATGACAGCGGACGTGGTTAACAAATTGCGTGGATGATGTTTAAATCGGCCGCCTCGTGGATGGTAGCCAAGCAATCGATGGAGCGTCATGGCCGGCGCGAGCCCATCGAGCGTATTACGACCCTGCGATAAGCCATCTCTGATGGCTTGATCCATTCTGAAAGCCGCTTTACCTGTGGGCGCCGCCAAGACGATATTGCCCATAGCTACACCCTCAGATACCAATGCTTTGATGAGCGCGACAACGATAGACGTTTTACCCGTCCCTGGCCCCCCGGTTACCAGGGTTAGCTGACGAACTAGGGTCTTCTCGACGGCGTGTAACTGCTCATCAGATAGCGGGAACTCAAGGGAAAGCACATTTTGGTCGAGGGCCGAAGCCGCCGTCAATTGTGCTGCCATTTGAGCCGTTCTTTGCGCCAGTGATAGCTCCTGATGGAAAGCCCGGTTCTCATGCAACCAGCCGTCGCGCACGATGAAGGGACACCGCGCCGCTTCGGGTCCAATGAGGGGTCTCAATGTGTCATTTTCGAACTCGGTCATGAGGGCGTCAAGTGCACCATCGAACCACGTGAGATCGCCGGACATCACATCTCTGAGACGCGTCTTCAAGCGTGTCCGAATACAGATCTGTCCATCGACTGTTATGGGGAGCCTCGTCGACCCACTTTCTTGGTTTTCGAGGGCGGCCACTAATACGAGTAAGAGCGCACATCGATTCCCTTCATCGTCTCGACTGACAGCCGACATCAGGAGTTCGGCTAAGCTGACGTGATGGGTCGCTGACCGGTCTTTTCGCAATTGACTGGTCAGCAGTCTTAGGCGCCCCGGCCGTTGCCCTTGCCCTTCGTCTAGCGCTTGATACTGTGACCAAGCTGAGGTCATTGTGCACTCAATCTTCATGGGTCACCCTCCGTTGGCTGGGTAAACGCGGATCATTGACCAGCGACGACTCCCAATCGACGACCTGCGCCCATGTTGGTCGTTCAAAATAC
Source organism: Myxococcales bacterium (assembly GCA_002731825.1). GTDB lineage: Bacteria > Myxococcota_A > Bradymonadia > UBA7976 > UBA1532 > UBA1532. The sequence continues at coordinate 158,491 of PCCS01000001.1, forward strand.
ACTGCAGACGAATCGGTATCCTGCGATGATGAGCCCCGTAAAAATAGATACACGTACCCTCCGAATCGGCGGTCATAGTCTGATTGGGTTTGTATGCCGAGGACACGGACCATTCCGATTGTGTATATACGTGCTTGGATGGCGTAGTTCAGCTGCACATGGGCGTGTAGGCTTGGCGCCGTGTATTGGGCCAATCGATCACTTTTCCAGTCAAGCCAGAAATAACGTTGGTTGAATTCGAATATGAGGTCGATAAATCCCTTGATTAAGCCTCGGTCTACGGTCCAAATTTGCCCTCGGTTTTCAGCGCTATCCAAGAGTGGATGTGCGCGTTCTGGTATTGGAAAAATGAACTCCATCTCCCGCAGACAGCGAAGGGACGCAAGAGGCGGCAGCGGGTCTGTATCCAGCCGGATTGGTTTGCTAAGCGCCCTGAAAATAAGACTCTGAGAATCAGGCAACCACTTTGGGTCAATATCATGACGTCGCATGGTCTTTTCGAAGGCCCATTGAACATGATTATCCTGGGCCCACTCATCAAAGGATTGAGGGAGCAGTGCTTTGAAGTCCATTTCTTCGATGACCTCATGTAAGAAGCGGCCCATGTGCTTGCCACCGGGCAGGTCCTTGGCGAGCTGTTGGTCCGGCTCTAAATCGTGTCCGTCGTCGACGACGTTGTCGATTACATCTTTGGTGGGACCTATGGGCATGGGCTGCTTGGGTCCTTGGTCTTTCATGCCCGAGTAACTGGTCACAATCCACGGGGCGTGTCGGCGCCGCAAGCGGTCGTATCGGTCACGGTTAGTCCAAAGAGTTGGGACTGACACCGCCTCGTTTGTTGGGCTGAGTGGCGCATCCAATGCAGGCCCGATCATGCTCTGATGAGACTGGACATCTGCCAAGGTCTTAAGTCGTCCAGAGTCTAGAAGTGCGAGCAGTCTTTTGTTCAAAATATCATAGGGACCGGCAAGCGGTTTACTCGATTCGACAGCGCCCACATAGAGTTTTGCCACCGACCGGGTTAAGGCCACATAGAGCAATCTCTCATTTTCTTCAGCAGCTTGTGCTTTCAACAGGTCTCCGAAGGCTTGGCAGGCAGATCGACCTACAAGGACGTGACGTTGATTTCCATAATTAACAGTTTGAACGGCGCCGCTTGGCGGTCTCGAGTAGCCTCCGAAAAAAAATACGATCCCCGCTTCTAGACCTTTGCTTTTGTGAATTGTCAGAATCTGTACTGCATCTTGCTCACCCGCCAGACGCATGCTGCTCTGAATGCCGTCTGGGATTAGAGTGCCTTCGTGCCAGCGTTCCAATGTCTCAACGAGCTGGTCTAGCTCCGTCCGTCCCTGACCGATGGTTTCCAAGACAACTTCGAATATCTGCTCGACCAGAGCCAACGTTTGCTCACCGCCAATTCGATCTAATTGACGGGCCAGGAATCCCGATGTCAGAATCAGATCTCTAAACAGGTCACCGTAGCGGTTTCGCTCAGCGAGCTCTTTCCAGCGATTGAGCTGGCCGATAAAGGCTGGGTCGTCCGAATACCTCTTATGCTGTGAGATAGGCTCTTCAGGAATCGAGAAGAAACTCGAATACAAGGCGCTCAGTCGCGCCGACTCTAAGCTTGGGCGTGAAACGGCTTTCAAGACCCGAATGATGTCTCTACATGCCTTGGTCTGGAAGATCTTTGAGTTCGATTGACGGACACTGGAGATACCGGCTTGAGTCAAGCCATCCGCGATCAGACTCGCTTCGGTTCCGGTTCGGACCAAAATATAGATGTCCTTCGCAGTCAAGCGCGTCTTCTGTCCTCCCTCGTCCGTCAGATATAACGCTTGATTCGGTGACAATAAGCCCTGAATACTCTGTATAATATTGTCCATAAAACCAGATAGGACAGCCGCTCCCGATGGACTTCTAGAACGGCCGCTGGGATGAATTGTTTGCGTCCAGATGGTCAGTGGCTTGACTGGCTTGTCATCAGAATCCACCAATGCGAGAGACTGTCGTCCACATTGGACCGGTTCGCTGTAGCGAATGGGTCCCTGCAGCATCCGATTGGCATCGTCTTGGTCCAAGATCATGTTGACCGCATCGATCATGGCACTTGTGGATCGGTAGTTGATTCTTAATGGAACGCGTACGGCTGGATTATCCTGTGCACGTAGCAATGAGTCGCGTGCATCTAGGTAGGTATGAATATCGGCCCCTCGAAATCCATAAATCGCCTGTTTTGGATCGCCGATGATGTAGAGGACGCCCTTTGGGTTGTCGACAAATATGCGCTTAAATATATGCCACTGTTTTCCATCCGTATCTTGAAATTCATCGATCAGACCATAACGGAATCTCTCATGGAGAAGTTTGAGGAAGTCTGAATTAGTCTCGTCGCAGAGCGCGTCATGGACACGGTTTAGAAGGTCGTCAAATTCGAAAAGCCGTTCTGTCTCCTTTTGCCGATCAATGCGCTTGGTGACCATTGGGAGTAATGCATCGACGTCCGCTCGTTCCTCGGCTTGGAGGAGTTCGGCGATGCGGCTAAGCTGTGTGATTCTCTCGAGGTTTACGCTCTGCTTTGCACTCAGCCCATCTGGAAAAGCAGCTTTCTGGGCGGTGACTCTAGACCGAGGTGGTCGAATTAAACCCTTTAAGTTCAATTGAACCAATTGGGCTAAGTAGTCTTGCCCCTGGGTTTCACTGCGGTTGAGCTGGTCGAGGCGCGGCGCCAGAGTGGCAATAGCTTCAAGACCCCGACGCTGAAGAGCCAGTTGATTGACCTCATCGATGAACTCATCAGCGTTAAAGTCTTTTGATAACTGAGATTTCAACGTCTGGATTTCCTCAGATACGTCCAATCTATTCCTTAAATAGCCTTTACTGTGTGCGCTTTGTAGAAGTCGGCAGAGTTCTCGGTCCCCAGTGGATTTTCGATGCCAGCGCGTCAGGCGCTCCTGGTGTTCAGGGCTCTCTGCGAAATCTTGTCGAACAGCCTGTCGCCACGCTTGTTCAAAGATCGTGTCTGTATCGACCTTCGCCTGTTTGAAGACCTGTCCGCTGTTAAACGCCAACTCAGACAGCAGCCGGTTACAAAAGCCATGGATTGTAAAAATAGGGGCCAAGTCAAAACTGAATAACTCCATTTCCAGCTTGCTCTTGATGGGTTTGTCGAAAACCCAGAAATCGTCAGACCCTGCATTGAACGTCGCTAAATCTGATTCCACAACCTCTGCGTGCTCAAGAATTGTCTCGATGAGGCTTCGAATCCGGCTCTTTAGTTCTCCGGTGGCTTTTTCCGTGAATGTCACAACGAGAATTTCTGACAGTCGAACGTCTGTATGAATCAGACGGTCAATGACCAAGTGTTCGATGGTGTAGGTTTTTCCAGTCCCTGCACTCGCTTCGAGAACGGCATGCTGCTGGCTTGGGATTTGGCTGAGCACGGCTGGTCTGGGATAGCGATACATCAACTCACCTCCATACGGAGGATCAAATCAAAGCGGCGTAAGACCATCTCATCGGCCAGTTCAGTAGGTGGTAAACTAAATTGGTTTAGATTCAAAATCGGTCCGAATCGGTCAGATGTATCCTGATTTTGATTCAGATTTGGTTGAGCTTCAGGTGACTCCAACCGCGCTCGATACCATTTATAGACCACTTCGATGGGTAGTCTGTATGCGTGAAAACCCTGATACAAATCTGAGATAACGGTTTTTAGCCAGTCGATAGCGTAGTCTTGTGGAGGAACCCGATACACGCGTGTCTGCTTGAAAGATGGCATGTCACCGGCGCAAGGGGAAATCACTCTGATCGTGTCCGGGAGCTGAAAACCAGCGGCAGACATCATGACGATGCTGAGCATACTCTTGAGCCAGTGTTTGTCCGAGAGTTTCTCCGACAAGACGGGCGAGATGATTGTAAAATTATCTGGATGATGGGCCTCCAGCCGACCGTGCAGTTTGAGTGCATGGTCTCCGTCGAGTGGAATCTCTAAGCCGTCGTGTTGATGATCCACCAATGCGGCTTCGTCACATGGGCCAAAGACTGTGTGCGTCCACTCATGCAATGGCTGAGTGGATAAGTCTGAGACCACCGTCAGCCAGCGTTCTAGAGTGTTCAAGTCATCTGCCATAGTTGCCGTCGCAAATGGGCCTGTCGGATAGCTGTTTTTGAGATACAGTCGTCTCGCGGCCCCTCGATACTGTTCTTCTAGCGAGCATTTGGTCTGCCGATAGCTCCAAAATACCTCGTTTAAGAGCTGATAGCGTGAAAGAGAATCTAGAATAATGGGTTCACTGGTAATGGGCGGGGCAGACTCTAACTCTTTCATGCCGAGAACGGTTTTGGCCGATTGTTGCAATGGTGACATCAAGAAACCGCGTATGGTCCCCATTGTCATCGAAACGGGCGGTGCCACCTGATGCTCCGCATCGTGCTTTGGCTCGACCATGTTAAAATTTTTAATAATAGACGTGTGTTGAGCGAGACCAACGGATGACTGCGTCCACCCTCGGGGCAGTGCAGACAGGACATAGGCGGCCTCTGAATAGGCCATGTTGGTCGGGTTTTGGTCTATGGGATCGAAATAGCTTCTATCCCATGCAGCCATGGGATGTACGGTCGTTAGCTTTTGAATTGCATCTCGACCAACGTAGGGTCTTAGAACGAACTCAAGTTCTCGAATGACAGGGGATGGGTCTAATTCTTCAGCTGTACTTGGGTTTTGAGCCACGTAAGACAAGTGAAGGCACTCCCGTGTAGCTAAGATGGTCTCCAGGAATAGATATCGGTCGCGCTCCGATGACGTCACATCACCTGGGTAGCGCTTGATAGACCGTAAATCGAGGGGGTTCGGTTGCTCGATACCCGGATATAACCCTTCGCCCAGCCCAAGTACAAAGAGATGCCTAAACGGTAAGGTACGCATGGGTAATAGCGCTGAGATGACAACGCCGTCGGCACGGTGTTGAGAGCGATTGCTTTCAACGCGACCCAAATCGGTGAGCAGCAACTCTCTGACGATGGAATAGGGGAGGACTTTGTCATCCAGCTGTCTGTCAGCCAACCGTTCGACGCAGCGGATACATCGATCGAGTACCATTTCATCAACGGACGACAGTGGCATCACGTACCGATTGAACAGGCGTCCAATGTATCGTCCCCAGTCTTCAAGGGTCAGACTTTTTTGTGCCATGCGCCTTGAGTCCACCATGAGGTCATAGACCGACGTGGCGAACATTGAAATAACCGCCCGATCTTCGTTGGCACTTGTATACGGTGAGATCGCATCACCAGCCCATTCGATAGGCTCATCGGGCCTCCGGGGATTTGGCTCTATAAAGTGGCCGACCAACACGCGGACGAGAGCCTGCTCCCAATGGTACACATCTCCGGTCAGATAGGTGTCTGCCAAATCGTCACTGTCGGCACCAAAACAGACGTGTAGACCATTGACCCAATCGCGCCACGTCTGTCGCATTGCTGCCGACGACCCCTGTAAATTTTCATGATATAGGACCCGCGTCATGCGTTCATGATCAAGAGTGCTCGTGGGGAGGTCCAAAAGGGCTTCGATCAAACCAAAAACCGCACTCTTTTGAGCAAGACTTCGATCTAAGAACTGAACTGGAATTCGGTCATGTGCGTCAAAAACGTCCTCGATTTGTGCGAGATATCTTTCGCGTTCGCCCTCGGGGCATAGAATTGCAATCTCATGAAAACGAAGCGGACATGGGTCATTTTGACTGTCCTCGATCGCTCGCCAGATGGTCTTGGCGACCACTTCAACCTCTCGTCGTAGTGTCGGGCAAGCTGCAATTTTGATGCTCTCATCGATGGGGCGTAATGAGTGGCTATCGTCAGGAACAGGGGCTCTGACGAGGATGTCATGTTGAAGATGTGCCAGGAGAGTCTCTGCTGATGACAGCGGATCTAGAAAACCTGACACAAATTCAGATTGTGTAAGCTCATTGAGCAGGTGAATATACTCGCGTCCTGGGCGCCCCCAGAGTCGGAGAGCAGGATTGTCAGCGTCTGCGTCCAGTCTGAAGGGATCGTCATCGTCTGTCTCGGGGTGTTGGCGTCGTTCAGCCTGCTGTACAGCTTCTAATTTAAGCTGTGCTAAACCTGACTTATGAATGTCCTCCCAGAATTCGATACATGGGTTTAGAGCGTATACAAATAGGTTCGTTGACTGACTCAGGCGACCGTAGAGTTCGATGAACGCAGGGGCTGCATAGGATTGACCAAATAAGTGGACTTCCTTTGGCAAATTGAGCCGGTCTCCCACATGATGGACTGCATCGATCAGCATCATATGTTGCCGCTGATCTGACGATGTGGAAAAGAAGTCGAGCTGGTCGTCTTTTAGGCCCAAATCTTTCAGACGCCTCTGAGAATCGAAGCAGGCTTTATAGAGTCGATGTTGCCATGCGCTGACCTGCGTATCTTCAGCATTGCTCTTGGGCGGCCGTGTCGCCCAAGAGTCTAGTATATCTCGCCGACTCAGACTGTATTCTTCGAGTAAACGAGCGAGTTCACCCGCAAGTAGGAAGGCTCTGACCTGGCGACTGGAGGCCGCATGTGCATAATCTAGATAACGGGCAATGGTACCCAGCTCATTGCGCTCCAAGAATGCCTGATCCTGGATTCGGTGATACAGATAGAGCTGCAGCTCTGATTTGTCTACAACGCGGATATTGGCTTGGCTTGCTTCGACACAGTCTCTCAAAAACGTGTTCATCAGCTGTATATTTAAGTGCGCGGCGACACCGACCGTCTGTGCGATGTCGAATCTAATAAACTGCTCTACAGTTGGATTCGGAACGATGATGTGCCCGGGTTCGAGGGGATCGATGAGTTGTGCGTGTCGCAACCGGTCGGCCAAAGGCGCGCACAGAACTTCAAATCTATTAGAATAGCAGAGGTGTAGCATAGACTCTAGACCATGGCCTTCAACGTGGTATCTCGCGCGATTTGAATCGAATGGGTTGAGAGCATTTTTGCCCAGTTGGGAGCGCCACCTTCAAGTGGCCAAAGCCTCTCATCAGGCTGGTTATGCTGGCCGATTATACGCTCTGCAGTATCAACCATGTTGCATCCACTCTCGTTGGGGTCTAGACCCGTGGCGCCAAATGGAATCCAGCACAAGCAATAGGGTCCCATTGTGCTGCCTTACCCCCATGAAACGCTCCCTAATAGTACAAATGACATGACTCGCCCGTGTGGGCAAGATGTGTCCGCAGCGAAGCCTTTAGTGGAAACTGAGTTTTGCAATAAATCTGGCTGCGGCACGCTTTTTCTTAGTCACAGGACCAGAGAACAGAGAACCGTCGCAAGACTGGACTGGTGCCATCATTAGACCGTTTGAGCTTCGCCTGGACTCTCAAAAAACGCCGTGAAACAACGCCTTGGTCATCCAATGCATCGCCGATTTGGTTTGGCCCGCCGTCGTCAGCGAGCTGGCCGATGAGTACCGATGCCCCCTGACTGAGCTTATTTCTTTGGTTGGCTGTTCGAGCGGTAAAGCTAATGTCGGCTCCATTAGGGACCTCCGCCGTCCAAACCAATTGAGACCACGTTGGATCATCACAATCCGCTTCTATGTCTTCAGTATATGTGCCGACACCTAAGCTGTTTTTTCTCTCCAATCCGGTTGAGTCAGCGAAGGAGTAAACTCTCTTTGCATTGTCCCATTGGCGTGTCGTCACACCGGCCAAAGTGCTCAGACGAAACAAGCTTGTCGATATAGAATGGGCAAGCCAGACTCGTCCAAGGCGGTCTATATCAATGGATGATGCGCCAATGGTATTGGGCGCTGTATTTCGATAGTGGATGGCATTGAATGTGTCGTCGGCGACACAGTCATCCGCTTCCCACCACGCAATTCCAGAGGGGCCATCGCCTCCCAAAGCCGTGTAAATACGGTTATTATGGTCCACCGTTATGCCACGGCCACCGGTTCGATTGCGTGGCATCGCAACTCGGCACCACGAGTCCGTTCTGGGATCATATGCCACGGCATCGTTGCATTCCCATCCTGCGAGCCAAATTCGTCCATAGTGATCGATGGTTGATCCGTACGAGTTTCGACATCCATTTCGGAGGTCTTGTGGGTTTTGAACCAAGGGGCCAACCGCCCCGTTCTCGGTGTCGACGGCTTGTATCGACGCATCGCCAAGACTCGTTGCCCAAACACGACCCCCGCCATCGATTACGGCGCCGAAGGGTGCCAGACCCAGGTCGATGGTACTCATGGTCTGACCATCGTTGGGATCGAGTTTGTACAGTCTGGATTCGTTATAGGCACCGACCCAAATGTAACCGTCGGGTCTTTGATCGTCCCCTTGGTCTATCACCATAGATCGTAATAACGCGTTCTCGCCTCCGACGGGAACCGACCAAATGATGCATTCATCGTCGCCGTAATCGAGCGCGACATCACTGGTTGATGTCTCTATCTGATCGTTTCCGTTTCTATCGATACATCGCCCTATATTACCGGCCACTTTGGTGACAGTCCCCTGCATGCCAAAGCCGATGGTGGCCACATAAGCATCACCCGCGTCGTCAACAGCGACTCGACTGGCCATATTACAGCCATCATTCCAACAGCACGTATCCGGACACTCGCCAGCCGGCAGACCCACGCGATAGGTCCCCACGGCTCGGGGGTCTGGTCCTGTTGTGTCCCACCTGACTAAGGTGCTGTTCGCTGTATCTGGCAACCAGAGCGGTGCATCGGACTGTTCGCGAATATCGACAACCAAGCCGTCTGCATCGTCCGAGTAGACCGTTCCACGCGTGTTGAGTGTTTTGAAAGCACTCCCACCGCTGCCAATGACCTTCATATTGACCAGTGGTGTAGACGACCGATAGAGGCCACCATAGTAGTGGAATGTATACCCGCAAAATACGTAGATGTATTGCTGTTGCCGACCGGTTCGACGCCGTCTAAATCGGAAAGAACGCCGCCGAGTATTTTTCGCTTTTCGACAGTATTTAGGGACTTGCGTTGCTGCACTGGTTGCCAGATAGGCGTAACCAGACGTTGGACTCAGTGCCAGCTTTCGGCCAATCGTCGACCGTGTAATCCCACCATTGTGTCCTTTCCAGTAGGGCGTACTGGTTGCATTATGGTGCTGCTCAGATGCATAAATACCGCGCGCTGTCGCCACGATAAAAGGCCCTCCTGGCCATGCCAATATATCATTTATATTCGCTGTCCCTCGATGGATGTGATGACCGTGGCTGCCGCTCGGATGAATCAGGTGATTAGGTGATTTAGTCGATGCAGGCAGCGCTGGCCCGTCGGGATACGTCCATACGCGATATCCATTCCACATACCTTGATACAAGTTACATTCATCGTCGAAGGAGACACTGCTCTGCCCTTGTCCCTTGGAGAATCTGGCTTCAGGTACGCGCCATTGGCCTGCCGCGAGGTCGGCGTCATCATTGACCATCAATAGGCCCCTGGTCGTTGAAAAGGCTGAGCGGCTTCCCGTGGAGCAGGTTTCGATATCATGAACGGGCGCTGACACGTCAAATCGGTCTGCCAATCCGCCGGTGAAGTCGTACCGAAAGATCTCATCATGGGTTGATGCGACGACAAAGTCTCCATTGGGAGAGAGGGCAACATTCGTAAATTTCTGTTCAGCCCACAAAGCCCAGGTATCCCCGTCATCATTGGTGTAATAGAGCCCATCGGGACTCGCCAAGATGATTTCTCCCGGACCTCGAGCAACCATTGCTCCACAGCACTCAACGTCTTCAAGAACAGTGTCCCAAGTCTGTCCATCGTCACGAAGACGACGGATTTCATCGACGTAGTTATGGATGAAGACCCGTCCGGCGGGTGTGATCGCCAAACTCCGAACACCGTCGTAGCGACCCTCGGTCGGCGTGATCTTTCTCCATGTCAGTGAGCCGATATCGGCTTTGATAATTTGCGGTTCCTCAATTGTAATTGTCAGCCTGTGTTCGGCACGTCCACCCCGGACGTCCTCGGCCGTCACTGTCACTTGATACGCTTCGTACCGTCCTCGCGGGTAGCTATGGGTCGAGATGACAGCCCGTGTAGGCTGGGGTGGTGTTCCATCTCCCCAATTGATGGTGTAGGTGATGGGATCGTTATCCGTATCAAAAGCGTTGGAGACGAGCACCACATTGTAGCCGTCTTGATCGGCTACGCGAACCGATTGGATCGAGGGTGCATTATTGGGCAGGCGCACATCACCTGCATCGAATGGAACCCGAAACCCATTTCCACTCACCAGGCCAGTTACCCGAATCTCGCTCGTGCCCTGAGGTGCGAAAAATTCCATCGTGGATCGATTACTATTGGCCAGTTCCAGGGACCCGTCGCCGCCGATATCAACGGAAAATCGCATGTCTTGGCGCACATTTTCTGGAATGGGTGGAATCTCGACATTTCGCTGCTGAATGTCAGAATCCTCGCCATCGGAGACATTGACGGTCATCACCCTATGCACTCCGCCCACGGAAAAGGTAAATGGGCCGAGCGAGCCATCAGGAACCTGGGTGGTGAGGTCCGTCACAGCATCACCATCCATGTCTACAGTCACCGTGACAGGTTCATTGAATGGCTCTGTCGTCGAATAGTCGATGTAAGCATCCCAACCAGGGTCCGGCATTGCGTCGACGGTCAGCCTGTATCGTCGGCCCCCTAAGTTCTCAATAATGGGCTGCTCGCTGACAACGGGAGGTCGTGGTGTGAACCGCGGATTCCAGTCGTCTAGGGTCGGCGGTGCATTGGCCACTCTAACTGTAAAATCAGCCTCAGATGCCGAGCCAGCAAAATCCATAGCTCTGACGATCAGGCGCACGTCAAGATTGCCATCTCCGTCTGGTATGAACGTCGGTCTGGGTCCAAAATCGTCGGGATCAGCATAGCCTGGCGTCGGCTCGATGCGACCACCGCCATCGGGCAGCCGATATGTAAAGCGGACACCGTTGTGAGCCGAACCATCTCCGAGCACGCCCTCCGGGTCGACGCTGTCACTGAAATCCAATTGAATTTGTTCTGCCGGCTCGACCTCATAGATCTGCTGCGCGGACTCAATGGTTGGCGGCTCGCGATTATGGACTAACTCAAGCCCCACTGATCCAAAGGCACAGTCACTGCAGTCGGCATGGGTCAGGTGAGCTGGCCCTCCATCCCCCGGTTGATAGCATTTACCATTCCATCGACCTTCGTCACAGGCACGAATTGGAATCGCGATTTTGTCTCCCACCTGCATGCCAGCCTGCGGGATAAAACTGATGGGCCCGTTCGTTGCGTCCTCTCCCGCTTCGCACCAATTATCATCGAGGTCGATGTCGTAACAGATGGACGTGATCCGATCTGGAATACCGCGAGGCTTGTCGTCATCGCCTGGAAATACCTCATGGTCTGCATCGACATCATTGGTCGCTCTAGGGTCGAGATTGATGGCTGCGCCAACATAGCCTGTGTAGTAGCTATTGAGTCCCTCTGGATGCCCTATGATCACGGGCGGGTGGTTCTTTAGCGATAACGTGATTTGAACCGACTTATCATCGTAATTTGTTCGACCGAATGAGTCAGTGACTTCGAGGGTGACTTTAAAACGTCGGACGTCGTCCCAGCCCAAGGCTTCATTGTATTGATACCGAAAGGCCTCATTGGGGTCGTTGGTTTCAAAATCCCACTGGATTTCATCTACATCTATGACACCATCGCCATTTTCATCGTCTTCGGGCTGGTTGCGGACATTCCAGCGGAAGCGCGTCAATGTCACAGCGGGGTCGAGTATGTGTGACCAGCTGTGGTCGAAGGTGATATCGATACCCGGACCGGTCTCTTGGGGTGTTGCACGGGCTAGGGCTTGAGTCTCTAACCAGGTCTGTACGATTTGTGTCGATAAAGCCGTCGAGGTGTCGCGATTAATACTCGCCTTCCAGTGCCAATAACATTCACCGGCACCGCCTTCGTCTGTACACCACCTCCAAAATTGATCATTTTCACTGATATTCAGCAAAAAGTGTGCAAATTCAGTCGCCCAATCGCGTCCATTTTCAAATTCTCGCCGCTCAGGTACGAAGGACCGCATGCCTTTGGTTGTAGCGTACATAAAGTATAGGCCCCACCAATTGTGATTGAGTCTGCTGGCCGCGACCCAATGGCCATGCATTCGCCAGCCCGTATCTCCGCGGTGATTGTTAAAATCTTGTTCCTGGGTCCAACCGTATCCAACCAAGGCGTTGCCAGCGAGCTTTCCGTAGCCGCCACCGACATTCTCAGTGTGATAATTACAGCCAAATAAACGGTAGTCATCATTGCTATTGCCGCTGCAATGGGCATTTAGCCAATTGCGTTGGCGGTCTTTTGCCCAGCCATAGGTATTTGTTCCAAATTTGCGTTCTAGCAAACGCAGCGCTTCTGGTGCCCAGCCATTGGTCGATGCATCGGCATGGCCATCGCTCCGACAGCTGTAATACCATTGACCGCTGTCGGCCATGCAGTAGACAAGGCCGTCTGCTAAATCGCCGGCGAGGTCCTGGAGTTCGCGTCCACGGACGTTATTTTCGCCACCAGGCGTCCGGTACTCGGCGTTCCCATAGTTTGCGAGGGGTTCGACCCAAGCGGTTGATGCATAGCTCGACCAGTGCGACCCACCGCCTAAGCGTCCGTCGGTGTACTGCATTCGCCAACCGTCCCAGCCCCGCGTTCCATCATCATCGAACCAATTACCACCCACCATGTTGTACGTACCGACTAAGGCATTGAGGCCGCATTGAGTCACATGGCGGTAGTACGGGTCTGTCTCTCGGCCAGACCCAAAACCATGGCTGCGTCTGAGGAAGGCATTGAGCATATGGCCTTGGCCGTAGTAGGTGGGAGCCCCCCAGAAAACGCACGAGTGGATACCGCCTCGGCGACCATCGTCGTCGTAGTGGCTGATGCGATTGAACATCCACCAAAGGGAGCGGTCAACAACGCGATCATGATGGGTCTGCCGTGTGAGCAGAATATTATCTCCATCATCGCAGCGCCCATCTATATTCTCGGGGTATCCATCACAGATTCTGTCGACCCGTACAAGGACGGGCATGGTGGTTGAACGACGCTCACCTGCGCAATCCACTTCGACCTTTGGAAAGAACAAGCGGTCGCCGAGTTGATCTGGATATTGGACCTCAAGCCCCAAGGGCGCGTAGTACCCCGAGCGATGCCCGCCAGCCGACGTCCCTCGCCACTGTTCACCGGCATCCGCGTAGTCGCCATCGCCGTTATAATCCCACCTGTATTGATAGTTTCCACCGCAATTGCCGCCTTCGGCCACCGCCTGCAGTATTGTTGATTTTCCATTCAACGCTGGATGCGGAATTTCAGGTCGACCCTGGACCCAATCGATGGCCGTCACTCTGAGTTGGGCTTGGACGGGCATGGCCATCATCACACCGAGAACGAACATCAGAGACTGCAGTCCCTTGGAATTGAGACACACGTCAGGTGAGCCCATCCGACCGGGGCGCGAACGTTTCGCTGCCGATTGAAAAGCGACATGGCTTTCCATCGTGGTCACTGCTCCAAAACAAGTTAAAATACCCTTACGCAGACAAACTATAGCGAGCGGAATGTTCTAGATACAACGTAAAAATTTGATAATAGCGGTATTTTTGTTCAGTGGTTTTTGCAGACCCGAACTTAACGTCCGTAAATTGCTTTTTTTTGGCCAATTTTCAGGAAAAAAAGGCGGTATAGAATCGCTTCCCGTTCTGTCATGTTTTTTATAAGGATCTGTATTTATTTGGTTTTAATGTTTTTTTTGAGAATGGCCTCACGACACGATTTGGTTTTTCTTGCCGACAGGTTTTTGTAAGTACTTGATGATGGTTTTTATTTCACTTATCCGGCGATTTTCATCTCACCATGACCAGTCTGCTGGTTGTTTAGACCGATAAAGCGCTAAAAAACAGTTCGCCGGTGTTTATTGTGTCTGTTCCATTCGCCATGAAAAATTGCATCGAACAGCTGTAGACGCCGCTTTGGGATGCGATTATCTTGAGTCTCTGCGATGAATCGGAGGACCTTTTTGCCCAAGAATAAACTACCATCGGGTCGTTTCACTCGAATGAGTTCTCTGATCGCGACCGGTCTGCGCGCTGGCTCCAACCTACTTCGGGACGATGATGGTGATGCCGTTGCTCGAAAAGCGGCTCAGACCTTGGGCCAGTTGCGTGGATTAGCCGCTAAGGTTGGCCAAATGGGTAGCTATATCGATGGCGTTATCCCCGAGGCTAAGCAGGGGGCCTACGAAAAGTGGTTGGCCACCTTGCGAGATCAGGCGCCCCGATCGAGCCCGGCAGCGATTCATGAGACCATTGAAAAAGAGTTCGGTATGCCAGTGAAGGCGCTTTACGAGTCTTTCAATGATGAGCCAATAGCCAGTGCGTCCATCGGTCAAGTTCATCAAGCGACAACAAAAGAAGGCGTCCTTGTCGCTGTCAAAGTACAGCATCCTGGTATTGCTGAGGCCATGGAACATGACCTGCAAAACGCAGGACTCATCGAGTCACTGCTCGGTCGAGTTGGCGGTCTGCGAAAGTTCAATTCAAAGGCTGTACTCGAAGAGATTCGTATGCGCTTCAGAGAGGAGCTAGACTATCTCTTAGAGGCCGATCGTCAGACACTATTTTCGGGATTTTTCGATGGCCAGCCAGACATTGTGGTCCCTCGAGTCCATCAAGAGCTGAGCACCAGGCGAGTGCTGACCACTCAATGGGTTGACGGCCTTGGATTTGAGTCTGCGTGTGCTGCCGATGAAGAGCAGCGCCGTCTTTGGGCTCAAACCCTCTGGCAATTCGTTTACCAGGCGAACTTAGTGGGTGGACACTTCAATGCAGACCCCCACCCAGGAAACTATATGTTTCGACCCAATGGCCAGATCGTCTTTCTCGATTTTGGGTGCGTTCAGACAATACCACCTGACAAAGTAGCTTTAGCGCGTCGCGTACATTGGCATGCAAGGCACCAAGACGAGGCTGGCTTCAATCAGTCGGTTTGCGATTTGCTGGAACTCAAGGGGGGTCGTTACCAGGAGAGCGCTTTGGACTATGTCAGAGCATGCTTTCGGCCCTTATTTGAATCACCATTTCGTGTTGATCGAGAGTATGTGGCTGACCTTGTCCGCCGCATGAAGGTCATGATCAAGGAATACCGTAAGGGGACAGGCGACGGCTATGTACCATTGCCAGACGGTTTGTTTTTCGTCAATCGGCTGCAATTCGGGTTTTATTCGGTCCTCGCCCGGTTGGATGTAGAGACAAACTATGCCCAAGTCGAAGCGCGTTTTATCACGAACGATTTGCTTGCCTGAAGTGAGCGTCAATCGATCCGTATATCGACCCAGACCAGTCTATGATCCGACGGTTGCCTCTGACCGTCAGAGCCCGAAACAAGCGCCCGATGTGGTGCACCTAATTCCGGCCAAAAGACCCCACTTCTCTCTACAGAAAGACCCGCGCTCGGTAGCACATAATCGACTCTGAGTCCCCACGATGCCGTGTCGTAGGCGGGATTGCCTTTTTGAGTTTTGGCTTTCGAGTCCTGGGTTGCTCCACCGCGGCTCGATGGAACCAATCGCCCTTGGGCTGTCTCTTTATGCACCCGCTTGTGGCCGAGTAAATCTAGGATGCCGCTTTGAATTCCATCTCCATCAACGGGGTCTGCGTTTAAATCTCCCAAGACGACAAATTTCTCGTATAAGGCCATGCCGCCCCTCATACCATTATCATCGACAATATACTGACTCCGCGACGCCGTGATGTAATCGCTCCAAAATCGGATCTCGTCATGATTCCGCAGACCATTCCGGTTTTCAGGGCCATCGAATACAGGTGGTGTTGGATGGGACACTAACAAGTGAATTCGGCTTGGGCCGACGAGAACCGTCGCGTCGACATGGTTCTTGGACGACAACCTTAAGGTGTTGAGTGCAGCCTTATTATAGTACGGTGTCGTGGCGTCGAGCATGGGCAGTTTAGCGTTGGGCATTTGCGTCCAAAGAAATGATTGAAACGTGCGGATTGATTTCATTTCAATGGGATGTTTCGACAAAATAACAAAGCCGTATTGCCCTTCAAACTGACCGTAGCCATGGGCATCGGACGGCGAGTTTGTTGTCCCATCTCGATTAAGATCAAGTCCTGTTGGACGTCCGGTATTCACTGTGGGCTGATAGACATGTCCGTAGTCGATTGGGTCTGCGCCATTTTGAGACACGGCTAAATAATTTTTTAGAAATCCCGATACACTGCGTCCAGCCGCGTCAAAATCGAACTCCTGTAAGGCCAAGATATCGGGCCGCGTACGCTGGATAATTTCCGCGATTTTTTTCGCCTGTGAGTTTGAGTCACTGGACAGATCGTCCGCCAACTGCCCGAGCTTTGCTCGATTCAGAGATGCATTGAATGTCGCAATTCGTACCGTATTGGGCTGTTTCACCACCACTGAGCCTGCTTTCGGCTGCGATCCTGACTGACACGCCATCAACAAAAGAATGCTGAGTCCGGCGAGTTGCCGTAACCCGCATCGGTCAAATCTGATTTTTGATGGAGCCAAAAGTTTCGGTCCCACTGTTACTCCTAAGGCTTATAAATTTCAGCCTTGATGATATAATCCAGTTTGGGGAAATACTGCTTAAGATAGGCATTGCCCCGTGATGAAAACATGCCTTGCGCTGGCCCTTTACCCCTGGGAGCGCCTTCTCCGTATCCTGAATACAGCGCATCGACGACGGCCATGCCTTTGTCATCGATGAAGCCGAAAGGGGCAAAACCCATTTTGTCCAGTCGCGTATTATTTGAGAAGTTGATAAAAAATTGTGTCGTCCGGCTGTTGGGACGCCCTGTCTTTGCAAAGGTCACAAAGCCGCGTTTGTTCGTCTGCGTGACTGGATCATCGGTGATTGTTGCATTTCGCCAGCGTGCGTTTACCTTTGGATCGCCATTGATACCGACTTGAGCCATAAACCCTTGGATCACCCTAAAGAACGCGGTGTTGCTATAAAAACCCTGTGTGACCAGTTGATAGAAACGCTGAGCGCCAAAAGGTGCCCATGCTGTCGTGACATGGACAAGAAATCGTCCCTTCGTGGTCGTGAATAAGACTTTGTATTTGGCGGGGACATCCTTGCCCTCGGATGCCTCTTTCGTTTGATTTTTGCTGGTCTTATTCAGTCCGGCCAATTGTACTGGCTCGTTGGCTTTCTTAAGAGCGGTCATTGGTTTGGTGGCTGTATTTGGAGGGACAATGCTCGCCCGGCGGATATAGTCGAGCTTTGGAAATTTAGCCTTTAAGTAGGCGTTACCCCGCGTACGGATTTCTGCCTGACTGGGGCCTTGACCCCTCGGAGCGCCTTCCCCATATCCGTTGTGGAGTCGATCGATGATGGCCATGCCTGCCGCGTCGATTTGTCCGAAAGGTGAGAAGCCTTGCTTGTCCAAAAAAGCGTTGTTTCGGTAATTGATGAAAAATTGCATCGACCGCGTATTCTTGCCACGGGTTGCAAATGTCACCATGCCCCGTTGATTACTCTTCTTCACGGGGTCATCTTGAATACTAGCCCGGCCCCATTTTGCACTCAATTTAGGGTCTCCGCTGAGACCGGTTTGGGCCATGAAGCCCGAGATAACTCGGAAGAAGGCGATGTCGGTATAATAACCAGATTTAACAAGTGTATAGAATCGGTCTGCCCCCCGTGGCGACCACGACCGATCGACATGGATGAAAACCGCCCCTCGAGTTGTATCAAGGCGGACCTTGTATTGATTGGGAGCCTGAGCGCGGTTTTGTTGCGCAATCCGCGTAGGAGCGGTGACAGATTGCCCACGTGCAATCTGTTTAGTTGGACGCTTAGACACCTTTTTTGCCTGGGGCGTCTTTAAGTCCCGATTGGGAGGGACGCTGACCTTTTTTATTTGGGCCTGACTCGTCGATACACCCCTGGTGTTCGTCTTTGCTTTCTGAGTCGTTGAACTCTTTACAGTGCTCGGTCTCGTCTTATCAGAGGTCGTTTGCTTGACTTCACAGGCCATCAAGGCAAGGCCTATCGACCCAAGTATGAAGCGGTTTCTGTTGATATTTTGAATCATAATTAGATGCTCAGCCTCTCTCAATTTGGCTGTAGTCTACCCACTCGAGCATTTGAATCCAGTCTTCTATTAAACTGTGGTGAAATAAGTCTATTTAAGAGCGGGGACTTGCCCCCTCAAATACCTGCAAGAACGACGAATCTATCAGCATCGATGTCGACAGCTGAGCCATTAAAATCACCGTAGAATTCCCAATGAGAAAACCCCGCGGTCTTCAGTAGTTGAGGCCATTCATCCATCAACACGTAGTGGTGTTCAATCGCGTACTCAACGATATTAGGGTTGTCCTGCGAATGTGTCGGTGTATGCCGATACGTGACCTCAATGACTTTCTCGTCGCGTTTAATGGCAGTCTTCTCGCTGACAGCATAGTCGACGCCGGCCACTTGAATGGTGGTGAAATACTCGAAATCGACATCGGAGATCTCTGATTCATGAAAGATCTCAGCCGGATAGACATCCAGCGCTAAAATGCCCTCGGCCGACAGGCGGTCTGCACAGCGCGTTAAGCAGGCTTGCAACCGAGTTCTGCTCAGACAAAACGCTGTTGTGAAGGGAATGACGATGCGATCAAATGGTGCTGCTAGACTCAAGTCGGCCATGTCCGAACAGACCAATTCAACATTGTCTTGCGGGCGGGCGTCCAGGCGCGCTCTTGCGAGCGCCAACATGTCGGGATCTTCATCGAGTCCAATGATTCGATGGCAGACCTGGGCCAGCTCTTGGGTTATCCGTCCATAGCCGCAACCTAATTCTAAGACACGAGTTGCGTCGCGACAGATGGATTTGTAGAACGGAAGATCGCCGCGATAGCCCCTATGAAGCGCACTGTAGAATTGAGCAATGGTCGTCATAGAGACCAGCATAGGCTGTCCGCTCAAATCTTGCCAGCGTTCAAAATGTCAACGGATTGGACGCTCTGCACGGACAGATGCCTCATCGAGATTGCCTCCAGGCTCGACCGCGGAGTGGCATGGTTCGTGCTGTTTGTCCCGGCCATGGACATAGCGCTATGGAACATAAATGCACGTATACAGGCTCGATATACCCAGGAGGACAGTTGGAAATGGTCGTCAATCCCCTCAAGGAAACGACCTCAGCCCCCCCGTTTCAAACCATGAAGAAACCAGGCCGAACCCCTTAAGAATTCAGGTCGATCAGCCTTGGGCGCTGGAGGGAGAAGCGGGCGTAAGGCGACTCCATATCGGGCTGTCTATTATTCAAACTCTCAATGGTTTCTGGCCTCAGGATGAGCTGTACACATTCGAGGGACTCAATCCCCAAGATGCAAGCCATCAATACGCCAACATGCTCCGTGCTTTTCGATCTCAGGTTCCAGACTCAATGCAGCTCTTACTCGCTCATCATGCTCATGAATCCGGACGATCCTATGTATTGGCACGCGGCCAGGCGGCCAAGAATGGACAGATGAATGGCGTCATATTGTCTCGACTTCTCAAACTTGGGCAAAAGAATTGGATGATCACGTTAATGGACACAGGTACAACGACGGGTGAACAGATCCGACCTTGGCTATTATCCTTGCTCCATACGGCGAATCGTTTGCAGCTCGGCGTGGACCGAATTTTTGTGTTCGACGATGCTGGTTGTCTCATCGCCCACCCGTAAAGCCTGATGTCTAATTGAGTCGGAACTCAGCCCTAAATATCCGGTATTTAAAGAATCCTGAGTTGAATCGCAGCGCGCTCTGAGGCAAACTTAGCATCATGGCAAGAAAACGAGTCTCCGATCACTACACCAAGCGCGCACGCGAGCAGGGATATGCCGCGCGAAGCGTCTTCAAACTCAAAGAGATCGATTCGAAGCATCGTCTCTTTCGTACGGGCCAACGGGTCTTGGACTTAGGCTGCGCGCCCGGTTCATGGCTCAAGTTCATCGCCAAACGAGTGGGGTCGAAGGGCTGCGCGGTTGGTATTGACCGAACTGAGGTTTCGCCTATGGGTGGCCATGTAAAGACCATAGCGGGCGATATTTTTGAGACCGAAGCCCATGTTTTTTTTGACATTGCTGGTGGTCATTTCGACGTGATTACCAGTGATATGGCGCCCGATACGTGTGGCAATCGCTTTGTTGATCACGTTCGCTCTGTTGAGCTGTGTAATCGCGCGCTCATCCTGACAGATACTTTACTCGTCGAAGGGGGGGCGTTCGTATGCAAGGTTTTCGATGGACAAGACCTGAATCAATTGGTTGACGATATGCGCAGTCGTTTCACGACTGTAAAACGAGTCAAACCCAAGAGTACCCGCTCTGAGAGTGTTGAGCTTTTCTTGGTGGGCGTAAGCAAAAAAGACCCACCACTCGAACCGGATAGCGAGCAGGAGACCTCAAGATGAAAGATGCGTTGCCAAATCAAGTCGTCGATATGATCGCACGCTATGGATTGACCGGTGATTTAATCGAAAAATTACGGTCCGAGACCCTCGGTTCACACTTTGACCCAGCAAGAAACCATATTCGCGGTGAGGTCAGGGTTCCGTCGACGACTGATTATGATAATTACAGTGATATTTCATCTCAACGTGACCTTGAAAACATCGGTCGTCAGGCGATTGCGTCTGGCAAATTGGCCTTGCTCGTTCTGAATGGCGGCATGGCGACTCGATTTGGTGGGGTTGTAAAAGGAACGGTCTCGGTCGATGCCGATATGTCTTTTCTTGGCCTAAAACTGACAGACGGTTTACGTCACATAGGTGAACAAGGACCTCCACTCATCCTGCTCATGAATAGCTTCGCCACCGATAAACTGACTGTAGAACATCTTAATGCCAACCATCACTTCGGGTATCCGCGAAACCGGATTTGGACTTTCGAACAATGCGTATCTGTCCGTTTCAACCCTGATGGAACCCTCTATCGTGATGGGGCGGGACAGCCGTCTTATCATGGCACCGGTCATGGAGACGCTGTCCATGCGCTTGGACTCAGCGGCCTGGTCCCTCGCTTGAAAGAGGCCGGTGTTGAGACCGTCTTTGTGACCAATGTCGATAACGCAGTCGCGACCATTGACCCTGTGATTTATGGTCATCATATTCAATCAGCTCAGGCCGCGACCATAGAACTGGTCGAAAACGATGGTGGTGATACGGGCGGCGCGCCGTACTGGCTCGACGGGCATTTACAGTTGGTCGAACACTTTCGTTTACCGCCGGCCATGAGATGCAACCCACCTGTGTTCAATACCAACACATTCTGGTTGAATCTTGACGTGTTTGAATCACCACCCCCACTCACATGGTTTGCGGTCTCCAAAGACGTCGACCAGGCGCCTGTTGTTCAGTTTGAGCGCTTACTCGGAGAAGTGTCAGCGTTTGTCAAATCTCAGTTTTTATGTGTTCCGCGCTCTGGTGTGGAGAGTCGATTTATCCCAGTAAAGCGGCCGGATGATCTCAATCAAAAGCGGCTCGCCATCGTCAATGCTTGGTGTCGCTCTTGAACATAAACAATCGGAATAGACTCTATATTTTGGCATTTAGCAGCCTGCTAACCTTGGCTGCCTACGGATGCGGTCAAGTCGAAACTTTGCAGCTGTCTATCAGACCGAACCAGGTGGACTTTCCCCTTGTCAAAGAGGCTCTGATCACCGTCGGCTGTTCGCGGTCAGGGTGTCATCTGGTCTTGACCGGTGACTTCAAGCTTGACCCCAATGATAATTCCCCAGGCAACCTGGATGAGGAATACCAGCTCGCCAAGGCTTTTGTAGACCTTGATAATCCCGATGCCAGCCTATTGGTTAGAGTCGCTCTTGAGGGCGATCCTGAGGCTGATATGCATCGGGTTTGCTTTGAGACAGCCATGGCGTGTGCATACCGAAAAGTCGACGCGTGGATCCGAGCCGAATCACCTGAGTCACCCAATATTGGTGATGTTGATTGTGAGCCAATCGTTGGCGCATGCGCACCGCGTCTTTAATCCCCTTAGATCTCCATAAATCTCGCGTAGAGACCGATTAATAAAAAGCGTTCTTGAGTCTGACCGCTTCCCGTACCTGCAGCCCGTGTCGCCGGCCCGTCGAAGCCAACGGTACGCCCAGAGTAGTCGACTTGGAGAACCGTGGCCCAAGATTCGGAGACCGTCATCGCGAATTCGCTGTTGGCGCCGTAACCATAAAATAGGCTTGGGTTGCCCGTGTCGTTTGGCGATTCTCTAACGAAAAATGGGATGTCCCCCCTAAGAGTGATTCTCAGCCAATTGTCTCCATTGGCCCACGGCAAAGTGATGAAACCGGATGCGCCCGGACCGATGATATGGCGCTCTAAAAGAACCGAGGGCCGCTGTTCCTGAGCAAACTGAGAATACGCATTCAATCCAAGCCCCAAACCCAGCGCGATCGCGTCACTTCTATCCCCCAGAAACCATCGGTATTTGGCGCCGAATTTGTATCCAACTGTGTTGATGCTGACTTGCTGATCAAACACGCCGTCGATCTTGGCGCCCGTGCCCACATTAAGATCGCCATAGAATCCAAGTCTTTTCACTGGCCAGAAATCTGCAGCGAATAAGATCTGTGGAATGGCTGTTATACCAATGTCTGACTGCACGGTGTCACTGCGATAGGCCAGCGATCCGGTCTGTAGCCCAATCCCCATGCTGATGCCGGGTTTTGTTTGTTTTATTCGCAGTTCGCGATCTGTCTCAGCCGCATGAACCATCGATAGATGGGCGAGCAAAACGAGAGCGAGTATGAGACTGTACTTAAACTTGCACATGTCGTGTCCGTGGTGGTTTGATGATAATGATTACTCGGAGACCTCAGTTGACGCAAACAAGACGCGCTGAAGGAAACATAAAATGATGTTGATAGGACGCGTTTTGGTCGTGGCGTTAATGTTGTCCTGGAGCGTATCTGCAAATGAGTCCTGGGCGCAAACACGACCTGAGATACCTCAGGTCTCCCAGAAACTCGATGATGTCGTTCATGCTTATTTCGGCCTCTACGTCATTGCCCGTGAGCGGCGAGATGCCAGTGAGCAGATCACCTTTCGCAATGGGACCCTCTCCATTCGATACCAGTGGTCAAAGCGGGCATCCCAGAAAGGCATTGCGTGTTCCGGCGGACGATGGCTGTTAGTCGGCCGCTTAAAGTCCGCCCTCGGCGCTCGAGCGCTCTTCCGAAAATTACCAAAGGTCCAGAAAATTGACCTGCATTTCGTCCAGGTCGATACCAGTGTCAAGCCTATTGGAGATGGTAAATATCAACAGATGCGACATGTTAAAACCATCGCAGAGTTTGAATTGACTCGGGACAGAGCTATGAAATTAGACCCAGATGTACTGAGACATACTTTGGTGGGCCAGCGTTGTGTTCGATTTGTCAGGACGCTCTTGGACCGGGTTCGTATCGGTGCGTCACCCTAAGCATCCATCGATTGGTCTGCACGACGCGGTCTTATGCAGTCTCTCTCTAGTTAGCCAGCAGCCGCTGCGGAGTTCCGCCCTTCGATAAGTGCCAACGGCGTCTCAAGGCGCGACAATAACTTGGATACGCAATCTGAAAAGACATCACCGAGACGATCAGGCATTGGATGATTAAGAGCATGATAATATGCATCTCGGGCGTGAGATGGGATGATGACAGGCGGATATCCCCGACTTAGGAGCAAGAGGTTAGTAAAAAGCCGAATCGTCGTTCCTGGATTGCGTCTAAATGGATACGCATGCATGAGACCATAGTGAAAAATGGCTGCCACGCGGACTGGGTCACACGAACCATCAAACTCGGCATCAACATAGTCTAGCAACCGACGCAGATGAGTGGCGATTCTCTCCGGGTCACAAATATCCTGGAAGTAATCCCGATGCACCGGCGAGGTAATTCGATAGAGTCCGCCCCGATCACGTGGCTCTGGTGTAATCAGCCTGTGAATGCGTTTCAAATTCTCAAGATTGACTTGGTCGGGTCCGTCATGTGCCCGATTCCAAACCAGGAAAATTGCATCTCGATACCGCCTGATTTTTTCCATGAGCGGTTTTAAATAAGGCGCGACCTCAGAATCGCGATGCCGTAGGGCTTGCGCGATCTCAGAGGTCTCATACGGACACCCTTCAAGCATGTTGTCATGATGGATCCACGACAGCAGTAATGCGATAGAAGGCGGGTTTGGTCGTGGGCTCCGGTGAGCGATGGTGTGAATACGGTGGTGTTCGAGCGCTTTTATGAATTCTGGTGTTGCTGGCACGTCAATCTCCTCAATAGTCCATGACGCACTATGAGGTTGCACATGTCGTGCCAGCTGTGTTGCTTACGCCAGCGAATACGGGTAGCGCCACTCGGGATGGGCAGGGGATGATCCTTTGACGATGTCGAAGTAAGTGCTTGCGATCATTGATGAAATTTCACCTGGACGGCCTGGCCCAATGTCTCTACCGTCGATCTCACGCACAGGTGTTACCTCGGCTGCAGTACCGCATAAGAAGATCTCATCGGCAACGTAGAGCTCGTCGCGAGTCATCGTTCGCTCTTCGACCGTGACACCCAAGTCATGGGCGATGTCGATTACGCTCTGTCGCGTAATGCCACCGAGGATGCTTGAGCCATACGGTGGTGTAATCAACTTTTGGTTTTTGACGACGAAAATATTTTCGCCAGTACATTCAGACACATAGCCATTTGTGTCGAGCATGATTGCTTCATCGTAGCCAGCGGTCATTGCATCTCGTTTAGCTATGACAGAATTGACATACTGCCCGCAAATTTTTCCTTTAACCATGTTTGCGTTGATGTGTGAGCGGCTAAAAGAACTGACGGTTGCCCGGATTCCATTCTTGAGGGCTTCGCTGCCCAAATAAGCACCCCACTGCCATGATGGTATGGCCACATGAATTGTATTGCCTGTTGCACCTAGACCCATGGTTTCACTGCCCATGAACACCAAAGGCCTCAGGTAGCCCCAATCGAAATTGTTTGCCCTGAGTGTGATGACGCAGGCTTCAATTAAATCGGCGGGCGTAAACGGGATCTTTAGGCCCAAGATATGTGCGGACTCGAAGAGGCGCTTAATGTGTTCTTGGAGCCGGAGAATGTGGCTCTGACCGTCTTCTCTACGATAGGCCCTGATGCCTTCAAAGGCGCCGTATCCGTAATGAAGCGTATGCGTCAGCACATGGACATTTGCATCTTCAAAGTTGACCAGTCGGCCATCCATCCAGATCTTATCAGACTTAATAGACACAACACTCTCCGATCCAGCGCGTCCCGGATCAAAGTGACGCGCTCAACTCATTTCACATAATTGCTCGATAAGCCCAACGACGGAGAAAACGCTCTCATCGTTGGCCTGCGCGCACAGAGCTTGACCCGAACAAGACTCTGACTACACATCGCTGGTTTCAGCATCAGAACCGATAGCCCCGATTATTTTCTGTGTGCCTCATCGATGCCCACAGAAAATAGCCCTCAACCGAGGGGGATCGGATAGCACAGACTGGGTCCCATTTGCGAGCCTCATCGGGGGTTTTTCTCAATTTCTACAGTAATTTAGCTCACCGATTAGTTCTACTTTTAGTAACTCTGTTTATAGTTACTATCGGTAAAGGTTGGTCTTGAATGTGATATCGGCATGGACCTAAGCGTATTTCTGTCGTACATGCACAAGCATCAAAGCTGGCATGGAGATTTGTCTGGCGTGGGCTAACAGGAGGCGATGTGTCACGTTCGAAAGCAATTGTGTTGATGGCGGCAGGCCTCGGAACTCGTATGAAATCGGATGTGTCGAAAGTACTCCATCCGGTCGCCGGTCGGCCCATGATCTTCTATCCTATCAGAACGGCGATTGAGCTTGATGCAGAGAAGATCGTGGTTGTTCTCGGACATCAACGAGAGCGGATCGAAGCCTATCTCAAGTTCGCATTTCCAAATGCACCTATCCAGATTGTCATCCAAGCGCAACAACTGGGTACAGCCCATGCTGTATTATGTGCGAAGGACGCTCTGGCTGGTTTTGAAGGCGATGTATTCATTCTGAGTGGTGACGTTCCTGCATTGCCTACGGACGTCATCGAAGAATTGGATTCCGCTGGGAGAAGCGCTGTGGTGTCAGTGCTTGGAATGAACCTGCATAAGCCAGGGGCTTATGGGCGTTTGATTACCGACGGCGATGGAGCGTTGAAAGCGATTACAGAAGCCCGCGATTGTACACCTGAGCAACGTGCTGTCACGATTGTCAATGCGGGCGTCTATCGTGCGGATGCAAAATTTCTGTTTGCAAGCCTGCAGCAGATTGGGACTGACAATGCCCAGAATGAATACTACCTCACGGATATTGTCGCCGATGCTGTCAAGCGTCAGCTGTCCGTTTCGATGACCGTGCTGGAAGGCGATGATGCAGGTCTAGCCGAAGGCGTAAACGACCGTCTTGGGCTCGCGCGCGCGGAAGCCCGAATGCAGGATCGATTACGGCGCGATGCCATGCTCAGCGGAGTGACCCTAATCGACCCGACGACTGTTGTCCTTCATGATGGCGTAAAAATTGGTCCCGACACCACCATTGAGCCGAATGTGTCTTTGCTGGGGAAAACCGAGATTGGATCTGGGTGTTTCATCGAACAGGGCTGTCGAATCAGCGACACTTCAGTAGGCGATAACTGCCATATTAAAGCCAATTGCCACATTGAAAAGACGAGCGTGGAATCGAGTTGCCAGGTTGGCCCATTCGCCCGTCTGCGTGAGGGGACGTCCCTTGGGACGGGAGTCAAGGTCGGCAATTTTGTAGAGACCAAGAAAGCCCGCTTCGATGACGGTGCTAAAGCGAGTCATTTAAGCTATATTGGTGATGCTCACGTTGGTGCATCGGCTAATATCGGAGCAGGTACAATCACATGTAATTACGATGGCTATAGGAAATTTAAGACCGAGATCGGGGCCAATGCCTTTATCGGTTCAGACACTCAGTTAGTGGCCCCCGTCAAAGTCGGCGATGGGGCCATCGTTGCGGCTGGGTCAACGGTGACTAAAGATGTGCCATCGGATGCGTTGGCGCTGAGTCGTATGGCTCAGACCAATAAAGACGGTTGGGCAGAGAAAAAACGCCGACTTGAGCAGTCGCGTGAGAGCTAGGGAGTAGGCGGACATGTGTGGCATTGTTGGGTATATAGGCGGTCAGGATTGCGCTAATATTCTATTGCGTGGTTTGGAGCGGCTTGAGTATCGCGGTTACGATTCCGCGGGACTTGCCATTTACGATTCGGGTGAGACCCGAGTTGCACGCTCTGTAGGCAAACTCGTCAATTTAGGACGATTGATTACACAATCGCCGATTCCCGGTCGGATTGGTATTGGCCATACCCGATGGGCAACCCATGGCCGACCGAGCGAGGAAAATGCACACCCACATACGGCTGGCAGCGTGACCGTTGTCCACAATGGTATCGTGGAAAACCACTTGGCTTTGAGAGCTCAACTGGAATCTCGGGGCCATTTCTTTTCAAGCGAGACAGACACAGAAATCTTCAGTCACCTCATCAGAGAAAAGATTGATTCGGGCTCTAATTTAAGCGATGCCGTCAGGCAAATTTTGCCGAGCATCGAAGGGAGCTATGCCATCGCTGTGATCTCAGCGACCGAACCGGACAAGATCGTCGTTGCCAAAAATGCCAGTCCATTGGTCATCGGCATGGGAGAGGGCGAGATGTTCCTTGCCAGCGATATCCCGGCTTTGCTCAACCACACCCGGAATTTTATCTACTTACACGAGCAGGAAATGGCGGTGGTTACTGCTGACGGTGTGGTGCTGACTAACCTAGATGGTGCCGTCTTTGAGCGAGCGCCAAAGCACATTACCTGGACGCCGTCTCAGGCAGAAAAGGGTGGCTATAAGCACTTTATGCTCAAGGAAATCCACGAGCAGCCGCGAGCGATGATCGACACCTTACGTGGGCGCATCTCCTTAGAGACGGGTGATGTCCATTTGGAGGATGTGACGCTCGACGATGCCCGTGTCAGAGCCATTGACCGAATCTACATCTGTGCCTGTGGCACCGCATGGCATGCGGGTCTTGTGGGTAAGCGATTCATTGAGCAATGGGCAAAAATTCCCGTCGAAGTTGATTTAGCGAGCGAGTTTCGATATCGCGATCCCTTGGTGACGGAAAACAGCTTGTTCATCGCCGTCAGTCAGTCGGGTGAGACCGCCGACACATTGGCCGCACTGAAAGAGGCGAAGCGCCGCGGGGCACGGGTTTTGAGCGTGTGCAACGTCATGGAGAGCAGTATCGCACGTGAATCAGATGACATCGTCTACACCCATGCAGGCCCCGAGATTGGCGTGGCGAGCACAAAAGCGTTTATGACCCAGATGCTGGCACTCAACCTCGTCGCTTTATTTCTGGGGCGGAGACGGGGCACAGCGTCAGCAGACGTGGTCACACATGCGCTGGATCAACTCAGCCACTTGCCTGGCTTAGTGGAGCAGATCTTGGCTGAGACCAGTGACATCGAGCGTATTTCTCGAAAATACGTCGGTGCCAGGGATTTTCTCTATCTTGGTCGCGGTGAGAATTTCCCCATCGCCCTAGAAGGTGCCCTCAAACTCAAAGAGATCAGCTATATCCATGCCGAAGGCTATGCGGCCGGCGAGATGAAGCATGGCCCCATCGCACTCATCGATGAAGAGATGCCGGTTGTCGTCATCAGCCCCAAGGGCAGCCACTACGATAAGACCGCCAGTAATATGCAAGAGGTCATGGCCCGACAGGGCCGGGTCATCGGCGTGGCAACAGAAGGCGATAGTGAGCTTGCCGGTTTGGCCGAAGATATCTTGTATGTGCCTGACGTTGCCCAGTTCTTGCAGCCTTTTGTGACCACTGTTCCTCTTCAACTCTTGGCGTATCATGTGGCCGATATGAAGGGGACCGATGTAGACCAGCCTCGTAATTTGGCCAAGTCCGTCACTGTGGAATAGGCAAGCTTATATGCGAAGACGGCATCTTACGAATACCAAGGAAAAGGCATTGATTTTATCGCAATAGGATTTGGCGCCGTGGCATTCGTTCGGATCGAAAAACTCACCAAGGCCCTCAAGGAAAAGGGGCCACTCGATTACGGCTACAAAGCGGACTAGTCAATGAGTATGTTCATACCGAAGCTGCAAGCTTGTACATTAAGACCGTACTAGAAGGAAATTAAGGAAAAGAGATGGATTTTATCGCAATAGGATTTGGCGTATTAGGCTTCGTGGCATTCGTTCGAACCGAAAAACTCATCAAGACCCGCAAGGAAAAGGGTCTACTCGACGAAAGCTACAAAGCAGACTAGTTCTTTGGGCCGTTCATAGGAACGCTTCAAGCAAGCGATACGGTCCAATCGGCATACTTAGAGCTGAATTTTCACAAAACTGAGTCCGTATTTATGTGTGATCATCTCTCATGGTAGGCCAGCCATTGGTGCCAGTCCAGCGTAAATGGGGTCTGACCATCTGGTGTCTATTTCAACAAAATTCTCGTCTCGGCTATGAGGCAAATCGAGCATGTGGGGCGAGCGAACTGTGTTGAAAGACTAGACACGGCACAGATGTTCAGGTAGTCAGATTCCATAGGCATTTGGGCCAACCACGTCAGGCAGAGAAGCAATTGATCGACCAAGCAGCTCTCATAGAGTCCCTCAATGATGTACAGCGTGAGGCCGTCTGTCACAAGAGTGGGTCATTGCTTCTGTTGGCTGGCGCGGGCAGCGGCAAAACCCGAGTGGTCACAACCCGCATAGCACGGCTATTAGGTCACGGTGAGCGAGCCGAGTCTATCCTGGCACTGACCTTTACAAATCGAGCGGCTAAGGAAATGCGTGAGCGAGTTGGTGAGCTCCTTGGCTTGGTGGAGCAACCACCGGTGCTGATCAGCACCTTTCATGCGCTGGGTGCCCGCGTCTTGCGCCAACATGCAGCCCACTTTGGGCGAACTCGATACTTCACCATTTACGATGAAGACGACCAGGTCTCTGTTTTAAGGCAAGTCACGGAATCCCTTGGCTACAACTACAAAGTTCAGCAATTGAAGGTGATCATTCGTGCCTTTGCTCGGGCAAAAAACGATGCTCTAAACGTCACCGATACCGTGCCCCCGGCAGATTTTGTCGGCATCGACTGGGCTCGAGTCGGCGATGAGTATGAAGCCCGCTTGAAGCGGGCCGACGCGTTCGATTTTGGCGATTTAATTCTTCGAAGTGGCGACCTGTTTGCCGAGGTTCCTCGAGTCGCGACTATGTACCGGAGGCTTTGGAAATGGGTTTTAGTCGATGAGTTTCAAGATACCAATATTGCTCAGTATCGGTGGCTTAAGCTCATGGCGCCCCCAGGCTCAAATTTGTTTGTGGTGGGCGATGATGACCAGTCCATTTACGGATGGCGGGGCGCCGAGGTGGACAACATCCTCAATTTTCCAGACCAGTACACCGATGCCCGTGTGGTTCGTCTTGAGCAGAATTATCGCAGCCAGCGGCACATCTTGGATGCAGCCAACAAAGTCATCGAACACAATCAGAATCGATTGGGAAAGTCGCTTTGGACCGAGCGAGACGGACAAGCCCTAATTCAATTAGAGGTCGCCGATAGCGGTCGTGCAGAAGCCAACTTCGTCGCCGCTCGTATTTCCAAATTGTGTCAAGAACAAGACCTGAGCCCTTCGGATATTGCTGTTTTAATGAGGGCCAATCACCTTTCTCTCGACCTAGAGACGTGTCTACGTGCATTGTCTATTCCATATCGAGTGGTCCGGGGCCGGGCATTTTTTGACCGCGCCGAAGTTAAAGACGCGCTGGCCTACGTACGCATGTTGGTCAATCCCGATGATGAAGTGGCTTTTAGACGCTCGATCGCGGCGCCGGCTCGAGGTGTCGGCAAGGTTTCTATCAAAAAGATCGACGGCGTTGCACAGGAAGGTGCTCTCTCTCTCTGGTCCTCCGTTGACACCGTCTTGTCTCAGGGCACACTCAAGGGTAGAGCGAAGACCGGTCTCGCTCACTTCTATGAGGCCGTTAATCGCCATCGGGATGATACGTTAGTTGGCACCGAAGCCGCCCAGTCTATCAAAGCACTTCTTGGGGAAGTGGGCTTGTATAAAGATGTTTCCCTGGACGACCGAGACGAAGATGAATACCAGCGCCAGCAGAATATCGCGCGCTTGGTAACCGACATCGAGTCGTGGAGCCAGCAAGATCCAGATGCCCATTTGGAGACCTATCTAGAACAAGTCAAATTAGTCAGCGATGGAGACGCTCAATCAGATGAGTCTGGTGAAGTGTCTTTAATGACGGTCCATGCGGCCAAGGGACTGGAATTCCCAGTGGTTTTCGTCATTGGCATGGAAGAGGGTGTTTTTCCTCATAACCGGTCTATTCAGGCGGGTGATGTCGAAGAGGAACGCCGTCTGTGCTACGTCGCCATTACCCGCGCGAAAGACCAGCTTATCTTGACGAGAGCAAGGCGTCGCCATGGATTTCAAGATACGCAGTACAATCCGGCGAGTCGCTTTCTGGCCGAATTGCCGAGCGATGTTTTAAATGCATCCGCGCGAGTGCAATACGCGCGATCCGAGCGGCCGGTACAGCGTGCCAAGCTGGCGGCTGGAGCGACTTGGGATACAGATTCGGGCCAAGAACAACTCAGTCAATTCAACCGCGGCTCTAGGGTTTGGCATGCGCAATTTGGTGCGGGGACCATACTCAACGTCACTCATGGTGTCCGTCTTATTCTGAATGTACAATTTGACGGAATGGAGCCCATGAAGGTCGTATCTGACTTTGTTTCCGTCTATGACGGTTGACTGTCGTGTCTATATCTACCATTAGGGACCCTGACCGGTTTACTCTTGCGTCAAGCGACAGGGGGATCGCCAAACCAGTCATCGATGACTCAGCTTCAACATAACTGAGAGCTGACACGAGGTATGGAATCAAATTGAGCACACGATGCAAACATTGCGGCGCACTCATTTCGAGCCAACAGGCTGATGCGTCGGGGATCTGTGCTGTCTGTGGTCGTCCATTTGATTTAGAGTCCGCGGAACCACAACTCGCCGATACGCCCTTCGCTGGGAATGAGATTTTGAGCGGTGCGCCTGTCAATAGTCAAGCCGAGACATTGGGTTTGGAACTCGGTGCGAGATTGGGTCCGCTACCCACAGATGCAGATGATATCGATATTTCAGCAATTCTCGATAGCAAAAGCCATGTGTCAGCCGACTCTGACCGTGAGGCTCAGTGGCGGATTCGAACACCCAGAGGCGTGATTTATGAGGTGGCATCCGTCGAGGAGGCCGCTCATTACATCCAGACTGCTGACGATCCAAACCGGCTCGAGGTCGCTCGTGGCTTAGCCCCATTTCGGTCTATCGATAGCTATTCCGAGTTCACGGTATTGTTGACAGACTCATCGCACATTCAAGGGTCGATGTCGGACTTGCTCGAAGATATGAGTGTGGCTGCATCCATGAATTCAGCCCTTGAGGCGGCTGTCTATGACGACAGTGCGCCTACGGGTTCGCTACAGCTCGACTTGCAAAGTGCAAGTCATCGGCACGCGGGTGTTCTGGGGCATAGGGATACGCAACGCAAAACATCATCTCAGGTATCCTTAATAGCCCGACCAGATGCCAAGGGGGACAAAAGCCTCGGATTTGGTTTTGCTGCGACCATACTCCTGGTTTGCATTGGTGTTGCCCTTGCGAGTGTGGAGACCTTCACCGGTCATAAGCATAATTCAACACATGGGCAACCCTTAGCGGTTGTCGCCAAATTTGAATCGAAGCAAATTGAGCGCGCAAACACGGCTATCGAAGCGGGTAGCTACACGACGGCTGCAAAAATTCTTGAAGGTTTGGCCAAGCGCTCGAAGAATCCAATTGTTTACAAGAATTTAGCAATCGCCCTGGCTCGAACTAACCGTCCAAGTGAAGCCAAACAGGCGCTTGAGACGTATCGACGATTGGTGAGTACGGAGAAAAAGCAATGATCGTGATCTGCGAATCATGCGGCGCGAGTCTTGATGCATCGGCTGCAGCCGAAAACCCAGGACCGATAACCATAAAGTGTACCCAGTGTGGCCATTTAATGACGGGTGTTGAATTACCAGGTCATGACACTGCGGGCATCTATGATACTCAGCCCAAGAGACCTGCATTTAAAGTGCCTGAGAGTACCATCGATGCACCCGACCCTGATTCGATATCCGATGAGTCAATCGGCTATCCAGATTTTGCGACGGCACCAGAAGATGCGTTCAAACCAAAGTCTGCAATCAAGCCTTTGGACGCGCCTCTGTCACCACCCCTTGGCACATTTCGACCTAATCGAAAGAAGCCACCACCATTACCGCCTATCGGGCCCACGGGTACAACTGCGGGGATGATTCCGCCGAGTATTGCGCCGGGTGACGAGGCGCAGACGCAACCGGTAGGACCTGTACCGGAAACGGGTGGCCTGTCCGCGGCCGAACTGGGACCCCTTGAGCCAGGAGATACCGAAGATTTCCCGCCCGTCGGACCAAAACAATCGAGCCCACACTCATCGGGGTTGGATGATGAGTTGGAAACCGTATCGGTGGTCGAGGCCCCGCCGGAGACAATCTCCTCTATTGCAGACGCCGTTAAGCACTTGACGACAGGGGAGATCCCGACGGTAACGATACCTGCTTCCGTGGATGAACCTCTCGATTTTACCGATGAAAAGCCAACGCCACCAACGGCGCCAGCCCCAAAAGGAAAAGCGGGTCTATCTTGGGTGCTCATAATTAGCCTGTGCGTGAACATCGTCCTCGTTTATCTCTGGCAGACCGAGCGACGACCGAACGCGTCATCCGTTGCTCTAGCGAGCCTGGGAAGTCAAGCCAGCCTATCGAATGTCAACGCCTTAATTTTTGCTGCCCAAGCGATTCAGCAGGACACGGATGAAGGCCGAAAACGAGCACAAACCCTCCTCAAAAGCCTTACGATTCCTGATGGGTCGTCCAAAATCGCCCAGTCGACGGTTGACAATGCCAAGTTGCTTTTGGCGCAGATCAGTTTGGATCGTGCACAAAACGCAGCCCTGCAGAAGCAATCTATCGCGGCAGAGTTGACGCAAGCCGAAGAATGGTTGAACGCTTTGAGCCCGAGCGCAAATACGCACCCATTGGCCCCAGGACTACGAGCAAGATTGCATCGTCTTGCGGGTCGTTCGGACGCAGCAAATACGGCCTTGAACAATCGCAGCGTGCCTCAAACAACAGAGCCGAGTCTAGCCGGCGTACTAAGAGCGGGTGAGCGCGCATTGCTTGATCTGCCGGCGGCTGAAATAGATGCATCGGGACGAGTGATGGGCTTAAATCGGTTGTCTTCCGACATTGTTATGCTGCCGACCTATTGGGGCTTGCGTGTGGACGCGGCTCTCGCAGCAAAGCGACATGACTTGGCTGAAGAGATTCTTTTGTCGGCCCCGTCAGGCATGCTCAGAGCTCATTTTCGGCGTCAAATTAAGGAACTCCGCCCCAATCAGAAACAGGCATCTAAGACCAAACAGGGTCTCGCATCCTCGACGAGTAACAAGACAGGTTCCGAACGGAAGAGCAACGCAACCCAGTTTGCCGAACCTTTGGTTGATTCAAAACCGTCGGCCGTGGCATCGGAAAAATTAAGGAAAGATACCCCGGATAGACGCAAAAAGACGATGAACTCTCTTGAGGCCAAGCCAAAGAAATCAGTTCAATCGAGCTCAACAATAGTCAAGGCGTCAGATACGCCGAGATCAAAACCTGTCAAAACGAGCCCGGCGAAATCGGCATCAGAAATCAGCGGTGAATCCTACACTGCGTTGATGAAACAGGGGGCTAGACTCTTGGAAAACGGCCGGATACGGCAAGCACGCGCGAAATTCGAAGCAGCAGCTAAAGCGAATTCAAATCGCCCATCACCTTTTGTTCAGCTGGGTTGGTGTGAGATTAATTTGCAATCATATGGACGTGCTGTCCGACAATTCAAAAAGGCGTTGAGTGTGAGTCCAAATCATCGTGACGGCACGTTTGGTCTTGGTGTTGCCTATGAGAAAATGGGGCGCACAAGTCAAGCCATCCAGGTTTATGAACGGTACCTCAGTCGTCATCCAAACGATCGCAATACCCGAAAAATCAGGTTCCGACTGGACCGCTTGAAACCATAAAAAGTCCTCGCTGGGAATCCATTCGCTGTCTTTTTTGGTTTCGTGAATTTAAGTCTCGTAAGCTAGACGAAAATCACCTATAAGGCACCGCCGAAACCGATGGACAATGTATGAAAAGCAATCGAACCTTTTCCCAACGACCGGATTCCAAATACGAAGCAAGCCTCTGTCTCACCGCAGACCTGGTTGAGCTCTTGGTTCCGTTGCGTGAACAGTATGTCGGTTCAACCCTAAATGGACCCATTGTCGGTGGGGCTCTCCACGTCACGGCAGTCTCCATCATGCGAAAGCCTGTTCGCTAGACGCACGACTTCACCAAGCGGCTGGCTTTTGCAGAGCCAATTCGCATCGGCCTGTACAAAAGGTGAAGTGAGTCTCCCCGTTAAGATTGCGCCTATGATTGTGAACAGCCCTTTGGTATCAGTGCAAGCATTATAGCCAATGGGCGTGTATGCGGGAGATAGCTGATGACGAGAGAGACCTTTAAAACCATTGAGTGGACCAAAACAACAGTTCGGCTGCTGGACCAGAGGCGGCTGCCGTCAAGGGAGGCTTACGTGTCCTGTTCGACGCATTCGGAGGTCGCCCAAGCCATCGAAGATATGGTGGTCAGGGGGGCACCAGCAATCGGCATTGTTGCTGCTTATGGACTTGTTCTTGGATTGCGAGAGTTGATGGTCAAGCAGCAGACTGCCGATTATAATGACATCGACACGCTGTTTTCCCGACTCGCCGAAACCCGACCAACAGCCGTTAACTTATTTTGGGCGCTTGATCGGCTTAAACGATTGATTGATCTGAACAAAC
Source organism: Myxococcales bacterium (assembly GCA_002731825.1). GTDB lineage: Bacteria > Myxococcota_A > Bradymonadia > UBA7976 > UBA1532 > UBA1532. The sequence continues at coordinate 194,576 of PCCS01000001.1, forward strand.
AGGTGTCTTTGCCCAGCCTGATCGAGCGCGTTGAGTCCGAAGCCGAGGCCATACATCAGGAAGATCGGGAGATGTGTGACGCTATGGGTCGATACGGGGCCGATTTATTCGATTCGTCTGTCCGCATACTGACTCATTGCAACACGGGCGCGCTCGCGACCGGTGGCACGGGGACAGCTCTCGCAGTCATTCGTGAGTTGTCGAACCGAGGAAAACTGACTCATGTCTTCGCAGATGAAACAAGACCATTTCTACAAGGGTCAAGACTGACGGCTTGGGAGTTAGATCGCGATCAAATTCCTGTCTCTGTCATCACAGACAGTATGGCGGCAGATTTAATGAAGCGCCGTCAGGTGGACGCGGTGATCGTGGGTGCCGATCGCATTACTGCCAATGGTGATGTGGCCAATAAAATTGGCACCTATGGCTTGGCTGTCCTCTGTCGAATGCACGAGATTCCCTTCTATGTCGTGGCACCGACCTCGACGGTCGATTTAGGTACAAGCGATGGATCGTTCATCGAGATCGAGCAGCGTTCCAGTCGGGAAGTGACCCACGTTGGACAGTATATGCTTGTACCCGACGGTGTCGCCGTGCTAAATCCGGCCTTCGATGTGACGCCCAATGAGCTCATTACGGCGATCATTACAGAGTACGGTGTGGTCGGAAAACCCTATGAAACAGGTTTACTGGCTCAACTCAAGTGAGCAAAAAACGGTTAGAGACAGCGGCTTTTTAAGATTCGTATGGATCAAGGTTGACATTTTTATCAACTCAACCTAAAGTTCGCGCCCCTGTGAGCGTTTTGTGTTCACAGTTCTAGGAAATTGGACGTATGCAGACTGGCGGAGCGAAAGCTCTAGTCGGCCAGATGGACAGATAAGATGTACGCAATAATCAAAACTGGCGGTAAGCAATACCGCGTGAGTCCCGGACAAACCTTACGCGTCGAAAAGCTAGACGGCGACGTCGGTGAGACTGTTGAGCTGGACAATGTCCTGCTCGTGGGCGGTGGCGAAGGCATTCAAATCGGGACACCAAGTGTGGCCGGTGCGGCAGTCAGCGCTGAGATCGTTGAGCAAGGCCGAGCCAAAAAGATCATCGTTTTCAAAAAGAAGCGCCGTAAGGGCTATCACAAAAAGCAAGGACACCGTCAATATTATACGGGCCTTAGGATCACCGACATTCGCGCATCATAGCGCACACTATCGGTAGGAGTAATCGAGATGGCACATAAAAAAGGCCAGGGTAGTACCCGTAACGGGCGTGACAGTAACGCCCAGCGACGCGGCGTAAAGCGATTTGACGGGCAAAAAGTCCGTGCAGGGAACATTCTCGTTCGCCAGTGCGGGACTCGTGTAAAGCCAGGAAGTAATGTCGGCGTTGGTCGAGATTATACCCTGTTTGCTCTCATCGACGGCTACGTCAAGTTTGAGACCTTCACAGGCGGCCGCAAGCGCGTCGCCGTATACGAGGCTGCGCAGGCCTAAGCTGCGCATCCAATCCCATCAAATTTATAGACCAAGTTACGATCTCAGTTCGCTCGGGTTCGGGCGGGCCAGGGATGGTCAGCTTCCGTCGCGAGAAGTACGTGCCCCATGGGGGTCCAGATGGCGGTAACGGCGGACGCGGCGGTGATGTCGTTCTCCGTGCAGACACATCTCTGACCACTCTCTACGATCTACGCTATCGCAAACATTGTTACGCTGAAAATGGTCGCCCTGGCGGATCCAAAGACTGCACGGGTGCGAACGGAAAGCATTTCATAATCAGAGTGCCGGCTGGAACCCAAGTTTTCGATGACGAAACGGGCCATCTTATCGTCGATTTGGTTGACGATGGACAGGAGTTCATTGTGGCCCATGGTGGTCAAGGCGGCCGTGGCAACGCGTCGTTTGCAACCCCGTCTCGCCGAACACCAGAATATGCGCAGACAGGCGTAGCCGGCAGTGAACTTGAGGTGCGCTTAGAATTGAAGCTTCTTGCTGACGTGGGCCTGGTTGGATTGCCGAATGCGGGTAAATCGACCCTCATTTCGCGTATCAGTGGTGCAAAGCCAAAAGTAGCCGATTATCCATTTACGACCCTCGTGCCAAATCTTGGTGTTGTTCAAGTCGATGTGGATCGTACCTACGTTGTAGCTGATATGCCTGGATTGATCGAGGGCGCCGCTGAAGGCGCAGGTCTAGGTCATCAATTTCTTCGGCATATCGAACGGACAGGCCTATTTATTATTCTCGTTACACAAGACTTGGACCCAGAGCGGAATGCATCTCAGGATTACTTGGTTCTTAGAGATGAACTCAAGCGCTACGACGTAAACCTGACGGAACGCCCCTTTTTAGTTGTCTTATCGCAATGTGACCGACCCGACGTTTTGGAGCAGCTGGGCGATTTAAAGGCGGTCGTTGGTGAGACGACGCAGGTCGTAGCCGTCTCCTCTGTAACAGGCCTTGGCCTAGCAGAATTTAAGAAAGCAGTCGCTGATCGATTATTAGATACGGGGAAATGGGGCGGGCGTTAGACTTTTTTTTCGTTTAAGCGTCTGTTTTTAATGGATTTTTATTCTTGCGAGATGTCGTAAGGGTAGTTGACACTGAGGCGCGAGGTGTGCTAGTCGAATCACCAGTTTTCGGTCAAATGATATCGCCGAAGGGACCCACCCAAATGGCAAGAATTTTTGCAGTACTCGTTCTTTTTTCAGGCGTATCATTCGCCCAGGCCCCAGGTTCATCGACGGAACCGACGGCAGCAGAGCCACCAAAGGCCGCCGAACAGGAAAATACCGCTTCGACGCCGTCATCCAGCGCTGACGATGCATACAAAGTTAAATTAAACGACCTTCAAGGGCGCGTGAACGAACTCAAAGAAAAGATTTTTCGTACGAAGACGCGACTCGCGATTCTGAAGGAAAGTATTCTCTCCACAAGCATTGCAGGCGCCGAAGCTCAACTCATCCATCGAAACGAGATGGGGGCCAGCTTTAATCTCGAGAAGATCATCTACTCTTTGGACGGGACGCCCATCAAGACGAAGATAGACAAAGAGGGCGATTTGGCCGACCAAAAGGAGATCCAAATCTTCGATGGCCCCATCGTGCCAGGCAATCACACAATTTCGGTTGTTATGATTTACCGCGGAAATGGCTTCGGCATTTTCTCATATCTCCGCGGCTATGTGTTCACTTTGCGGTCCTCACATACATTTCATGCCGAGGAAGGGAAGCGAGTCCAAGTTAAGATCATCGGGTACGAAAAAGGCGGAATGACAACGGACCTCCGTGATAAGCCAGACATCAGGTTTGAGAGAACCCTAGCTGAAGCGAAGCAGAGCGCGTCCGACGAAGTCGATTCTAAGTAAGGTTCTCCATGTTTGAATGTGTGTCTGCACCTGCTTGCGCGAAACGGCTTGTCGAAAGACTCACGGCAGGCCTTTTCGCTTTGGTATTGGTGGCGCTCTTCACATCCCAGGCGTCAGCGGATCGCGGAAAACTCAGTCAGTTGAAAACCGACTTGGCGGCGATCTCCGAGCAAATTGATACTCTCGATAAATTATACCTAGCGGGTGCGATGAGAGAGCAGGGTAATCGCTTTGCATCGCGTATGAACGATGGTCAATTGTTCTTCGTATCAAAGGCTTATGACCGTGCTGCCATGGTGTTCCTAGATCTGGTTGAAGACCAGGCGAATCGACAGAAGGCCGGTTATCGAGATGCCGTCTACTTTCTCGCGGAATCACTCTTCCAAGTGCGTAATTGGTCTGGCAGCATTCGCTACTTTGAGGTCCTATCGAGCCTCGGTAGTTTGAGCCAGAAACAGCATGCGGTCGCGCGGCTTTTAGAGCTAAGTGCCCTTGCCAACGAGCCCCATTTAGGTCGAAAGTATGTGGTTGTCGCGACCCAGAGCCTGCAGGCGAAGGGATCGCCGTTGCTACAATACGCTTTGGGAAAGTATCAATACCGGCAGAACAAGCTTTCTGAGAGTCGCGCGTTATTCTCTCGAGTCGGACCTCAGACTGATTACTACGTGAAAGCCCAGTATTTTATGGGCGTTGTGCTCATTAGACTGAAGAATTTGGACGGCGCTGAAGTCGCTTTTCGCACGGCCTTCGCGGCCTCTGAAAAAGCTCAGGCCGGCAGTGAGAATCATCTCATTCGAGACGAAGCACTCCTGGCACTCGCTCGAATCGCATATGAAAAATCTCAGTTTGATATCGCGGTCGATCTATACAATCGAGTCCCTAGACGGTCTCCGAAATTTGATGAAGCTATGTATGAACTGGTCTGGATTGCCATCAAAGCCAAAGATTATGAGCGTGCACTCAGAAAGCTTGACCTACTTCTCATCAGTCAGCCTGATATATTAGCCAGTTCCGATGCGCGTCTTTTAAAGGGCAAGTTGAAGCTTATGCTCAAAGATTATTTGACCGCAGAGCAGTCCTTCGTAGCGGTCTCGGATGCTTTTGGAATCATTAAGACGGAAATGGAAAATGTAGAGAAAAAACATCGGGATCTGGCGAGTCATTTCGATAAAATGATTGGTGATCGCATCGCTGATTTCGATTTGAGATCAGTCCTTCCAAAGAAAGCTGCGCAGGTAGCGGGCGGTGATCTGGCCCGCGGCCGCGATGTTCGGTTGGTCGCTGATGTTGCCGCCCAACGCCGGGATATGGAACAAGCCAAGAGAAATGTGAAACTCTTGGACGCGGCCCTCGCATCGGATGCGCGTGCTAAAATCTTCCCCAAGGTCAATAGTGGCCTACTGCGAGCTGTCGAGTTAAAAACACGACTGGCCTTTATCAGAGCCCGTTTGAACGATGTATCGGGTGGTCAGCCCATTGGCCGTCAATCGGATTACCAAGTATTGCGAGATGAGCGACAGTCTTGGCAATCACGACTTGATAATGTGCCAAGAAGCGTCGCGCGAATTCAGGAGCGAAACGACAAAGTCGAAGACAAAATGGCTCAGCTCGACCAAGCTGCCCATCGTCTTCGGGTTGACTTGCGCGGTGTCGAAGCGCAACTCGTGGCCATTGATAAATACCTGAAGGACTCTGAAGGACTCACTGGTGGTGGGGCTGCCAATCGATCTTTGCAGCGTGAGAAAACTGAAGCGAAGAAAGTCAAAGCGGAAATCGAGGAATTGGTCAGTCGCATCGATAAGGAACGCTTCAATGTCGGTCTAAACGATGCAGCATCGAGAAACGATGAAAAAATCTTCTTGAGATTCAACGATGCTTTGGAACGAGAAAGCGAGTGGTTAATCGGTCGCAATGCCCTTTTGGAACGACCACTGTATCAGCAGACCCTTACTCTAGATGCCCAGATAAATCGGTTCAGCCGGGCAGCCCAGCGGCTCATCGATACGCGAATTGCTGAGTTTAAGTCGATCCTCCGTGCCGAGCAGTCACGAATTGTCATGTACAATGGTGAGCTGAGTCGCCAAGAAACCTCCACTCGAGCGCTTGGTGGGGCTATCGCTGCCAGAACGTTTCGGACAGTTTTGAAGAAAATTACCGGGATCGTTATCGAGGCCGATGTGGGTTTAGTCGATGTCTCTTGGAAGCGCAAAGACGACAAGTCTAAGGACATCGGACGGGTTTTTGATCGTCAGAGGGGCGAATACCAGCGCTTGCAGAACTTGTTTGAAGAGGTGACAGGTGAATAGGGGCTTTTGTCACGTCTTTGAGCGAACGGGGTTGTTTATCCTGATTTCGCTGATTTTTGGTGGGGCAAACGCTCATGCCCAGGTGAGCGGAAGCGGCGATAGCGGTAGTGCAAGTCCTGGAAATTCCGACTCTGCAACTGGCGAAAAGACCGAGACAAACTCAACGGCGGCTGCCAAAAAAGATGGAAAAGTAGCGGGCGAAGCAGGGACGGAAGCCAAGACAGAAGACAGCAAAGCCGACAAAAAGAAGGTGAAACCGGAAAAGGAAGTGGCCACTGGTGGAACGGGCGGTGCTGAGTCCAAAGATGATGATGGTACGACATCAGACGACATCGTTGGAGTCGAGGATGCTGTCGAAGCCGCAGCGGCGCGAGCTAAAAAAGAAGGGTTACCCCCAGAATTAGTCGAGTTAAGTCGCGAAGTCGCCGGCTTTGCAAGCATGGTTGCTGAATACCGGGCAGATGTGCGGAGATTGGTCGATGCTCAGTACACCCGGCGTAAGCTAAAGATCCAAAAACGCTATGAACGTATTATATCCGACCTGACCAAATTAGAACGGGAACGAAGGCTAGAAGCTATCAAGCGATTTGAGATGTTCCTGGCCAAGTATCCAAGCAATCCTAAGTATACGCCCGACGCGTTGTTTCGCTTAGCTGAGCTTTATTTCGAAAAAGCAAATGATGATTTCTTAGCTTTAAACGAAGCGTATGAAGAACAAGCGGCCGCTTTTGAAGACGGCAAATCGAAGGTTGAGCCTGACCCTCCTACGAAGAGTTACCAAAAGACGGTCGCCCTCTTTTCCAAGCTGATTTCCAGTTGGCCTCAGTATCGCAACATCGATGGCGCTTTATATCTTAAAGGCTACTGCCTCTCCGAAATGGGCAAAGATACTGAGGCAAAGGATGCTTTCCAACTCTTGGTAAATCGCTTTCCTAAGAGTAAATTTACGCCTGAAGCATGGACCCGATTAGGAGAATTTTACTTCGATTCGAATCGGCTCAAAGACGCCATTGCCGCCTATCGAAAGGTGCTGGCCTTTGAAGGTCACCATCTCTACGATGAAGCTCTTTACAAATTAGCGTGGACTTACTTCCGGGATGACCAATACGACGAAGCAATCGCCGGGTTTAGACGCCTGATTGAATTCAGTGATAAAGAGGCTAAAGCAACGGGCCGGGCGGGGACCGAACTAAGGGCTGAAGCCATACAGTATCTGGCTGTTTCACTGCAGGAAGAGGACTGGGACGGCGACGGTGAACGTGATCCCGGTGCCGGATTTCCTCGGGTGATGAGCTATGTCAGTGGTCAGAAAGAGTATGACGTCGAGATCCTGAGAGCGCTATCAGATATTTTCTTCGAGAATGCAAAGTACGAAGAGACCATCGCTACGATTAATCATCTTCTGAAGCATTTTCCCAATCATCCCGATAACCCGGATCTACACTCGCGCATGGTGACAGCCTACGAGCGATTACAAAGATTTGACGAGGCGTTCGCTGAGCGCGATAAACTCGCGACCAAATACGGGGCGGGTGGTGAATGGTATCGTCGCAACCAGGATAATCCTGAGGCCATTCAAGGCGCCGATGAATTGATGCAAGACGCGTTGAGTCAAGCGGCTCAATACCATCATTCTAAAGCACAGCGACACAGAGATGACATCGCTAAAGGAGTGGCTAACGCCCAAGCGCTTGCGATGGCGGAATATGCCTTAGCCGCTGAGGCTTACGAGAAATATCTGGCCAGATTCCCACGCACGGAGAACGCCTATGACCTCAATTTCTTCTATGCCGAGTGTTTGTATTATTCTGGGAAGTTCCTTCGTGCGGCTGCCCAATACGCCCGTGTCCGGGATAGCAAGTTAGGTAAAAAGTATCTTGAACCATCAGGCTATTATGCCGTGGTGTCACGGCAGATGTCTGTCAGAGACTTAATCGATGCAGGTAAGGTGGTCTCAAAACCCTCGCTCAGTGGCCTGGAAAGCGAAGTCACGACAGATGAACCTGGTGATGCCGACAGTGACAATGACGGCCTCGTCAAAGAGATTGAACTCGAACCTATTCCTGAGGAAGTTGCCCGGCTTATCGAAGCGCGTAAGGCGTACATGGATCTCAAACTCATCAGTACCGAAGATAAGAGTCGACGGCCTCGAAATATTTTTAAAATGGCCGAGATCTACTTCGATTTTAAGCATTTCGATACAGCGAGAAAATGGTTTGCGTTCCTGATTGAGACTTATCCAAAAGAAAAGGTGACCGGCAACGCGGCTAAACTTATGGTCGAGACGTATCGGCAGGCCAATGACTGGAAGAAAATGGCTAAATGGGCCGAGAAAATCGCAGCGGCTGGTTTGGGACGAGAGTTTGATGAGGAAATTCGGACACTCAAAGTGGGGGCACTATTTAAAGACGCTGAACGCTTGCAGAAATCCGGAAAGTTAAAAGACGCAGCGGCGGAGTATCTTCGCCTTGTTGATGAAAATCCAGGGAATAAATTCGCGGCAAATGCCCTCAATAATGCTGCTGTAGCTTACGAGACCTTGCGGATGTTTGAATCGGCGACGCGTGCTTATGAGCGGATCTATAAAGGGTATCCAAAAAGTCAATTTGTCGAGGATGCACTTTTCCGAGTTGGCATTAATTCTGAGCGTTTCTACGATTTTCAGAAGGCCATCGACACGCATTTGAAGCTTGTATCTCAGTTTCCACAATCGGCTAATCGCGCCGACTCGCTGTATAAAGCAGCTGTCTTGCAGGAACGGACGCAGCAATATCTTCAGGCCGCTGCCAACTTCGAGCGGTATGCGCAGCTTTTTCCAAATCGAAAAGATACGGCAGAGACTTTTTTTCGGGCCGGTGATACCTATCGGAAGTTAAAAGATACCCGAAACGAAATTCGTGTTTATGACCGATTTGCGCGGGAATACGGGTCAGACCCGGCACAAAATCCGCTAGTCGTCGAAGGCTTGACACGCGTCGCCAAAATTTACGAAGCGCAAGGGAAGAAAAGGCAAGCCGCACAGACTTGGCAACGTGTCATAGACGAATTCAACAGCCGTGGTATGCAGCCTGCAACCTATGAAGCCAATTACCCAGCGGAAGCTTCTTTTCGTCTCGTCGAGCGCGATTTTGTTGTCTATGAGCGACTCAAGATCAGCGGCTCCATGAAAAACCAGGGTCGGGTAATCAAGGACATGACTCGACGCCTGAAAGAACTAGAGCGTCGATACAGTGAGGTCCTTCAGTATCGAGCTGATACCTGGAGCATTGCCGCTCTATATCGCATAGGCCACATCTATCAATTATTTGCTGAAGCTTTCTACAATGCACCGATTCCGGACACCCTTTCGGAAGAAGAGCAGGATGTCTACCGCACTATGCTAGAAGACCAGGCTATGCCCGTAGAAGACAAAGCGGTCACCAAATATAAATTTGCTATTAAAAAAGCGAGAGAACTCAAGATTGTCAATGAGTGGACGAAACGCATCCTGACTTCACTCAATAAGTACCTTCCCAGCGACTATCCGCTGTTTAAAGAAGAGCTGAGACTCTCTGCTGGCCGGCAATTGACCACGCCGAGAATGATCAACCTGGGCGAGCCAAAATCTGTGGTGACTGATACGCCCGAGACGTCGGGCCCGGTCGAGCCGAAACAAGGTGGTGAGACCTCCGATTCAAATGCGTCCTCAGACGAAGACGCGCCAAATGTGCCGACTAATGCGAATGAGTCGAATAATCGGAAACAACCCAAAGAACCTGGTGTCGATAAGGAGGAGGAGAAATGAGTCAGTCTAAATTTTTCATCTTCTTTTGTGCGGTTTTCTATTTGGGTTGTGGCGGCCGACCTCAGCCAAAATTAGAAGAGCAACAAAGCCGTGTAGAAACATCACAGGGTGATGCTCAGACCGATTCGACTCAGGGCGTGCCATCTGGTGTGCCTACGCCTTCGGTTATGCGGCTCACACCGCAAGAGCTCAGGGGCCTGCTCGATGAAGCCCGCCAATCGGTCAGCGATGGAGATTTGACCAGTGCTGAAGAAAAATTCAAAGAGGTGATCTTACAGGCTGTGTCGCCCACTGAAAACGAAGTGATGATTTTGGCCGAGGCACGGTTTAATCTTGCCGTCCTTGCAGAGTGGCAAGGCGACTACACACGAGCCAAACGTGACTATGAGGCATCACTGACCCATGCCCCTGAACTGGGTGACTCTGTCGTCGCCATTGGTCGCATTATGATTCGAGAAGGCGATGAAGCCGGTGCAGTTAATTATGCCTCAGGACGTCTGACAGCTAAGCCAAAAAGTATTGCTCTGCGAAATGCCGTCAACAGTTTGCGTATTGCCACCAATCGCGATCTCGGTCGAGTAGAGCAAGATAGTAAGGCCATCCTCAGGAAAGACGAGACCAACTTGTCTGCAATGGTCAATCTTGCTGTCGTCTATGCAAGAAAAGGGAAGCATGAGCTTGCCGTCGCCATACTCAACAACGCAAACGCCATGGATGAATCGAATCCCGAGATCTTCTGGAGATTAGCGAACTCTCATTTAGCATTGAAAGATAAGATCGATGCAAGAGTTGCACTTGAAGCCGCCGCCAATCTGCCCCAAGGCGGTAGCGCGGAGGTCTATAACAACCTTGGCCTCATCTACCATGAGGCTGGTGACTACGGAAATGCCGAGATACAGTTTCGCCGTGCCCTAGCCAGATGGCCCGATATGCTAGCGGCCAGAGTGAATCTGGGGAATTCGCTTAAGGGACAACAAAGATACTCAGAAGCATTGACTGTATTTAAACAGGCAGAGATGATCCCGGGCGGCCGACCAACAATCGCTTATAATATGGGTATTCTACTCCTCGATGGCCAGTTTCCCGATCAGAATGCCATCGAGCGATTAAACCGATCGGTGTCTCTTCTGGAGGAGTATCGAACGTCTGAAAAAGACCCCAAGGCAAAAAAACTGGCGCAGAGTTATGTCAACGAAGCCAAGAAAAGAATTATTGTCGAGCAGAAGCGTGCCGAACAAATGCGAAATAGCCAGAAGCAGCCTCCGCCCGAAGACGATTCCGCAGTCGATGAGATAGATACAGACGACGTTAACGACGATGGGGCTGATGACTCCGGAGATGGAGAGCAATGATGAGTGATCGCATGCAGCGAGTGCTTTTATTCGGTGTTCTAGCAGCCTGCATTTGGCTCGTTACACCCGCATTTGGCCAGCCCAGTTCATCTCGACGAACCCCGCGAGTCATACAAATCGATACGATCAAAGTCGAGGGTCGAATACAGAAGCCTGAGGCATTTTTCTTTTTGCAACGGAGTCAATTAAACTTCGAGGGGCTGGAGCCAAAAAAGAGCTTTCTTCCTTTAATCATAAAGAGCGTAGACAAACAGCCTTTCTAGGTACATTATGTCGGGGAGTACAACCGGAAGGAGTGGGATTGAGTGCAAAATCCTGCCCAGCCACAGAAAAGTGTGGATCCCCGTTTGTTTAGGATGATATTAAAACCGAGCCGTTCCACTGGACCGGCCAGCTAAAACTTAACGCAGTCGCAAGATCAGCCTACGGAGGCCGCTCTTGAATCGGAAAAAGGGGTGACAGAAATCACGCCAAATATTTCCGTGTGACGTAACTTTCCCCCTTATGGAGGACCGCGAGCAATGGACGTTATCGCTACATTTTACAAGCAAGGTGGCGCTTGGATGCACCCAATTTTGGCAATGAGCATCATCGGCCTCGGCATTATGATCGAGCGTTTTATCTTTTTGTACTTCAAGTACAATATTAACGCGTCGGCCTTTATGGCTCAGATCCAAAAGCTGGTGATGGCGAACAACATTGATCGAGCCATAAAGCTCTGTAGCGCTGCTCCATCGGCTGCTCTGCCAAGAGTCATTAAGGCGGGCTTGATGCGGGCTAACAAAGGTCCGGATGAGATCCAGAACGCAGTTGAAGAAGCGACTCTTGAGATCGTGCCAATCGTAACAAAGAGAACGACAGTCCTGCAGCAGATTGCGAATATCGCAACGCTTCTCGGACTTCTCGGTACGATTTTGGGACTGATCGCCGCGTTCGACGCCTTGAAGAATCCAAACATTCCTGCTGACCAAAGACAGTCCATGCTCGCAGGTGGTATCGCGATGGCGATGAATACCACGGCGTTCGGTCTTATCGTCGCGATTCCTTGCCTCATCGCACAGGTGTTCTTGACCAGCGTGACAAAGAAGATCATCGACGAAATCGACCAGTACTCAGTCCGTCTTGAGAATCTGCTTGTATCCCGACTACATGGGAACGCGGGCGAGAACTAAACGGACGCTTTTGATGTCATAATTAGAGCGCTCGCATGACGACATGCCGCGCTCAAACGTGAACATTAATTTGAGACTGGAAGAGGGTTTAAAATGGCGCGCTCTAGAAAAAAAGGACTTGACGACAAAATCGAGGATCTCAATCTCGTTCCAATCATGAACTTGGTTGTTTGCTTGATTCCGATGGTTCTTTTGGGAACTGCACTCGTCAAAGTCGGTGTTATCAATGTCAATGCGCCGAACTTCGGTATGGGTAAAAGTTCCAACGAAAACGAAGATGAAAAAAAACCACTTAACTTGACGGTGATGATTGGCGAAAAGGGCATCATGATCAAAGCGAGTGTTCCCCTAAATGCTATCATCAAGCCAACAGACGGTGTTGAAGTAAGCGAGAGCGGGATTAACATCAAAGAGGTCGAACCATTTCGAATGCATGACATCGAAGTGGGTAAGAATGAAACGGTGAAAAAACCCTTTTACCATTTTAACTTCCCTGTTCTCTATTCTTTGATGGCCCAGATTAAAGATGGCGTCAAAGACCAGTATCCGAACGAGACGGTTATTAAACTTGCCGTCGATTCGAATATTCCAGTCAAGCACGTCATCGAAGCGATGGATTCAATCCGATTCCGACTTGAGAAGGATACGTACGTCAAGGATACGGAGTTCAAAGAAGCTAGCGTTAAGTACGAAGAAGTCGACGGGAAGAGACGTGCTGTACCCTTGTGGCCGGACGTGATGTTTGCAGCTAAGGCGCAATAGTTTAACGCACACTGATTAGGAATCGAAATGGCTGAGCAACGAGAAAAAACTCGCGACGAAATTATAGCCGACTGGGTCCAGGGCGAAAAAGTTAAGCAGCGTGCTGGTCGCAAGAAGCGTCGAATGGTGGATGGTGAAGCCACTGTCACTATCAACTCATTGATGGACGCCATGACCATCATCCTCATTTTCTTGTTGATGAATTATTCGATGGACCCGCTGAGAGTGGACTCGAGTAAAGACCTAAAACTTCCCATCTCGAACACAGAACTTCTGCCAAAGAAGACCATAGCTCTGACCATCAGTGCCAAGTCAATCATCCTGGATGGCGAGCCCGTTTGTGAAGTTAAGAACGGCGCAATAAGTAAAATGGATAAGGGCGGAGATGAAAACTCAATGCTCATCCAGCCGCTGCTGACTAAGCTTCAGGCCGCTGCGGCTAATCAAAAAGAAATCGACACTCGAATGAATCAGAAATTTGAGGGTATGATTACCTTCATCGCCCACGATGATACGCCCTACAGTCTACTGCGGGATGTCATGTACACAGCGACGAATGCAGACTTTAAAAAGTTTAAATTTGCTGTCTCAAAGGGTGGGCGTCGCGGCTACCAGGCGCCCGGGGGCAAAGCTAAAGAGGGCCTCTTTTAGGCAACTTAACGCGTGGGTCTCTGTTGCGTAATTGGAGCGAGCTGACCGCGAGTCGTTTCGAACACCTGTCCATATCTAGAAATCTCCTCAAACGTAGTGTAATTCAGTGAGATCCGTCATGAGATTGTCGTCAGATATACACAAACCGTGGGCGCGTTCAGATTTAGCCGAATCTATGTTTGATCGGCGCGTTGTTGAACTTGCAACTGATCTCAGGCGGAGCTAGTGTGTCTTTAGAGTTAGGGCATCCCAGACGAATAAGTTTAGGAACATTAGGCCATGGCCTGGTGTCGCTTAGATGTCTGGCGCGACAAATGAGTTCGCGATTCGCCGGTAACATGTTGGGTTGTCGCAATAACGAAGCGCCATGGACAGTTGATGGTAGCACGATGGAAGGACGTTCTGAATGACAGACAGCAGGGATAAAAAAATCCTGCGAATCGGTCTCATCCAGAACGGGAAGATCGTAGAGGAACGATTATTAAGACGACGTGAAGCGGTCACCATTGGCCAATCACCGAGAAATACCTTCGTGATATCGTCAATAGCGGGCTTGCCAAAGAGCTATAATCTCTTTGAAGTTAAAGCCAGTAACTACCACCTAAATTTCCGACCAGGCATGAACGGCAAAGTCTCCTTTGGTGACTCCGTCTATGATTTCAAGACACTTCGGGAGCAGAAACGGGCTAGGAAGCGAGGAGAAGGCTACGTCGTAGAGCTATCGGACCACAGCCGTGGCAAGGTGGTCTTCGGCGACGTTGTCATTCTCTTTCAATTCGTCACACCGCCGCCACCACCTTCGAAATTGCAATTGCCCGCTTCGATGAAGGGCGGCATAACGCAGCGGCTCGATTGGCCCTACGTCACGTCCTTGATGGCTAGCTTCGCTCTCCAAGTCTTCAGTTTGGCTTATATCGTGAGTCAAGATTATCCTGAGCCACCCAAGAGCTATGATTCTTTGCCGGATCGGTTCATTCAGATGATGGAGGCTCCGAAGAAGAAGCTTCCAGAACCAAAACCTGAAAAAGATGACAAGAAAAAGAAGGAAGACGACGAAAAGTCGAAGGTCAAAAAACCTAAGGCTAAGAAAACCCAAGTCGTGGTGAAGGAACCACCAAAAGAGAAGCCCGCTGAGAATCCTGAGCAAAAGGCCCGCCGTAAGGCAAAAGAGCTACGAAAAATGCAGAAGGAAGTCAGCAACAAGACGATTCTTAAATTTATCGGCGTCAAGGGGGATGGTGAGGGTAGCATAATAGATTCCCTGACTGATGGCAGTCCGGACGTCAAAATGGAAGACGCGTTTTCGGGCAACGGTGGCGTTATGCAGGCGACCAAGAAGGGCATGGGACGAGACCGCCGCATTGGCAGTACGCGCGGTAAGGTAACCGGTATTTCCACCAAAGATCTTAAAGGGAAGCGCAGCCGTGTTGCTGGTGGAAAGAAGGGCAAAGAGACGAAGGTCAGAGGCAAGATTAAGGTCAGGCGGCCCAGTGCTGCATTCGGTACCGGCGTGCTCGATTCGGCGTCTATTGCCCGGGTTGTCAATCGCCGAAAAGGTGCCATTAGAAGTTGTTACGAAAAGCAGTTAAAAAAGAATCCGAAGCTCGCAGGTAGCGTGAAAGTTCAGTTCACCATTTTGCAGAGTGGCCGGGTCGGTTCAGCGCGGATCCAGAAAAATACCACTGGTGATGGCGCGGTTGGATCGTGCATCGCGAGCCGTATCAAACGCTGGAAATTTCCAAAACCGGACGGTGGTAGCGTGACCGTCGCCTTCCCATTTGTCTTCTCGCCCGCGAATTAAGTTAAAAATTTAGCCGAGAAAACACAGCAATTGTTCTCGTTTTCGTATATATAGAAGGCGGGCATACTAAGTTGGTGTGTGAGAATTTTGACCGGTCGGTGTCCTGTTTGTATATGACAGTAGGGAGTAGCGTCGTGACCATGCCAGCATATACCTTCAAGGGGCTTCGATTTGCTGCGGGCATAGCAGTGGTCACGCTCTTCGCCTTTGGTTCCTCGGTCGCCAGCGCGGAAGAGCTCGGGGCCGGCTTGAGTGATGAGGATAAAGCACAGAACGTTACTGAAGCTTTATCGACCATCAAGAAGACTCTTGGCTTCACTTTGAAGCGCCTTGACCTGGCTCGAGAGAACAAAGACATCATTCAAGTCAACTGTGTCAATGATAAGCTCACTGGCATCAAGGGATTCTTGGCAATCGCTGAGCGTTCGCAGGGCAGCTTGAAAGAAGCGAGAGCCCAACGAGACTCTAATCTATTGCAGCATGAATTTGCCAAAGTGATGCTCATTCGTGACCGAGTCGAAAACCTAAAACTACAAGTTGAAGGCTGTGTAGGCGAAATAAGTCAATATACTGGCAATAGTCAGTTGACGCTGGAGGTCGATCCAGATATTCGAACCGACGACCCTGCTGTCACTGAAGCAGTACCAACCTTCGAGGCCCTTAATGGTGCGCGGCCTCCGGCGGTTACTGGCAGTGAGTAAGTGGGACCTGAAGATGACTAAAGGGAGTAGTTCGCTTTTATAGCGGCGACAAGTTGCAACATTGAACAACAATGCAGCGATAGCAGGTTCGCGACGAACGGCGTTTGGACAGATGATGAGCTTGGCAGCGCAACCCGTGTGTGCCCTTGTCTTTATTTTCTCTGTACTTCTTCTGCTCGATGATGCGTACGCGGTCGGCCCAGGTATTCGGAACGGCAATGTCGTCTTGCATCCGCGACTCAGCCTGTCGGCTGGCTATGATAGCAACTTTTGGCGTGAATCTGATGCGGAAGCGACGGCGCCAGTCAATCCGGTCAAGGTTTTCAAATTCGGGGGCGGACTTAGTCTTAAGAACAGAAATGCAAACCGGGCCGCGCTTACTTTAGACCTAGACGCCATGGGGCGTTATGTCACAGCTGATAATGCCGATGAGACGGCGAGTTCACTAGACCAAGCCGCAGCCATGGACCAAGCTAGAGGTCGACTCCGGTTCTCACTCTTACCTCGCAAGCCCATATCCATTGATTTGTTTGCGCGCGGTACATACTCCGAACAACCTGGCGTCGAGCTGTTGAAGGAAGATGGCTACAACCGTTTGTCAGCTTCATTCGGCCCAGACATCCGGTTTCGTCCTGGTGGTCGACCTGGAAATCGGGCTTTGGAATTACGACTCGGCTACCGTTTCAGTATCGATCGTACGCTTGCGACGTCTACTGCCCTAGGCAGTAATCGTGGTGATAAGAACACCCAAGAACTTCAGCTGCTCACCCATTGGAAGTTTTTCCCGAAGACTGCCTTATTTATCGATGTCCGATACTGGATGGTTGACTATAGACAGGGCGTCGATTTGGATCAGGACGGTAACCCGATCGATGGACCAAATCGCGATCTGAATCCCCTCCGAGCTGAATTGGGCATTCAAGGATTGCTCACGCGGCGTCTTTCGCTCACCTTACGTGGTGGTTACAGCAATAGCTTTCATGATGCTGGCGACTCCTACGGAGGCCCAATCGCTCGAGCCGACATTGAGTATCGTTTCGAACCGCGCTTGGTACTCGGCATGGGTTATGCTTTTAAGCTGGGTGATGATGCGTTTTCGAACTATTACACGCTTCAGAGGGGCAATATTCGTTTCAGAGTCAACATACCTGGCCGTGTCTTCATAAGCGGTCGGGCTGGAATTGACTATTACAAGTATAGCCGCGATGGTGCACCCAGTTGGACTGCCCTATTGCCCGACCGCACGGAACCCATTTTTTTGGGTCGTGGTGAGTTTGGTTGGGAACCCGTCGATTGGTTCAAGCTTTCGGCCGCCTGGACCTTCGAGAATAATCGCAGCAAATACTACTATTGCCTCGGTGAGAATCCTGGCAATTGCTTTGCCGGTGACCCAATCGACCTTGCGGAGTACACACGTCACACAGTGATGCTCAGCGCGACCGGCAATTACTGATCCGTTCCGACGGGAGCACCAAGCCGAAGTGAGGCTGGGGATGTTCGAATGAAGACAAGTCATTACGGGATTTTAATCCTAGCCTGCCTGCTTTCTAGCATCGGTTGTGGGTCGACCGTCCAGGTTCGTGACTTACCCCCTATGCCTGATACGGCAACCATTATGCAGAGCGCAACCTTGGGCCCTGGCGATGTAGTCGAGGTGAGGGTCTATCAAGAAAAAGAGTTGTCTGGCCTCTTCCGAGTGGGTGTCGACGGACTTTTCTCATATCCGTTGGTCGGTGAGCTGAGCGCCATAGGGTTGACTGCATCCCAACTCGCACTTGCCATCACGAAGAATCTCAAAGCCGGCTATCTGAGAGAGCCCCAAGTCAGTGTTTTCGTAAAAGAGTTCAATTCCAAGAAAGTTTTTGTACTCGGTGAGGTCCGTAAGCCGGGTACATTTCGCTATGAAGACAAGATGACCATTGTCCAGGCCGTGACCCTCGCAGGTGGTCTGAAGGCTTTGGCGGCTAAGGACCGATTAATCCTAACTCGACTTGTCGAAGGCAATGAAAAGAAGTTTGTTGTCCCCTTTGAGCGAATTAGCCAAGGCCGGGTTAGTAATGTCTTCTTACAGCCAGGCGACATCGTCTTCGTTCCTGAAAGTTGGCTATAGCGCGCATACGGGCTCTGCTCCTTCGATCTACTCAAGGGTCCTCAAGCCATCAATTTTTTCAGCACAGTGTACGCATAGTGTCGTCGGAAGCCTCTCCGGGTCAGAACGAACCGAAGTCCTTGCCGTTGCCAAATGCTTGGCAACGGGTGAGGCGTATTGGGTGTCGTCAATAAACGCCGAAGAATTTCGGAGCCTCGCGTAAAACGAGGCAGGGCTTCGAAAGGCCAAATATCAAATTGATTTAGTCTGCCCAGAGCTAATTCAAAAGCCACTGCGAGATCGACACAGGCAGCGTGCTCTTTTAGTCCTTTCCAAGACATGGGTTTTGGTCCATATCGGAGGGTTTTCAAAATCAGTGCGAGATCGACATAGGCCCAGAGGCCATCTATGAACGACGACTTCGCTTGGTTGACCAACCAGATGGTGAGTCGGTCGATTGGGCATGGGAAACGGTAGGGTTGTCCATCTATTATGCGCAGTTCGCCATTATGAATCAGCGTATTCCAGTTGAGATTTGATAAGGATAGAGGTGCGAACGTATTGTGGACTTCGATCAAGCACCCGTTCTGCTCGATGCCGACGGAATCATCATCTGATGATCGCAACGAGTCTATTGTAAACGTCTCTTGAATCCTGTGACGTAGCGCCGAGTCGGCGATCAGATCAAGATCAGCGCTCTGACGTGACCCGGGGTCACGGTACATATTTTCGATATAGTCTGTCCCCTTGACGGCCAGACAATTCTCGACACAGCCGCTAGGCAATTGTCCCAGGACGGCGATTTGACTGAGGTAGCGTGTCGTGTTTTGTTGCCAGATTGTTCTACAGAATTGAGTGTTTGCCTCGCTCAAATGCCCACCGATGTGGTAGAGAAGACCACCGAGGCGTTGTACGAGAATATACTGTGTCGAATCGTCGCGTATCGGCGGTCGAATGGGGCTGTCATCTAGCCAATAACGGAGCGCTTGATGCACTGCGGCTCGACCCATTGGGCTGGTTGGCGGTCTGTTTCTGCTGTGCTCCGTATCCGAGCTCATGGCGTTAACCGAAAGGAAATACAATGGCGCGTATTTTGGTCACTGGGGGAGCAGGTTTTGTAGGGTCGAATCTTGTCCATGCTTTGCTCGCTCGCGGCGATGAAGTTGTTGTGATTGACAACTTTTCAACGGGTCGGAGAGAAAATCTAGCCGACGTTGACACTCGTATCAAGCTCATTGAAGGCTCACTGGCTGATCCTGCCGCGGTCTCTGAAGCCCTTGAGGGGGTTGATGGGGTGTTGCATCAGGGTGCATTGCCGTCCGTACCCAAGTCTTTGGCCTTACCGCTTGAGACCAATGAGGCAAATATTGTCGGTACGCTGACGCTTTTGGAAATGTGTCGGCAAAACGATGTGAAGCGGGTTGTGTATGCCGCCTCCTCGAGCGCCTATGGCGATCACGATGCGCCGGTCAAGACGGAGACCCTTGAACCAAGGCCCAAGTCACCCTATGCAGTCCAAAAACTCACTGGTGAATACTATTGCTCAGTCTATCATCAGCTCTTCGGGATAAATACGATTGCGCTTCGTTATTTCAATGTGTTTGGTCGCCGACAGAATCCATCCAGTCAGTACGCTGCGGTCGTGCCTGCATTCGTCACTCGAATCCTCCACGGGCAGCCCCCTGTGGTATATGGTGATGGGACACAATCACGGGACTTCACTCATATCGATAATGTCATCGATGCCAACTTCAAAGCCCTGGACGCGCCCAGCGACGTTTGTGGTCGTGTCTATAACGTGGGCTGTGGGTCAAGCGTGACCCTCCTAGACCTTATAAAATCCATCAACGATACCCTTGGCACCGATGTCAAACCGCAGTTTGACCCCCCAAGAGCAGGCGATGTCATGCACTCCAGGGCGGATATTGAACAGACGAAGCGCAACATCGGATACAACCCAGTGGTGGATTTCAATGAAGGCTTAAGACGCACAATCGACTGGTATCGTAAGTCGGATTGATAACGTTCATAATGATTTCATGTTGTAGGGTGGCGCTCGGACGCGTCACGGTGTAAGGAAAGCTCGAAGAGCGGGATTAAGTTGGACATAGAAATGAGCACACTAAAAGAAAAATTAGACGGTAGAAACGCGCTTGTTGGTGTCATTGGTCTTGGCTATGTGGGACTCCCACTGGCGGTTGCATTCGGAGAGGCGGGTTACTCCGTTCTCGGTTTCGAGGTCGATGAGGATAAGGTCACAGCTCTGAAGAGTGGGACATCGTACATACCAGATGTCAACTCGAGTCGAGTGTCCAGTTTGCTCGATGCAAAACGTCTCGATGCGACTGTCGACTTTTCGCGTTTATCAGAGTGTGACGCCATTAGCGTATGTGTGCCAACACCACTGAGAAAGACACGCGATCCTGACCTAACCTACATTATTAAGGCGACGGAGCAAATCGCGCAGCACCTGCGCGCGGGGCAGCTGGTTGTTCTAGAGAGCACAACCTACCCTGGTACCACGATGGAAATTGTCGCACCCAAGTTGGCCGTGTCTGGTTTCGAAGTTGGCCGAGATGTTCATCTCGCATTCAGCCCAGAACGAATTGATCCAGGTAATGAGACATTTACTGTTGAAAACACGCCTAAGATCATCGGCGGTGTCTCACCGGCATGTACCGAAGCGGCCGGTGCACTGTATTCGGCCATCGTAAACTCGGTCATACCTGTATCAAGTCCGACCGCGGCAGAAATGGTCAAGCTCCTTGAAAATACGTTTCGGGCTGTGAACATTGGCCTGGTCAATGAAATCGCGATTATTGCCGATAAGCTTAAGTTAGATGTCTGGGAAATTATTGAGGCCGCGGCGAGCAAGCCCTTCGGCTTTATGCCATTTTATCCTGGCCCAGGCCTGGGTGGTCATTGCATTCCTATCGATCCACATTATCTCAGTTGGAAACTGCGGACGCTCAATTATCGGACGCGTTTCATCGAATTGGCGGACGATATCAATAATCACATGCCAGAGTATGTTGTCGATAAAGTCGGCTACGCTCTCAATGAAGATCGAAAGCCCATTAATGGCTCAAAAGTTCTCATAATGGGGGTTGCATATAAACGGAATATTACCGACTGGCGTGAATCACCTGCTGTTCCAATCATTGAAAAGCTGATCGCTCGCGGTGCAGAGGTGTCATATCAAGATGACTATGTACCTGAACTTCCACTCGGCTCTCATGGTTCGGGTGAGGTTTTAACGTCGTCCAAATTGGATTACTCGGCTCTTCAGAGCTATGATTGCGTCGTGATCGTGACCGACCATAGCTATTATGATGTAGAAGCATTGGTGGCATATTCTCAACGTATTGTTGATACGCGCAATTTGACTGGTCAATATGGGCGGGACGATCAAAAGGTGATTAAACTTTGATGGTCAATCGAACTCAAGATGAAGCTACGCTGACCCAATGGGCCGGTATCGTTTGGAAGCATAAGTGGCTGGTCATGGCGTTCATGGCGCTTTTGATGGCCGCAGCCGTCTTGTATACCAAGAGGCAACCCCGCATCTATGAGGCATCAACTCAGCTTGTCATTGACTTAAACGCCCCACGTTATCTACCGCGCCACGGGGCTGAGGTCGTGTCGCTTGGGTCTGGGAGTAGCTGGAACACCAAGGAGTTCTTTGAGACCCAGTATAGAATTATCAAAAGTCGGATGGTGGCCGCAAAGGTCGTCAAAGCGCTTGGCTTGGAACAAGACCTGGACTTTTTAGGTGTCACCAAGCTTGAAGATCCTGATGCCCGGGCAAAGCGATTGAAGAATGCGGACCCTATCTCCATTCTCGTCAATCGAATCTCAGTTGATCCGGTATCGGAAAGCCGTGTCGCGTTAATCCGTGTGCGCGACGAAAATCCAAGTCGGGCCGCAAAGATAGCTGACACCATCGCCGAAGCCTATGCCGCCCAAAATGTTGATCGCAAGGTCTCTGCGGCCATCGACGCCGTTGAATGGCTTCGGAAGCAGGCGGGTGACTTGAAGTCTGAACTCATCCAGGCGGAAAATGACTTACTGGTCTTCAAGCGTCAGAACAATATTTTAGGGGCGACATTAGCCGATAAGCAGAACTTTGTGAGTTTAGATTTGCAAGATGCGCGGCGACAAAGTCGTGATGCGAAACGCCAGTCGGTTCAGCTCAAAGCACAGCTTGACCAGGTTCGGAAGCTGACAAGCCTACAGGCGCAGTCCAGCGTGTCTGAAGTTTTGTCGAACGGGCTTGTGCAGCGTCTTAAAGAGCAGCTGATTGAACTCAAGAATTCCCGCGTTGAATTATTGAAGCGCTACTTAGAAAAACATCCAGACGTTCTCGTTGTGGATTCGAAAATTCGCCGAGTTGAAAAGAATCTTCAGCGTGAAGTAAGGGGCATTCGCCAGTCTATAGAACGTCGGTATCAAGCCAGCCTGGTCAGTGATGGTAAGCTTCGTGCAGAAGTTGTGGAACTTGAAGAACAGGCTAAGTCTTTACAGGCACATGAGCTGGAATATAGACGGCGACAAGCGGCTATCGAATCCAAAAAAACGCTGCATATTCAGATGCTGGGTCGACTCAAGGAAGCTCAGTTACAAGCGGAAGCGCGTGCCAATAACGTGCGCGTTTTAGATGCGGCTTTGGTCCCTAAAACGCCGATTCGACCGCGACTATTATTGAATTTGGCTGTGGCACTGGTGCTGTCAGTCTTCGGTGGTATCGGCTTGGCTTTTCTCGTCGACCGTCTCGATAATACAGTCAAGAGTCAGGAACAACTAGAGGCGTTTGGTCTCACATTCTTGGGCATTGTACCCTCTGTGAGATCAGTACGCGGTAAAGGCGGCATGCCTAAAGCCCTTGAAAACCCTGATCGGTGCGTCATCGACCATCCCAACAGCACGCTGGCTGAGTGTGTCCGAATTATTCGTACGAATCTTTTGTTCATGACACCTGAGCAAGAACTGCGATCCATGTTGATCACAAGTGCTGGCCCGAGAGAGGGCAAGACGTGTACCTGCGTTAATATTGGTGCGACCATGGCCATGTCTGGGAGTAAGACGCTTCTTGTTGACTCTGATTTGAGGCGCCCGCGGCTGCATAAGATTTTTGGGTTCACCAATGAGAGGGGCCTGACAAATCTAATCATGGATGCTGACACCAAAATCGGAGATGTAGCCATCAAAAGCGAAGTGGATCGATTAGATATTCTATGTAGCGGCCCCCTACCGCCCAATCCATCAGAAATTTTGCATACACAAGGCTTTAAGCGAACCCTTGCCTACCTTTTAAGAGAATACGACAGAGTCATTTTTGATTCACCACCGGTGGGGGCTGTTACAGATGCCCAGATTCTTGGACAGCAACTTGACGGTGCTGTCCTTGTGGTGCGTGCCGGAGAAACCAGCAGAGACATGTTAAAGAAAGCCAAAGAGCTTCTCGATACGGTCAATGTACGTTTACTTGGCGCCCTTCTTAATAATCTGGATGTGCGTCGCAAAGGGTACGGACAGTATTCCTACCAGTATTATAGTCAACAAACTGAGGAAACGACGGTCAAGCAGAGTTGATCGACCTATTCTGGAGCAGTTTGGTATGTTGGATTTAATGACCTCATAGGGTTGCGTCCGATGCGCGTTGTCACGTGTCTTCCAAGATTATTAGCCTATTCGGATCGCTTTCGGATGCTGTGTGCACTGTCGTGTAAAGTCGAGAGCTTACACATACTCACCACAGAGCAACCTGGCTCACTGAGCGAACTCGTGTCAGCCAACCCAAAACTCAGCTTGGTCGTTCTCCCCCGAAAGGGGTTTAATCGTCTGGCATTCAACTGGATATCTGAACGATTACGTTCTAACGACCTCGATATTATCCACGACAATTTTGGCCATTTCGCTGCGGTTTTCCAAGCGTGGGCTGGGAGCCATTCCAGAGAATACCGTTTCATATCCACCCTATATACAAACAATTGGGCGTGGTTTAATCGCGTTCGCAAGCCCCATCTGGACCTCGGATGGACTTATGTCAGCCAGAGGATTATTACCCTTTGGAGAGACCGTAGAATCTGCAAGCACGCCGATCGAGTCTTGGTTTTGGGGCCGGGTCATGAAGATGATTTAGTCGATGGACACGCCCTAGATGTGTCTCGGATTCGCTGGGTTGAATCTGAGGTCAACATTGCTCATTTCAAAGCGGTCGAACAGGAGCCAACTCAGCCACCAACGTTTTTATTTACCGGTGCAGTCTGTCGTAACAAAGGAATCGATGTCCTGTTAAATGCTTTCAGATTACTCAAGGACCGACCCTACCGCTTGCAACTGATTGGTCGAATTTTAAATTGGGAAAAGACGTGGTTCGCAGATGCTGTCAAAGAGGCAGACCTAGGGGATAAACTGATTCACGTACCTCAGGTGCCTGGGGCCGAAATGGCCGCTCGGTATCGTGGAGTTCACTCGTTGGTATTCCCCTCTCGTTTTGAGGGGTCGCCCCGCAGTGTGCGTGAGGCATTAGCCTCAGGTATCCCGGCGATTGTGTCCAATATCGCAGGGCATCGAGGGCTTGACCCACATGGTCGGTTTTTACGTTTCGTTGATTCGTTTGAGCCAGACGCTTGGTGCGAAGCGATTCTTGCTGCGGTCAATGAATCGGAGCCTCAGTATACGGCGCGTCGGCATTTAGGCGTCGAACAGATGGTTACGTTTCACAGCTTTGATGCCGTGGCCCAGCGTCTCTTTCACAGTTATAAGGACGTTCTGAGTCTGCCACCTCGTTCCAGCGGTTAAAATCTGTTTATAAATTGTGCCGGTAATGGATAATTCGATAGACTTTTCGCTGGTCCGTTCCATAGTGTGCCGTCAAACCAACGCCCAGACCCAGCGCTGAGAAAAAAGCTAAAATCAAAGGGAGTTGGTAGAGGGCATCGGTTACAAAAAAGAGAAGTATGCACCCGATTATACCCGCGAATGAACCCTGCAAATCCGACCGAGTCTGCGAGTCTTTAACACGAATGAGACCTCGTTTGATGTAGACGATGGCACGCAGCAGGATCATCAAGAAGAGCACCAGGCCGAAAAGCCCATGGTCGGTGAGCACAGTAAGATACATATTCGATAATTGAAGAGACGGCTTATGACCGCCGTAGCGTTGACTACGAGCAAACCGCCCCAGGACGCGCGCGCCAATTCCAGTTGCTAAATTGACCGTACTCGTCCTCTCATCGGCGATGATTGTTTCGAAAATCGTACCCTGTTGGCTGCCCCTCATCGTTAAGTCTGAGACGATCTGTGTAGGCTGCATTCTGGGGTCACCATTGAGTGTCAACCCAGCTAATGCCGCCAACAAAATGAAGATGATCAGGGCCATTAGGCGTCTGGCGATAGGCCAGAGGGCGATGGTTGTCACAATGCACATCACAGCGATGCCTGCGCGGCTCATTGTGAGTACGCCCGTCAGGGTGATGACACCAGCGGAGAGGCCAGAGATACGACGCTGAATAGAGGACCCACCGGACACGGCTCTGACGAGGGCAAGGGGTAGGGCAAGTGTGATGATCACGGCCATCAACACAGGATTGACCAGGTGTCCGACTACGCGTCTGAGGGAGCCAGACGTTGTCAATTCAATAACTGTCGGGACCATATCGACGAGCCCAACCACAGTAACGCCCCCCACAAGGACCCCGATTAATGCGCTGCGCCGGTCGGTGACCATTCTTGAATTCAAGATCAAGTAGAAAACCACAAAGCCATTACAGACCCACCAACCGAGTCCGCGCAAAGCAGCCAGTGGCATCGGACTGAAAGGAATGATCATTAGAGTCCACAGCACGAATAGAATCACAGGCAAATCTGTGGGCGTACGAAGTGCAACAACTCGTTTCGAATCCATCCGCCGCTGAGCGAGATGGATGAAGACGATTAATGTCGGCAGTAAGTACAGAATATTGAAGGTGACACCGGCAATACTCAATGTCATGACCTCACGAAAGTGCGCCGGCGCAACGAGAACCATGACCAAGAGCCAACAGAGCAAGAGCGTTGTCGTAAAAATACGGGTCATGACGCGCGCGAACGTCAAGACAACGAGCTGGAGATCGAAGAGGACGGTTCGTCGACTGATGTGGAGCATCTCATAGAACAGTTTGTGGCGCGGTGTTGTGTAGTAGCCGCCCCTCACTTGCGCTTGACCTGTGATGCCTGGGCGGACAAGAAATCGACGCTCGTAACCTGGGATATTTGCTTTGTGATCTTTTAGGAAAATGGGCCTGACGGGTCGCGGTCCGACAAGGTTCATATCCCGCTTCAACACATTCAATAATTGGGGCAATTCGTCGAGTCTGTATTTTCTTAAGAAACGACCGATAGATGTGTAGTGATCTTCATCTTGTCTCACCAGCCGCTTACCAATTTTTGCCTCGGACCCGACTTGCATGGTTCGAAACTTCAGGATATCGAACTCTCGCTGATTTAAGCCCACCCGTCGTCCTCTGTAGAGGGCAGGTCCCGGGCTTGAGAGCTTCACACAGAGGGTGATGACGATCATGAATGGCGCCAAGATGAGTAGGCCAAGGGTTGCAGCCGAGATGTTATACAGGGCCGTGACCAGGGTGTAGACATGCTGGCGATCAAATTGTACGCGAGTCGGGAAGATGCCACGCCTTCGGATATAGGCTAAGTGACCATCGTGCTGACCGGGAGCCGCGTTCGTGGTTGGCTGAGGTGATTGCTTCATGCAGCTCGGCCTTCTCGATATTCTTGGTTGAAGAGCATAAAGCACATCATTGCCCAGAGCGAACGGCTGTTGTCCTCGCTGCGGTTGAGATGGGATGAAATGAGCGACTGGACGTCATCGGTACGCCACAGACCAACTCGGCTCACGCTTTGAGTGTCGAGCAAATCCATCATCAGTGGTTGTAACGGGCCAGACAACCATTGCGCCATGGGCACATTAAAGCCAGCCTTCCGCCTTTTAAGTAATTGGCCAGGCACCCTGTTTTTAAGTGCTTGTTTCAAGACAGCTTTCGTTTTCAAACCCTTGAGTTTGTAATGCCCAGGCATTTTAGCAGCCAGCTCGACAAGACGGTGGTCCAGGAACGGCACCCTCGCCTCGAGAGAATGTAACATGCTGATTCGATCGACTTTCACCAATATATCGTCGGGCAAATAGATCTCAAAATCCGCCGCGAGTATGGCATCCAGACTCCCCGGTTGTGACATGGACTCAGTGGCTCGTCTAAACAACCGAACCGTTTCGTCCAACTCATCGGACGAGTCCAGCATAGCGCGTCTCACTGACTCAGGCATGAATTCCTTGAAACCGTAGTGGGCGTCTATGGCGGGTCTCGACGCAGCGCGAATGAAGGCGCGAGCCTTGAGATCAAAGCTCATTTTCTTGTGAGACGTCGGCAAGAGACCGACCACTCGATTGGCTAAGTTAATTCTAATCGGCTTGGGTACTCGCTTCCAAAGGCGTGCAAGTTTCCATGCATAATGCGTTCGATAGCCGGCGAAAAGTTCGTCTCCGCCGTCGCCGCCCAGGGCAACGGTTACATGACGTTTGGCCAAACGGCATAAATACCACAGGGGAATTACGCTGCTGTCGGCGTAGGGTTCGTCAAGGCTTTGGATCAATGGTGCCAGCACAGTATCTGGATCCGGCTTCACCAATTCGATGTGATGGTCGGCGCCTACGCTTCCTGCTGCCACACGCGCGAAGTTTGATTCATCATAGCTGGCTTCCTCAAATGCGATCGTAAATGCTTTAACAGGTCCAGAGTGTAGTCTGGACATGGAATTCAAAATGGCGCTTGAATCGATCCCGCCGCTGAGAAACATTCCGAGAGGGACATCGGAGACGAGGCGTCGTTCAACCGCGGCATCGAAGCAGCTCATAATGTCTTCGGCGGCGGTTTCAAAGTTGCCCTGATAGACGTCCTGATCTGTTCCGAAGGTTTGCGACCAATAGCGCTTTATGGAAATGCGTCCCGCTTTCCATGTCAAATAGTGCCCGGGAGGCAGTTTTCGAATGCCGTTGACCATGGTTTGATCGCCGGGCACGTAATTGAGGCCCAAATAGTCGTGATGAGCCTGTAGGTTGATGCTGTCATCGATGCATTTCGATTCCAGGAGCGCTTTGACCTCACTGGCGAACAAAAGAGATCCGGTCGCCGTCGTAGAATAAAAAACAGGTTTAATTCCGAGACGGTCACGTACAAGCGTCAGTTCTTGTTCCAGGCTGTCCCAAATGGCAAACCCAAACATGCCGTCAATTCGGTCAAAACAGGCCACGCCCGATTCTGCGAACAGAGCCAAAATAACCTCTGTGTCGGTTCGGCTCTGAAAGCCATAGCCCATTTTTTTAAGTCGATTTCGCTCGGTCATGAAACTGTAGAATTCACCGTTGTAGACGATATGAAAACGATCGTTTTGGGTGGACATTGGTTGTTGCCCGACGCTGCGTGTATCCAGAATCGATAATCGCCGATGCGCCAGGCCAACAGATAGGTTTCCATTGCGAATCAATACGCCAGCATCATCGGGTCCCCGATGGGTCATACGGTCGCGCATCGCAATCAAACGAGTCCGGTCGACCGGGGCCGTTTCGCCAACATATCCAACAAATCCGCACATATTATTGAATCGTAGAGGCTTTCCGATCGATGACCTTGAGAAGCATGTCTTCGTATCGGTCAACAACCGCTTTATGGCTGTGTTGGTCTACAACATAATGTCGACCATTACGGCCCAGCCGGTTCGCGTCTTTCTTGTTTCTGTAGAGATGGCGAATGCCATCGGCTAGCTGGGTCGGATTCTCAGGTTCAGTGACCAAACCACAATCGGCTGTCCGTATCAGCGTCGCCGCATCACTGTCGACATCAAGGCTGGCAATCGCCGGACGGCCGGCGGCTAAGATTCCAAATATTTTACAGGGTAAGCTGGTTGCAGCCATACCCGTTCGAAGAGGGACCAGACCCAAATCTGACGCGGCCAGTAGTTCAGGCAGGTCCAACCGGTCTTGTGTGGGCAGTAAAGTGACTCTTGGGTCATGCCCAAGTTCGCGCTGGAGCATTGGTTTTGCTTGTCCATCGCCGACCAGCATCAAACGAATATTGGGTAGGTCATCTAGCTGCCTCCATGCGGCGACAACTGTTTCAAGACTTTGGCTGTAGCCCATTCGCCCGCTGAACTGAACGACAAACTGTCCTTTGTAATCAAGGGTCTCCCTGTATCGATTTCGATTCTTGGGCCTCGGTGTAATGAAGTCCACATCTGTATAGTTGGGGATGACGGCAATTCGGTCATCCGGTACACCCAGTCGCAGGCAGTGCTGTCGAAAGCTTTGACTGATTACAGACAGTTGATCCGCCTTGTGTAGAACGTGCTTTTCCAAGCGCTGAAATCCGTCGATCATGGCCGGATTGGTCATCACGCCCAGGCGGATTGCAGCCTCAGGAAATAGGTCTTGTAGGTTGTACACGAAGGGGATGTTCTTGATCGTCGATAAAAGTTGGTCGACCAGGCCCAGCGTTAATGGTGGCGATGGGGTAAAAATTGCATCGACATTTCGAATTGAAGCCGCAGCCGCCAAGGCGGTTGCGGTAAAAGAGGCATAATTAGCCATTTTCGCTAGAGTTCCGCCCTGTGGGGCGTAGAGCCATACTCTCAAGATGTCCACACCATTGTGATGATCTCGCTCGAACAGCTTGCCGCGATAGTCCGCTTCGATTTGCCCAGTCTCATGATGTGGGAATGCACACACCACAGTCACCTTATGACCCCGTTGAACTAAGCCTTCGCACAGCCCGGTCATCAACGGTGCATTTCCGAGTTTATCCGGAAAATAATTGAGTCCTAACAAAAGCAAGTGCATGGTTGCCCCTTTTAGCCTTGGCGGCGCATCTTGCGCCTTAACGGCCGTATCGTCAATCGTTCCCTAATCGGTTCCGTTTTTCTTCGAGTTTGATTTCATCTCTGACGTGTTTTAGCCGGCGATTTCTAGGTTTTTCTGCCAATGCGTTTTCGACTCGTTTCAACGCGCTATCCCATCGAGACAGCCTCCCTTCAAGTTGAGCCGCTTGAATGATGTATTCGACGGCGGGTCGGAGAGATAAGGCTCGATCATAGGCGATTAATGCGCTCTCTAATCGGTTCTGATGTTGATGGAATCGTGCTTTTAAAATCAGTACATTAAATGCCTTCGATGGATCGCTTTTCGACACGGTCCAAAGGGCACCAAGACTGTCCGCCACTCGATCTGTTGCATTGAGTAGGCGATAGGTTCGCAGTGCTTGTCTAAGAAAGCTCTCATTGTTTTTTCCACCTGTGTCAAAAGCTTGATTGAGTACAGTGAGCGCGCGTTGGGGTTGTCCCAAAAAAAACAGCCGTCTGGCGTCTATCGCGGATGCCAAGTGTGGGTCACCCGCTTGACTGAACCATTGAGCCAAAGTGACGAGGCAGTCTGTATTCTTTTGATTTAGACACGCGCGCATCCGAGTCAAATGGCCAAAGCGTGAATTGGGCTTCCATCGTATAAGTTCGTTGGCCAGTTGCTCCACTTTGTCGATCTCATTTAAACGGAACAGCGCCTCGACAAACCGGCGTTGAGATCTGGGATTATCTGGGATGGCCACCAATAAATCGGCCAGTGAATGGTAGTTCTTAATAATTTTGGAAATTAAAGTGAGTTCGTCCCACGGCGACTTCTCTAATGCACGACGGTATTCACCGGCTGATTGAGTGAGAAAACCGGCACGGTATAAGGCGTGCGCGGAGACCAAATTGGGGGTGGCATTCTGAGGCGCTAAGAGCTGAGCTCGATTTGCCCAGGATAGCGTGGTTTTCAATGGGCTGTCTTCTGCCGCTAAAAGCCGCTGTGATGCGATGGTCGGAATCAACCAATCCGCCGGATGTCGTTTTGCAAGACGGCTGGCTTCCGCATTGATGTCACTGCCCTTGTCCAAGGTTTTTAGTTTATCTAAATGTTGGTCGCCTGTCAGCGAAACCAAGGGGCCAAACTGAGTCAGCAAACCGATAATTAGAGCGCCTGAGATGAGCGCCAATTCCCTGCGTATGGGCCGTCGCGAACTCGATGATCCGAGGGACACAATGCACATGGACAAGACCATTGCAGTGGGCAGAGAGAGTCCCATCGCGCTCATGCCAAAATCTGAGAGTTGATAGATACCGACGCCCGTAAGCGCAGCGAGACTGCCGGCGGCGAGACCGCTTGGCCGACGCGTAAATTGGCGTAGGTTTAGCCCCCAAATCAGTATGGCTACAGCCATCGTAATCAGCCCTAAGACGATGCCGGACTCGATCAAATTCTGAATCAGTATATTTTCGGCATGGGTGACGGTGCCGTCGACGGATTTGGCTTGGAATTGGTTGAACACGTGAGTGAAAGTGCCTCGACCGCTGCCGGCCATTAGATAGGCATCTGCAGAGTTGATTGCATTGGACCAAACGGTCACCTTTGGATCATCCAGCACATGGTTCAGCGACCAAATATTCCATTCTTTGACAAGCACTAAAGACGCACTCACCGCAAGGCACAGGCCTCCGCCAACAAATATGACCACGGCCTTCAAACGATTCTTCAGACTGGTGGCATCTGTGGAGGCCGAGGCGCCGAGTAAAATCACGAATATGAGCCAACCGGCTATCGCAGCAGGAACGACCCCCCTCGAGCCCGTTGAAAAAGCTGCTAAAAAGCAAACCACAACGGCAATAATCGTTATTTTGAGCCGACCATTTTTGGTCTCATCGAGCGTCAGTCCGACCCCAGTGAAACCGGCTAACAAGAGCAATGTACTAAACGTGTTTGCGTTGACGAAAGGACCAAAGAAACCCTGCATTGAGTCTCTATGAATCGCCTCGTAGACCCCGTAGATTTGTTTCATTCCCGTCATAAAATGGATGACGGCAATGAGGCTTGCTACGAAGCCCATGGCCAGAATCATCCGTCCGAGCGAGCGGCATTGCCGAGGTTTTACCGATGAGAGTATTCCGACGACTAAGACAAACGCGAGCTGATGAAAAAGGACCGCGAGTGTGGCTAGATAATCCACTGTGATTGGGGCCCATGAACGGGCGGGGTTGGACTGCAGATAGAGCGTTGCCCCCTCCGGTGATAGCACCTTAAGCCACTGCATTGGCATGGGCATTAACTGAAGCGCTGTTGCACAACACGGGATTAAAAGAAGCCATATGAATTGCGGCTGATAGACCTTGTCACCGCATCGCATCAGAAGATGCATCACGCCTAGCGCTGCAATCAGCCCTGCGAAAAGCATCTGAATATCGATACGGCTGGCGCCCATGGCGAAAGGCGCTAGGATGACGATCGTACCTAGGATTCGGGGGCCTAATCGCATGGCTACTTGGCTGCCTTAAGACGGGTCGTAGCCGCGAAGAAAGGTCGAATTTCTTCGCGAATCATGTCACGACCGGAGTGCCGCCCTTACTTGGAGCAGGCGTTAACGTAGCATTTGGACATGGCCTGATTGAGTAGTTCACATCGGTCTTCATGGTGATTCCAGTCAGCGTTACACTGTGTGCAGCAATCTCTTGCAATCCTCAAATCACCGGACGCACCATAACCTGGATCTTCACGAATTTTTCTGTTTTCGACGCGCTTTTCGTCATCGTAACCGAGAACAAGCTGAACGCTATCGTTTCCAGCATCACCCAGAAGAGGTCCTGCAACCGCGATAAAAAAGAATCCGAATAAACCGAAAACAACAAACACTGCTTTGACGCCACCGTTCATAATCATTTGGCTCCATTGATTGATGGTCCATATCTACACCGAAATTCAGCTCTATGCTACAGATCATCGTTGATTCTTATTGTCTAGTGCCATCCAGCGTAGATTTACAAATCCTGCCCGACCCGGGAGAGGACGATGAATGACATCGAAAAGTTGCTTTTCATCGAAGATATTTTGCACTTCTGCGCCCATGGTAAAGCCGTAACCGATCCACCAGCTCATACCCGTTGTGACGGTCGTATAGCTTGGCAATTCTCGATGCCCGAATCGATCTGATTTCATCACGCCTTGATAAAGGCCGCTCACATAGAGATTTAAGGCGCTGAGGGGATAATCTAGAATCCAATTCAGCCGCTGATTCGGCCGATAGGGAAGGGGCCGCTTAGATTGGTCTTGATGCCATTGATAATGGTAATTTAGCTCGACGCGCGCCCGGGCGATTTTGAGCCGAATTCGCGCCTCTAAACCGGCTATGTCGGCGGACAAGTCATCGCTCGCTTGGGTCCTGAATGCATCGATTGGTAGGAACACGATCAAGCGGTCATAGCGCTGGAGATAGCCACTTATGTCGATGAGCCAGAATTGACTTTCACGTGATTGGAGTCGAACCGATAGAGAGCCGTTCCAGCCGTCCTCTGGTCGCAGCGATGGGTCACCAGAAATACCCGGACCCCGAAAATACAACTCGTCAAAGCTGGGATCTCTAAAGTTACGCCCTACTTGGGCGCTGAGTCTGGTGATTTTGCTGGCTGTCCATATCCCATTGAATTGTGGCGCGACGACAAAGTCTCGGCCCCTCCGCATATCCAGCCGTGTCGAGAGCATAAATTCGAGGTCATCTACAGGCAGCCAGCCCAGGCCTCCAACGACTGATCCGGTCATGCGTTCCTCTTGCCTTGCTTGTTCAGAACCACCGGTTTGTGCATGCGCGTATCTGGCATCACCGCTCATTTGGACGAGGATTGCTTCGGTCAGATAGGCTGTGATTTCGCTGCGCGTATCGATATTATAATCCCTCAGTTCGAATTCGTCTTGCATCAAGCCAAAAGCGGAGCGTGTGTCTCTAAATTCATAAGACCTGAGACTGGTTCCAATGGATGCTCGCAAATGGGTTGCGTTGTCGAATACGTTGGTGTCATCAAGAGTCAATCGTGCGCTCTGTCGGCTTTGCTGGCTGGCTGCGGTTAAACTGGGCGCTTCTCCTGAGCCGGGCTCGCCACGTTCGTCCAGATAAAGGTCTGTAAGCAGTGACCAGCGTCGCGACGGAGTTGCACGCCATTCTACTTGAATGGCTCCCCCCCCGTTCATGTGGTCATTATTAATCCGGATCTGCTGGCGGCCGTTGGTATCCTCGTATGCGAAGTCTCCATCTGCGCTTGAATAGCGGCCGCTAAAAAGTAGGCGAATAGAGTCAGTGTTCCAATCGGCACATCCGTTGGCATAGCGATAGCCGAAGGATCCGAGTCCGAACTCCAGTCGATCAGCCGTTCTTTGCTTGGGTAACCTGAGCCTGAGAACACCGCCTTGGGCGCCGCTGCCGTAACTCGCCCCCGCGGATCCACGCAAGACTTCGATCTGGTCCAAGCAGCCAATGGGCATGGTACTCAAGTCGATGGCATCGCCGCGTGGTCCACTAAATTGAATGTCCTCTAGCAAGACCAAGACTTGGTTTGAGCCAGCCCCTCTCAGTTGGAGTACTTGGCCGCGACCTAAGCTTCCACTGCGTTGGACCCGTGCGCCTAGGGTGCGGTCAACGTGCTGACCGATGTCTAACCTCATGCGTGGATCATCATCGAGTTTGATGGCGTCTACGGTGGCGGCTGAGTTACGTTGGTCCCGTGTCTGCCTTTCCCCTCTGACAGTGATCTGGTCGTCCTCGGCGTGGACGAGCGTCGGGGCAGTCAAGACCAGGCAGATGAGGCAGACCCTGCATAGAGTTCTCATGGTGTCTTCAGTTTTGGTTGCTGGGCCGCCTTAGGTGGAAAACTTGGATCGACGAACACGGTCTTCGTCTGTCGCAAATAGACACATGCGTCAGGTCCTTTTAGTTTGATGGGCTTGGTTTGCGCGAGCAGTTCGACCCGGCCGACGTGCGTGAATGGGATGTCGATGGTCTCGACTCTGGCGTCTCCTTTGGCCCGTTCGATCAAATAGCCGCCGCGTTTGATGACACGCTGTCTGTATCGTCGATGGGATTTGGCTTTGCAAGATGGGACCGTGACCACACGTTTTTCATTGTTGCTACACAAGTCTTCTGTCTCGGTGGCATCGACCATCAACGTGAGGCCTGGAAGACAGATGACGTCTGCCGTTTCTAAGCGACAGAGTACATGAGGGCTTAAATTTCTGAGCACGGGCTGAGATATCCCTTTTATATCTCGGCAATTGATCAGGTTTTCCTTGCGCGTCGGCTGGGCTGATAATGGAACTGCAGACAATGAGGTCAGCAGGTACAAAATGAGCGATACACGGGTGTTCTTAGACGTGTTTCGCGATGCGCCTTTTAGTCGACTACTCACTGGTTTAGGGCCACCTATATGCTCTTAGGGTCTGGATTTCGTCGAAGGATGCTTTGAAACCTGTGGCCTCAACAAAGCGCTGATTGTCGATGACGACAGGATACTTGATATGGTTCAATGACCCCTTTGGTAGTCTTGAGAAGCCGAATCGGCCAAGTATTGCTGGAAATACGGGTTCGGGGATTGGCACCGAACGGCAGCCTGCGATGCGGCAGAGCAGGGCCAGGGGAACGGGTGGGGGACCTGATACATTAAACACCCCCCTTAATTTACTTTTTAAACTGGTGAAGATAGCCAGGGCCGCATCGGCTTCATGCATAAAGTGAAACAGGGGGTCAAAGCCCATGACAGTCGGGACTTTTGGACCGCGTAAATAGTTGGCCAATGTCCCTCTTTTAGACGGCCCTAGGGAATAGGCTAGTCTAAGTACGGCGGTCTCAACGCTCGGGCGCCGCCAAATTGAATTTCCTGCATAGAGGTCCGCTGCGACTAAATCTGCGAGATTGGGAAAGGTACTGCCCGCCATCAATGGCTCGTCCTCATTTCGGTAGAGCGGTGCATCGGCAGCGGCACCGTAAACGGTATGCCGACCCACAAATATCGCGTGTTTTACGCCATAATTTTCGCAATACTCCCAGACGGCCCGGGTGCCGCCCAGATTGATTCGATAGCGTTCTTCGCTCCCCGCGCTGACATAGGTGACCGTCGCCATATGGATCAAGGCATCCGGTTTGTATGTGCGGAAAACATCCTCGGCCGGGCGTTTACGCATATCCACACGAAACATTTGCACGCGTTCGGGACAATCTGGCCATGGGCGCCGATCCAGTCCCAAAACCTCGTGTCCGTCATTGACCAGGAGCTGGACAACTTGACGGGCTAAGGCGCCACTCGCACCGGTAACAACAACCTTCATGTCGTGTCCCCAAGTGCCTGTCGGCCCTCGGTGATCAGCTCTGCTATCCGAGACCTGACGTCTTTGACATAGCCATCAATAACGACGTCCGATTCGGTTCCATCGCCTTCGAAGAACATGGGTTCACCATAGTGTATTCGACAGCGAATCGGCAGCGGGACGGGGAGAAGATAGGGTGGAACCGGCCAATAGGGTACGCCGACCAGCTTGGCCAATGATTTGGCATGAAACATCGCAGGAAAGGCTTCTTCACCGCCTACGTAAGCGAATGGGACGATAGGAGTTTGTGTCTTGAGTGCGATTCTCATAAAACCAGTCCCGAATCGAACCAGTTTGTACTTGTCCTTATACAATTTGCCGATCCCGCGAACACCTTCGGGAAAAGCCATCAGCAGGCGCTCGTCTTTGAGCATGCGCACCGCGTGTTCAGGGAGCCCTGTAAACTGACCGATACGAGAGAACCAGGAAGACAGAAACGGAATGGTTTGCGCGAATTTTTCAACCATCCCGTGGATGTATCTCGGGGGATTTAAGTCGAAGAACAAGGAGGCCATAACCATCCCACCATCCGCAGGCAGTGAGCCCGAATGATTCCCGATCAACATGGCCCGACCCGTCGGTGGAATATGGTCGAGGCCAACGGGGGTCACCTTGAAATATTGTTTATAGAAAAAACCGAGCATTGAGTAGAAAACGCCCAGGTGTTCACGGGATATCCCAACCGGATCATGCCCGTACGCATTGAAGTCCAAGTCGAGGCTGTCTAAACGGGTTTGCACCTCGTCATGAATTAAATGATTGAGCATGGGTTTCAGCCTGGTCTAAGTGACAACAGAACGCGTTTGTTTGGACACAGTTCATTATCGACCAGCTTCAGAGAGTTGTCCATTGAACTCTTTCAGAGTAACAAAGGTGCATCGACTGAAGGAGAGCGGACAATATGAATCACGTTACGGTTATCACGGGCGCGTCATCAGGGATTGGGGCCGAACTCGCTAGACAATTGGCATCGGCTGGTCACTCCGTGGCCCTACTGGCGAGGCGTGAAGTGGCTTTGAAAAGGCTCGCAGAAGAGATTACTCAGGCTGGTGGTCACGCAGAGGTTTTTTCCGTCGATGTCTCGGACCAAGATGCGGTTGTCGATGCTATGGATAAGATTGAAACACAGATGGGCCCTATCACGACTCTTGTCGCCAATGCTGGAATCGGCGATTCGACCCCGGCGAAGAAATTCAATTCAGATAAGGTCGAAAGAATCATAAGAGTCAACCTGTTGGGGGTGATTTATTGCATCGATTATGTGTTGCCCGGCATGCTTGAGCGTGACCACGGTCACATCGTTGGCATCGGCAGTTTGGCCGGCTATCGGGGCCTACCTGGCTCGGCTGGTTACTGTGCATCAAAGGCCGGACTCGCGGCTCTTCTAGAATCGCTACGTATCGAACTACAGACCACAGGTGTTGCGGTCACAACCATTTGTCCAGGCTTCGTCAAGACACCTTTGACCGAGCGTAACCACCACCCGATGCCTTTCATTTTAGAGCTTGACGATGCGACACGCCGTATCGTCAAGGCCATGGATAAGAAACGCACGGAGTATGCCTTTCCCTGGCCACTTGCTTTCACCGTTAAGCTCGCACGCTTTGTACCTAACTGGATCTATGACCGCATTCTGAGGAATCAATCGGCTCAAAAAGAACCGTCCAAGACCAACTAGACTGTTTAATCCAGCCACCAATCGTGTTTTAGGGCGTGATTTCGCTTAAATCGCCCTGGACCTGTGCGCGTTACGGCTTGTCTACGCCTGAGCCAAGCTTTGAAAGGTCGCGGTGCGATCGATTGGCCCAAGATTTGACTGTAGAGTTGTCTCGCTTGCTTGGTGCGAAACTTTGTCGGAAGGAGCGCAAGAGGGTAGGTGTCGACGTTGATCCGCTGTCTCAGATGCTCCAAACCCGCATCTACAATCTCTCCACAATTACTTTTTAGACCGGGTCTGCAAGACAACGAATGCCATGCGGAATCACCTGTTTGGTGAGACAGTTGAGGGACGCAATCGGGCTTGATGAGACCTAGGAAACCAAGGCTGATACAGCCGTCATGTTCGTCTTCGTTAGCTGACCAAAAAGACCCAAACTCGGCAAATTGGATGGCACATTTGGTGATTTCAGAGCCGAAGACGCCCTCGAGTGTCTGGAGCGGTCCTTCACCTCCTTGCAAGACCGCGGATGGCAGCGTCCACAATCCACTTGCGGTCTCCTCCGCGGGGTCAATAAAAAGGCCTTCGAGTTGACCTCGGTCATACCGTAGAATGAGAGCATGGACGGCGAGTGTTGGCTTAGAGTCAGGTGTCTTCATGGGTCTCACAGTACTCATCCTCGGTCCGTCAGGAAAGGGGGCTTGCTTTCTGAGTGTACGTCTCTGACAAAATTTAGGATGATGGACATCATGCGCAACGGTTCATTTTACTCATTTTTGGCGATCTTCTGTCTTGCTTGCGCATCTGGCGAACCGCGCCGATTTATGGAGATTTCAAGTCCGCATAGCGATGGTTATTTGAGGCCTGCCTTTGAGTTTGGGGTTGCCGATGCCGGGGTTGGAGACGGGTTGAACGCCAGCGAGCCAACGGGGGCGAATCGAACGGTTTTGCTCATCGTTGGTCATCAGCACTATGAGATGGGTTTTCGTAGGGCTTTAATGCCTCCACACCGACCCGCTTACGAGCACCTAAACGAACTTGATGATATTAACCCAACGGCGTTGCTCGCTGTTTGGGATGGTCCCGGGACGGACCGCGATGCACAACTCAATACCCTGACGACCCGGCGTT
This sequence comes from Myxococcales bacterium, assembly GCA_002731825.1. Classification (GTDB taxonomy): domain Bacteria; phylum Myxococcota_A; class Bradymonadia; order UBA7976; family UBA1532; genus UBA1532. The sequence continues at coordinate 233,604 of PCCS01000001.1, forward strand.
GGCCTGTCATTCCTTTTTACCGTCCGGATACGAATGTTACGACCGTGGACAAAAATGAAGCGCTGGCAAATTTACGCTATCTTCTCGAGTGGCTCCTCAATCGTTCGACTCCCTACCGAGTCGATGGCAAACGGCTACTCGCCATCGACTTCAGCGGTCATCTAGAGCCCTATACGGATGATATTTTTAATCTCATCGAAACGACCACTGGATTTGTCGTGTGGGCGAGAGTGTCCGACCCAGACTTAGCGCCGCCCCAAGCTGGTGGCTTTTGGGCAACCTGTCACGGGGAGAACCAAGTTGTCCACGAGCGGCAAATCCCGTGTGTGGGACCCAAGCCACCCTCGGGTCAAGGGGCTGCTGAGTCTAATTTTGCAAATCGACTGCTTGAAGCCAGATGGGCCAGCGATAAGAATAAGCGCCGGCTCATGGTCGATGGGCTCGGCCGTTGGGATAATGATGGGCAGCTTGATTCGGTTCTTGGTTCGGACACGATGAGGCCTGTGGGATTGACAGGTGGTCGATTGGTGAGAGCGTATGGGGACCAGCGTGTGACCCAGACCAGCCGATTGTCTGCCCGGTCAAGACAAGGCCTTTTTGTCTCTTTTTTTGACTCTGAAACCGCCTTGGTCGGACGGAGTGAGTTGATGGTCGAGGGACGAACTACAGGTCTTGATGTGACTCTTAGCCCCAGTTCCGAGTACGTGAGACTGCTGCTCAATTCGCTTCCCTTTGATTTATCGCCCGATACACAATGTACGGTCCAAGGACTCAGCGAGGGTGTGAGTATAGAGTTTCGTTTTACGAACGGTGAGGTCCATACATGGCGTCATCGCGCAGACGGCGACTTCAGCATCTTACACGTGGGGTCGGCGACCCGTCGGGTCGAAGATGTGATCATTGTGTATCGAGGCGTTGTCGCTGCGTCCTTACCCTCCATGAGGGGATTGAATTGCCTTCAGTGACTTTTTATTGTCTGCAGTCAGTTGAGCTGCGGGTCGATTCATCCTCGCACTGTTGGCATTCTCGGTATAGTCTAAATAGTCCGAACGAGCTGGCATGATCGATTGAGTGACGGAAAAGAACCATACGATATGAGCGAGCGTATCGAGCAGCTGCGCGATGTGCTGAAGAAAGATTCCGGCTCGCACGTCTATGTAGAGCTGGCACAGCTGTATTTTGACCAGGGAGACTTGGTTGCCGCCCGCGGCGTGGTGCTCGATGGTTTATCTCTGGATTCAAGACATATTGCGGGTCAAGTCATGCTCGCTAAACTTGACCTGACGCTTGGTTTTTATGACCGCGCTGAACCAACGCTGCGCAAGATTCTTCAGGCTCGCCCTCAGAATGTTGATGCAACATTATTATTGGTTGACCTCCTGAGCCTCACTGAACGTCAAGAAGAGGCCGTCGATTTATTACGAACAAAGATTAGGCTATTTTCAGATTCGATTTTTGTCTCAAAATTGCAGGAGATGACCGGGTCCGGTCAGGTGAGTATGTCATACCCATTTACTGGGGGGGCTACTCAGATGTCACACTATGTAAAGTCGCTGTCGAAACGGCCGGGCTTGGATTCCGCAGCGGCCGGAGAGCCACCGACAGAAGAGATTGCAGCACCTGATACTCTCACGAATCAATTGGTCAGAAAAGAGGCCGATGAAGACAAGATGAACGCCACTGAACCACCGCGATCTGGGGCTGCGGTGAGCGGAAGAAAGACGACACCAAGCCCGCAGCAGCTTGAATCCGATGTACCCTACGCTGGGCTGAGTCATGGGGGCGGTCGCCCGACACTCAGCGACCCGGACACCACAAACCAAATTGGTGTTGGTGCTGGCGGCGTCGGTTTGGCTCCAACGGAGGGTTCACCGACGGTTCCGATGAAGCAGGCCTCCGTCAAGGCGCTGAATTTAAAGGCTCAGCCTGTGCCTGATCCGACGACGCTATCGGATTTTGGAGATTTGAATGCAGTCGCTGATCAACAAGCTGGCTCCGAGGGTCTCGAGCCACCAGCAGTCCGAGGCGACTACCCTCAAGAAACGGCTCGATTAGACGCTGATGACTCGATGGCTGGTGAGGCGATCACAGACAGCTTCCTCTCGTCCGGTCAAAAATTTGAGAACGTGAAAGAGGCTCAGCGTTCGGATTTTACGGAAACAGAACCGCGCCACCCTCTCGACAAAAAGACCAAAAACTTTGTCAAGGAGGCACGGAACGCACCTTTGGTCCCGCCGTTGCAAGAATCGCGACGCTCTGGATCGGAGGCGCCATCTGCGGCCAGCCCGGCCCTCGAAGAGCCGAGTAAAATTGAGCGTATAGCCGCAAATGAGGTCCCAGTTATCACCGAACGCCGGGTCGTCCATGATGCATTTTTTGCGGTGCGAATAAGCCTGATTTGCTTGATCGGATTAGCGGCGCTGGCGTCCATTGTTGCTGTGAGTCAATATCGGACGACTTTGAGGTCTGCTCTGGGCGAGAATGAACGCATTAGATCCAGCCTTCAGGATGGAAACTACGCCAGCCGCAAACGTGCTCTCGATTATCTAGGAAATCAACAGCAACTGCCATTTTTAGCTGCCTCTGCTCGCCACGTCGTCAATTGGTTTGCGCCCAGCGAACTCGATAGACTCAAGGCCGATCAAGAGGCGTTGAGAGAGCGGCTGACCCAGGAGTTAATTTACATCTTCGGAGAGGTGACACCGGCGGCCGTTCCGTCAAAGACAGGCACGTTTTTCCCGTCCATGTCCGGTCGCAATGACCATGTTGTCGCACGCATTCTGGCGGATTTAAAGGCGGGGCGAATCGACGAGGCCGAAAATCGACTGAATGAATTGAAAGACAGTCCGGAACTCGCTGATGATAATGCTTGGGTTGCAGCCCTCATCTCTATTGAAAAGGGGCAGATTCAAAGTGCAATTGATCGACTTCGTGTCTCAACTCGAGCGAACCCGCATCATGCTCATGCCTGGCCGATGCTGGTTAAGCTCATCAGCTCCTTACGTGATCCAATCCCGACGTTGGAGGCATATCGAAGGCTGCTCAATGACCAAAAACCAAATCACATCTCCTCCCAGATTGATTTTGAGGCCTTTCGGATTCGATTGGGTAAAAATACAACTTTAGCAACTCAGCGTTTGCGGGAACTGCTCACCTATGATGGTGAGCTGTCGAGCTTACAGGAAGCGACGATTCATCGAGCCCTTGGAGAGTACTTCGTTGACAGCAACCAGCCCGATGCGGCTAAACGCTCATTTGAGACGGCCATTGAACTTCAGGCAAAGCGCTTTGAATTTGCCCGCCCTTTGGTCGCTCTGCTCCTGCGGGAGTATAGTTTAGACGATGCGGGGCGCTTGCTTGAGACCTATAAAGATCAGTTAACCCCCGCTGTTTCATCACAACTGGCCGAACTTCAATATCTGCGAGGATTTCCGGAAAACGCGATTACAGTTCTGGGGTCTGGATCGGTCGCTGATATTTCAACACGCCTTCTGAAAGCAAAGGCTCACTTGGCGATCGCTCGACGACAGCCGAGGGCAGCCAAGAGTCATCTCGATGCCGCAGAGCAACTTTACCAAGCTCTCATGACCGCCGAGCGTAAAACGGCTAATCGGGCCCGAATTGGATTGGCATTAGTCGCTGTTCTGAGGGGGACAGAGAACAAAAACGCACTGCGTCAATTGGGTCAATTGCGTGATGGTATTGGCAATGCCTGGGACCGGGAAGCCAGAGCTTTTGTGCTCTTGGCGTACGGGGAAGGCTTAATGGCTCATCAATTGTATAAGCGGGCAAGAACACAACTTCAAAGTGCTCAGCAATTGATCCCTGAACGCTACGAAGCGCATTGGGCGCTCTGCCGACTCTACGACCTCATGCTGAGGTCCAAAGACGCCATATCGCATTGTCGTTCTGCTCTAAAAAACCCACATTTTGAACCAGCCCGTGTCAAAATGTCTCAGATCGCAATGAAATATGCTGCGCATGGTGATGTCATCGATGCGCTGATGCCATTGGCCCGCAATCGGCGGGCGACCGATGCCAGTGTCCGGCGGCTTGCAGCCAGTCTTGCTGCCGGAGGTCGCATAGTCGACTTGAAAGACCTCAAGAGTGGCGTTGGTGATGAATGGAACGGTCGTGACCATGCATTCGTTGATGGATTAATCGCATTCAAGAAAGGAGATGTGGAGGGAGCAAAAGACGGGTTCTCAAAGGCCTTGGAGGCCTATCCGAAAGACGAGTCTGTGGTGACGTCTTATGCTCAATTCTTCGCATCTCAGGGTCGGCGCGATCTGGCTTTAGCCGCTTTAAATGGTCTTTCGGGGCAGTCAAATTACCATGTGCTCGATGTTTTATCGGCTCGGATTGCAGCCGAAATTGGAGACTCTAAGTCTGTGTTCAGATACGTCAAAAGTGGGCTCAAAAAGGCTAAACAGACTCACGCATCTCCATCATCGATTGCCAGTGCATATGCTTTGAAATCGCAAGCGCTGCTGATGCGGCCAGGAAAGAGTCGTGTTCGGCGCGCACACATCGCATCACGACGTGCACTTGCCCTGGACAAAAATCATCCAGACACGATTCTTGCGTCCGCTTTAGTCTCAGAAGCGCGCGGTAAATTTTCTAAAGCAATCGGTTGGCTTCAGCGTTTGGTTGCTGTGGCGCCTCAGAATGCAAAAGGTCACTATCATCTGGGCCGGGTACTGAGTATGGTTGTGGATGCTGAAGTTCGGGCTCGACGGCCACTTGAGTCGGCGATTAGACTTGAGCCAGATGGGATTTGGGGCCATAAGGCTAAGAGGGTGCTAAGGCGGTTAAAACGGCGCAAACGCAGGCGATAATCAGTGTCTCATTGCGCCTGAGGCTGGTCCTTGGTTATAAACGCTCGCAGCGATGTTTATTGGAGAGATTCGATGTCGATACTCAATGCTGAAAATGCTGGTTTTTCAGATGAAGATTTTGATGTTTATCGACCAGAGTGTTGGTCGAGCAATCGCTATAACTTGCCCCGAATGCGGACCAAGGAGCGCGTTGTCCAGCTCACGAAGTCGCTCGCTGATCTCTTCGAAGATATCGATTTTAAATTCGACGCATCATCGGAGATACCCAGTGTTTGGAATGGCCGTACGGTTAAAGATCAATGGGGGTATTGGCTGAGAGATGAGAATGCACAACGAACACTCCAGCCGATCTTAACGCAGCGGCTCGATTTGGCGACGCGGATTAAGGCGCCAGCCGATCATTTTAAGCACCTGCTTTTTTGTATTCGCTTATCCCATGAATCCCTGGCGATCGGTCTGAGGTTGAGTCGATATGCAACCATTGATCTCGAGAATTTCTTGAGCCATGCCGATACCGAACTCGAGGGATTAGATGCCGCCATTGAGTCCATTGCCGATGAGGTTAAGCTGGACGGGGAGTCTGTAGATCGAATGAGTCTATTGGCCGCCGCTGGCGATTTAAAGGTCGGAGATCGTGAATGGATAGACCTCGTTCATATACTCGGCCGCGAGTCGGTTATCGATGGTGATCTCGACATGACCGAAATCCTGGCGAAAACGGCACGCTCTCTCCTGCCGCTCTTACGCTACATATTATGGTCACCAGAGAATGATCACATCGATGTCAGCGAAGAGATTAGTTCCTTTGCCAAGCAGACGGAAGCCCGCACCGAGGCGGCTCGCAATGCTGCGGAAAATAAACAGCAAGCCCATGCAAAACGAGCTGAGAAAGCGCGAGATCGCACCTCGGCTAAAATGGATGCCGAAGAGGCTTGGCGACAAATGCAGGCAAAGCGTCGGGTTACGCAAGCCGTGTCTAACACTGAAAAGAACACTGTAGCCCCAAAGGCCAGTAAGCCTCCGACCCGTCGCGATGCGGACCCTCAAAAACAGCAGCGTCGAAAATCAACGCGTCCAGCGGCAGTGACCTCTAAGAAATCTGCCCCGCGACATGGGAGCAAATCCACAAAAAATGCTAAGCGATCCGGGCCCGCACCTGAGTTTAAACCCGGGCAGTCATGCATTCTGAGTCGGGGGCTTTTTGCCGGTAAGCGAGGTGAAATTGTCTCAGCCGACAAGCCCGGTTACTACATGGTCAAAGTTGGATTACTTGAAGTCAGCGTGAGCGGATACGATTTGCAAGTCGACGGTTAAGCCTTCGTGGATACGATTCCTTTTTATGACGTACCTCATCATCACCGCACTTGCGATTATGTCTCCTGTTTTGGCGATCGCTGAACCCATTGCTGTCATCGCCGGTTTATCGACAAAAGTTGAATGGTGGCTGGTCGCCCTGTGCCTTGCTTCAGGTCAGACGATTGGGTTCACACTGATGTACTTCTTCGGTGAGTTTTTTCTCGCCAAATGGACTTGGCTTGCACAGAAATTAAGGCGGGTTAATGTTGAAGAGTACGCTCATAAAAGGCAGTTGTTTACAAGTTTTGCGAGCTTGTTTGGCATGCCCCCGCTTACAGCATTGGCGCTGGCTGGCCCCCTCTATGAGCCCCGGTTCAGCGGATTTATCAGCCTTGTCTTTACCTGTCGCTTTGCGCGCTTCTTGGTCTTCGCTGGAGCGGCGACGGCCTTAATGGGCTACGTTGACCCCTCGATCATACCCAAGTGGCTTACACCCTATTTGTGAGTCATGCTGTCCTGTGGGTCAAGGAACTCTCCGCCAAGAAAGACCTTATTGGGCGTTAATGAACGCCCATAAAGTGAGAACGGCGTACCCTGTCCCACCCGTTCGGATGTGGCCATCATCTTTCGACGCAAGCACCGGACCAGCGATGTCCATATGGGCCCACGTGGCGTCGCCTTTGAAATGTTGGAGGAATTGCGCGGCTGTAATTGCACCACCGTATCGGCCACCCAGATTCGTGATGTCCGCACGTTTGCTCTTCAGGTCCTCCGCTAGTTTTGGATCAAGCGGTAAGCGCCAAAGGCTCTCTCCCGCTGAGTCCGCAGCCTCCAGGAGCTTGGCTGCCAGTGCGTCGTTATCGCTAAATAATCCAGCATAATTTGGACCGAGTGCGACCATGCAGGCGCCGGTCAAAGTGGCTAAATCAATGATACAATCGGGTTTGAGCTGGACTGCATGATGAATGCAGTCAGCGAGGACCAGTCGACCTTCAGCGTCAGTGTTCAATATCTCAACGGTTTTTCCGCTGTACATCGTGAGTACATCGCTTGGACGATATGCATCTGCACCGGTCATGTTCTCGCAGGCACCGACGATACCATGGACTTTACAATTGGGTTGGAGCTTGGCCACCAAGTTCATGGTCCCCAAAACGGCGGCTGCACCGGCCATGTCGATGTACATCATTTCCATGCCCGATGCCGGCTTGATGTTGAGCCCGCCACTATCGAAGGTCAGGCCTTTGCCGACGAGGGCGATCTCCGCACTGGCCTCGCCCGAGGGCGTGTAGGTCAAATGGATAAATCTTGGCTCCCGACTTGCGCCCTGACTGACGCCGACGATGCCGCCCATGCCGCGTGCTTTTATCTCTGCCCTGTCGAGGACAAGAAGTTCAAAACCAGGTGCTTTGGCGATCTCTTGGGCGAGTGCTTCGAAGCGTTCCGGTGTGCAAATGTTAGCTGGTTCGTTTGTCAGTGTTCGCGCCAGGTTGACCGAGTCGCCGATCTGTATCCCAGCGTCGAGGTTTTCCTGTGAACTATCGCTTCCAAGCACATCGACGCTTTCGATAGCTGGCCTCGGTGCATCCTGAGGCGCCGCCTGCAGGTCGTGAAAGCGGTAGGCGCCTAATTGAGCGCCAACAACCACCTGGAGTGCATGGTCGGGACTTGGGGTCGGCGAAAAAATCCCAAGATTAGGATGCCGACCCTTGAGGGCTTCATCGATTCCAAGAGCGGCATAATCGCGAATGATAGCCGGCGTCAGCTCATCTTCTCGTCCCAATCCGAGCAGCAGGACTTTACCAGCCTTGATGCCGCCGAGAGTATCAAGGGCAACTGATTGTCGTGGTTTGCCTTTGAAGTAGAGTCGCTCGCTTGCTGCTGAAAGGGCACCGCTGAGCGCGGCGTCGATCGCGAGTTCTTGAGCGCTTGGGTCCTGATCTTCGAATCGTCCAAGAACCAATAAATCGCCCTCGAAGTTGAGCGAGTCTAAACCTGATTGACTGACCTTCATAATGACTCCAATTGCATCTATTGACGGGTGGTTGTATCACCGTCATCGACCCGCTGCAATTCAGTGTGTACGGTATTTGCGTTCTATCAGTATATTTTGGTTGTTTTTATGACCCAGACTTGGCTCCAACTCACTGCTGCGGTGGATGAACTTCGCGACCATCTTATCGGTGGCCGCATCCAGAAGGTTCGCCAGCCAGATGACACAACGCTCAGTCTGACTGTACACAAGCAGCGTCAAACGCGATTTATTCTCATCTCATGTCGTGCTGGTTTCGCACGCATCTCGGAAAGTTTGACGCAGACAGCGACACGCAAGCAGCCCTCTGCGCTCGTTATGTGGCTGCGCAAATATGGGAGAAATAGGCCTATCTTGGATTGCCAAGTCGAACCCAACGATCGACTGGTTCGCGTTCGGTTTCCAGACGGACTGCTTGTGGCTGAATTATCCAGCCGATCGCCAAATCTAGTCGCTCTTGACAACGATGATATCGTGCGCGTGTCGCTGCTTCCACTGCGGACACCACTTCAACATGGATTAGCTTATCAGCCACCGGCGCCTCCCCCGGCGGCTGTCCTCGCTGATTCTCGTGGGTCTATTCGTTCAGCTGTGCAAACAGAGATCCAGTATCAGTCGTTGATAATAGAGTACGAAAAAGACCGAGATTTGGCTGAGAAAAGACGGGTATTCAAGGGGGCTAGACGACGACTTGAGCGTCGGCACAAACACGTTGATGCTGACCTGCGACGGGCGGATAAATTAGATGAATTAAAACGCGCAGGCGAACTCTTGAAGGGGCAGTTGCATTTGGTGCAACCCGGCATGACCGAGGTTGTTGTCGACGACTGGTTTGCGGAGGGCGTACCCAAGGTCGCCCTCTCACTCGACCCTAAACTCGATGGACCCGGTAATGTTCAGCAATTCTTCAAGAGATACCGTAAGGCCAGAGACGGCGAATCCAAGGCGCGTAAACGCCTCCAAGAGACTGAGGAGGCGTTGATGGTCTTACAACAGATGGACATAACAGCCCTGACTTTGGATGAGCTTAAACGCAGATTATTGTCCATGGGCCTTCTTCAAAAGACGCAGGCACCCAATAGACAAAATGCCGACGTCAGAAAACCATATCGGTTATTCAGCAGTCTGCGCGGGGAATCCATTTGGGTTGGGCGTGGTGGCGCCGACAACCATCAGACCACATTTCATCACGCACGGGGCAATGACCACTGGCTTCATACCAGCGACGTGCCCGGCGCTCATGTGGTCGTGCCATGTCCGACTCGTGGTCAGTCGCCTCATCCTGAAACTCTCAAAGATGCGGCAGCCCTGGCCGTTCATTACAGCCGTTTGAGGGGGGAGGCCGGGGTTGCTGTCATGCATACGCAGCGCAAGTATTTGAGGCCTGTCAAAGGCGGACCCGCTGGGCGGGTCACGGTGTCGAGTTCGAAAACCATTATCGACGATGGAGACGCAGCTCGAGTCGAACGTTTGTTCTCAGGTTGACGCCCCATCTTGCGGCTGAGGACTCGTTTTTTTGACGTCTCCCGTCTCTGAGCGGCATTTTTCCTGATGAAAAAATGTACAACTACATGTGGTGTAGTGTAGTATTTAACCCGTCATGCACGCGTTAGATTCTTCCATAGGGCGGTTTCCGTCTACGTCGCTCAAGACGACTCCCAGCGCCCACGCAAAAAAACGCGTCGAGCGCCGTTTTGTTCTTCTGGTCGATGGAGACAATTCACGCCAACGATTGTTGGTCGACATGCTGTCCATGGCTGGCTTTTCCGTGCTCAGTGCATCGACCCGGCTCGAAGGCGAGTCCCAATTGCGCCGTCATCCCATTGGCGTAGTAGTTGCTGATTACGAGACCGTCGACGGGGTTGATTGGTTAGATTGGTTGGGCGCATGCCAGCCAAAAGTCCGGTGTGTCATCACCCATAAGGTGGCCGGCATTTCAGATGCCGTTGAGGTGATGCGACGTGGCGGATTCGATTACTTTGGTGAACCGTGTAAGATCGGTGATTTAGTCTCGGCCGTTGAACGTGCAAGCGACGAACATGAGCATGATGCGCAGACCTTACCTGCTTCGTCTGTAGAGTCTTTGTATGGTTTGGCAGATGCGTTACCCCGGGCGTTGAACGTCGATGCGTGTCTTGACCTGATGCTTTCAATGGGTCTTCGCCGAACCGCATGCGATGGACTGACCCTCATTCTACGATCCACCTCGAGCGGAGTCAGTGACCTGCACCGTGGGGACGCGATGCGATTGTATGTCGATGATTTAACGCGCTTAGCCATCGAGCAGCGAGAGCCCATAGCGTATCACGGTAGCGGCGTTTTTGATTTCGTCGAATTGACATCCAGGACAGAGATCATCAACTCGCTCATCTTGGTTCCGATCTTATCTCGCAATGAAAGCCTGGGATGGTTAATCGGGACCTGTCTCTTCAATAATCGAGCTGATGGGTCCGATGAGACTTTGTTGACGATTATTGGTGACCGAATCGGTTCTGCGATTCTCGCGGGTCAGCAGGAGACGGCCCTCCAGGTCACGTTTCAACAGACCGTTGACGTCTTGTTGGCGACTTTGAATGAAAAGGACCAATATACCGCAGGCCACAGTGAACGCGTCGCTGACCTCGCACGATTGATCGCAAAAGGCATGGGCTGTGACGAACACGTCCAAGACTTGGTTTTCCAAGGGGCGCGTTTACACGATATCGGAAAGCTTGCCATCGACAATGCCGAATTGAACAAAGCGGGTCCTTTGACCGATGATGAATACGAGCGCATGAAAAAACACACGCTCACAGGTGCTGAATTACTCAAGTCAATGCCGTGTTTTCAGGCCTTGATTCCGGCTGTGATTGGGCACCATGAACGCCTTGATGGGACAGGCTACCCGTTCGGTTTAAAAGGCGATGAGATTCCTTTGCTGGCGAGAATCGTCGCCGTAGCCGATGCTTATGATGCCATGACGAGTGACCGAACCTATCGCAAAGCAATGGCACCCCCCGATGCGATCTCGGAGTTAGATCGCTGCCGAAATCGGCACTATGATGGCCGCTGTGTCGATGCCCTAAAACGCGCTTTTTCCACGGGCGGCATTGTATAATCCAAATGCGCTTAATGGCGCGTTGATTTCTCTATCATTTCAGGGTAAAACCACGCTTTCCGTCTGGAACCAATCTGGGTCTCCACGGCGGTTCGTACTCTTGAAATTGAGGACCCTGTCGTCATGACTGAAACGACCAAGTCGTACTTACCCGTGAACATCGAAGATGAGATGCGTGTTTCGTATCTTGATTATGCGATGTCTGTCATTATCGGACGTGCTTTACCAGACGTCCGAGACGGCTTAAAGCCCGTTCATCGCCGTGTGCTCTACACGATGAATGACTTAAAGAACAACTGGAATAGTTCTTACAAGAAATCGGCTCGAATCGTTGGCGATTGTATTGGTAAGTATCATCCCCACGGTGACCAAGCCGTCTACGACACGCTCGTTCGCTTGGCGCAAGATTTTTCCATGCGCTATCCACTCGTGGATGGGCAGGGAAACTTCGGGAGTGTTGATGGTGATCCAGCGGCCGCCATGCGCTACACGGAAGTCCGTATGCAGCGCATTGCCCATGAGATGTTGCAAGACATCGATAAAGACACAGTCGAGTTCGGCGCGAATTATGATGAGACCACGAAAGAACCTCTGGTCTTACCTGCTCGGGTTCCAAACCTGCTGGTCAATGGCAGTTCAGGCATTGCCGTTGGTATGGCCACCAACATACCGCCCCATAATCTGACGGAAGTCGTCAACGCAGCCATTGCGGTGATGCGACGACCGGAGATTACACTGGCGGAATTGATGGACATTGTTCCAGCACCCGATTTTCCCACAGGTGGGACCATATACGGCACCGCTGGCATACTCGATGCGTACCGAACAGGGCGCGGGGTTATCCGCATTCGTGCCGTATGTGACATCGAAGAGATGACCACCGACCGTGAGCGCATCGTTGTCAACGAGCTGCCCTATCAGGTCAACAAAGCCAAGTTACTGGAGAAAATTGCAGAGTTAGTTCGCGATAAGCGCATCGAAGGGATCAGCGATTTACGCGATGAAAGTGACCGCCGCGGGATGCGGGTTGTCATCGAATTGAAGCGCGATGCGCAAGCCCAAATCGTGCTTAATCAATTATACAAATTGACCAACCTGCAAGTGAGCTTCGGTATCAATTTGTTAGCGATCGTGCACGGTGAACCACGACTCTTGAGTCTGCACGAAATCCTTCGCCATTTTGTGGAGCATCGCCGCGATGTCACTCTGAGACGATGCCGTTATGAACTGCGAAAGGCCGAGGCCCGAGCGCATATCTTAGAAGGCTTCAAGATCGCGCTGGACTATATTGATGAGGTCATCAAAATCATCCGCGGCAGTCAAACCACCGAGGAAGCTCGACAGGGATTGATGTCCCGCTTCTCTCTGAGCGAGAAGCAGGCCTCAGCGATTCTCGAGATGCGACTGCGACGTCTTACAGGTATGGAGCGCGATGAAATCGTCGCCGAACTGGAGACTGTCCGAGCCGAGATTGCACGTCTACGTGCCATTCTCGAAGACGAAGGTCTATTGCTGGAGGTGATCGAGGGCGAATTAGTCGAGGTCAGAGACCAATACGGAGACGAGCGTCGCACCAACTATGTCGCTGCCAGCAGTGACTTTGATTTAGAAGACCTGATTCCAATGGAAGACATGGTGGTGACCGTATCGCATGCAGGATACGTCAAGCGGGTTGCGCTCACTGAATATCGAACGCAGCACCGCGGCGGTCGTGGCAAGAGCGGAATGACGACGAAGGATAAAGACTTCGTCGAAAATCTCTTTGTCGCTTCGACACACAGCACCATGCTGTTTTTCACCGACCGAGGTCGGGTGTTTAGTCGGAAGGTATTTCACTTACCGCAGGGGAGTCGATTGGCGCGAGGCAAGCCCATCGTCAACGTCCTACCCTTTGACGCGGACGAAAAACTTGCCATGGTGTTGGCCGTCGATGAGTTTACAGAAGGCCATTACCTCTTTTTCGCGACCGCTATGGGCCGCGTCAAGAAGACAAACCTCATGGCGTACTCCAATATTCGGTCAACGGGCATTATCGCCATCAAACTCAATGACGGCGATCAGTTGATCGCGGTCAGGCCAACCACAGGCGAGAGTGATATTTTGCTCTCGACGTCCAACGGAATGGCCATTCGCTTCCGTGAGGATAATGTGCGTTCCATGGGCCGTGACACCGCTGGTGTCCGCGGCATTGATCTGCAGGGCGATGATGATGTCGTCGGCTGTGTGACTTTCGACCGCGAAGAGACAGATGGCGGACAAGTCACTTTGCTGACGGTGACCGAGAATGGGTATGGAAAGCAGACAACATTAGATGGATATCTCCGTGGCGGCAATACGCAGAGCCGCGGTGGTAAGGGCTTAATCGACATTCAAACAGATGCACGTAACGGTAAAGTCGTTGGCGTCATCAAAGTCGAAGAAGAAACAGACCAATATCTCTTGGTCACCAACTCCGGGGTCATCATTCGTGCGAACGCGGGGACAGTCTCCCTTGTCAATCGAAACACGAAGGGTGTGCGACTCATCAACTTGGACAAGAACACCCAAGTTGTGAGCTTGGCTCGTTACGCAGCTGGTGATGAAGAGGAAGACGAGGGTATGGATGCCGACGGCGCCGCTGATGCGGATGGTGAGACAAGCCCTGACGCTGTCGCGCCTGATGCCGACAGTCGCGATGAGCCAAGCGAAGACTGAAAGCTCAGTTTTTGAGGTAGCCCGACGTTCGACCCCAAAAATTAAGGAGTTCTCATGAGTCGTGCGACCGACCGAAGCGACGCATTGTTCGCAGCAGCCGAGACTTTAATGCCTGGCGGCGTAAATAGCCCGGTTCGGGCCTTTCGTTCCGTGGGTGGTAATCCACCGTTCATTGCGTCCGCTGAAGGCGCTTACATCACCGATGCTGACGGTAATCGTTATGTGGACTACTGTGGGACTTGGGGTCCTGCAATCTTGGGCCATGCCCACCACGAGGTTGTCGAGGCCGTCTGTGAGGCCGCTCAGCGTGGCATGAGTTTTGGCGCCCCGTCCGAGGCCGAGGTCGACATGGCCCGTGCCGTTCGAGGGCTCTATCCCAGCATCGAGATGATGCGCATGGTCTCCAGTGGAACCGAAGCCTGCATGTCCGCCATTCGGCTCGCGCGCGGCTTCACTGGTCGAGACGGCATTGTGAAGTTCGAGGGATGCTACCACGGACATGCAGACAGTTTACTCGTAAAGGCTGGCAGTGGCGGCGCCACATTTGGCGTACCAGACAGCGCCGGCGTGCCCGCTGATTTGGCTCGCCATACCTATACCGTCCCATTTAACGATGTCGATGGTTTGCGGAGTCTTTTGGAGGCAAAAGGGACCGATTTGTCCTGCGTCATTCTTGAAGCGGTGACCGGTAACATGGGCGTGATTCGGCCATCCGACGAGTTCCTCGCCTTTTTGGCCACCGTGTCAGAAACGTATGGGACCCTGGTGATTTTTGATGAAGTGATGACTGGATTCAGAGTCGCAGTGGGCGGCGCCCAAGGGCTTTTTGAGTTCAAACCTGACCTGACATGCCTAGGCAAAGTCGTTGGTGGGGGTCTACCCGTTGGTGTCTATGGGGGCCGCGCGGAGGTCATGGCGTCTATTTCTCCCCTCGGTCCCGTCTATCAGGCAGGCACCCTAAGTGGAAACCCCTTAGCGACAGCCGCCGGTTTGAAAACCATAGACGTGCTCAGTCGGCCTGGGGTCTTTGACCGGGCCGAGCATGCCGCGACTCAACTTGCCAATGGCCTGCGGGTCCTCATCGATGAGTTGGGTATCGAGGCTGTCGTGGAACAGGTCGGCACAATGATGACTTTGTTTTTCGCCAAGGCGGCGCCCACAAATTTTGCTGAGGTTGCCCGCTGCGACCACGACAAGTTTGGGCGCTTTCATCGTGCTATGCTCGATGGCGGCATTTATCTACCACCCAGCGGCTATGAAGCTTGGTTTGTCTCGGCCGCCCACACTGACGCTGAAGTTCAGGCGACACTGAACATCGCACGCTCAGCTCTCCTCTCATGACCGAGAATCCGCTGGAGCGAAAGGCGCGAGACGTCTATCGGTCCAGTCGATATGCCAGTATCGGACTTGAACTGGGCGTCTCGGTGGTCATTGGATTACTCATCGGTCGTTGGGCTGAGCAGACGTGGGATTTAGCCCCCTGGGGTGTTCTTCTTGGCATTGGTTTAGGCTTCGCGGCGGCCATTCGTTCAATATCGAGAACATTGGCGTCCTTGGCCCAAGAAAATGATTCGAAAACCGAGCCTGTAATAAAGCGCGAGGATGACGACGGTTAGATGCATGGAAGAAATATATAAACGCTCGTTTTTATTTGGTTTTATCCTCGTGATGGGTAGCCTTTATTTTAGGTCTTGGTCCATCAGTTTAGGTGTCTTCGCCGGGATTATCTTAGCCATCGTAAATTTGTGGTTGATCCAACGCGCAGTCGGTGGCTTACTCGCCGGCGAACGCGCGTCGATTGGGTGGCTTTACGTCTTCAAGCTGACCGCTTTACTCGCGCTTCTGTTCGTGTTGATTGGGGTCCTCGGATTGGATGCCATCGCACTGGTAACAGGCTTTAGCGTTTTGTTTCTTGTCATCTCGACGGGAGGCGCCAAAGCCATGGGACAAGACGATCAAGATGCTGCTGATGGCATCGAGGTGGAGTCAGATAATGGCTGATGGACAGCAGATCATACCCGGAGAACATGGCCAGACATGGATGAGTTTTCCTTTTGGTGACCTAGAAAAGAAGCTTGCCGATGGTGTCGGTGATTCCTTTCTCTTTGGCCAGAAAGTCACCGATGTACATCATGTCTCGGTCGGCTTTGTCGTCTTTGTACTTCTCATTCTTGCGGCGTTTCGATTTAGCAGCGCACTCAAGAAAGACAGCACTGGCGGTGTTATACCGGAGTCTCGATTTAATTTGCGATCGGTATTTGAGACAATCCTCGACTATGTCATGAGTGTCATGACCGGAATCATGGGCGATAAAGCGGCTCGGCATTTCCTTCCGTTCATCGGTACGTTCGCGTTCTTTATTTTAACCTGTAATTTGATCGGTTTGGTCCCGGGATTTCTCCCGCCGACCGACTCGTTCAATACGACGGTTCCATGCGCTGTGCTTGTCTTCTTGGCCACTCATATCTACGGTCTTAAAGAAAATGGGATGGAGCATGTTAAGCATCTCATGGGTCCGGTCTGGTGGCTTGCTCCGTTGATTTTTGTCATCGAGTTTATCGGTCATTTGGCCCGCCCAGTTAGCTTATCTTTACGCTTGGCTGGAAACATGATCGGTGACCATAAAGCGGTCAGCATTTTCCTGATGCTGGTTCCTCTAGGTGTGCCCATCGCGTTGCTTGGCCTCGGTTTTATCGTTTGCGTCGTTCAGACTTTGGTTTTTTGTTTATTGAGTGTGGTCTACATCGGTATGGCCATCGAACACCACGACCACGCAGAGGCGCACTGAGGCGCTAGAAAAAGATTTCTTAGGCATGGGCGCAGCTCAGGCCAACGCAGCGAACAGTTGTCTGACATATCCATCATGGTCTACCTGGGTACGGTGTTGGTAGAGAGAGAGAGGCAAGGGTCGGCTCATGAATGGACATCAAAGGCAGATGGGCGCTGTGACCTAAAAAACGCCGTTTGACGGCACAAACAGGGTGGCTGGTCCTGAGAGATTGTTCTCGGCCAACGGCCCAATCAACTAGGAGACATGACATATGAAGGTCGTATCTGCTCTTACTTTCTTGTTCGTGACATTAATCGCATTACCTGCTTTCGCAGGTGACGCATCAACTGCGAGTGCCGCCGGTGACTACTTGGGTTACCTCTGCATTGGTGCCGGTCTTGCTATCGGTATTGCCGCTGCTGGTGGCGGTATGGGTCAGGGTCGTGCTGCAGCAGCCGCACTCGAGGGCATTGCACGCAACCCAGGTGCTGCAGGCAAGCTTAACGGACCTATGATCCTCGGTCTTGCTCTGATCGAGTCTTTGGTTATCTACGCGTTCGTCATCGCGATCCTTCTCGTTTTGAAGGTGCCAGAGGTCGGTGACTTTGTTGCTGCCGTTTCAGGCAAGTAAGCAACGCGTCTTAGGACGATGAAAAGGGCCGCATTTGCGGCCCTTTTTGCTTTTTGGGCCAACTCAGGCCACCTTGGTATCCATGGACACCAAGGCCCAACTCAATCCACTTCCTGAGAGCGCATCTCGACTCGGTGTACGTTCGCGCCTATTGGTTGGTCTTGCCATCATTCTTGCGGGGGCTGGCGGACTCTCCAGCGTGATTTTGATGGGGGCTGCCAGTCAGGAAGCCGAAGAGCAGCTCTTACGGCAACATCGGCTCAGATTTGAATCTTTGGTTGAGACCGTCAGACACACAGAGATAAGGAATTTTCAGCCGAAGCTCGTCCGGCGGACAGCAGCCCACGACGTACATGGTCTCGTCTTGGTGGATCACCGATTTAAACCCCTCTATCGGTTTGGTGAAACGGAGTCACTTAAGCGTGACGCGGTCGTCGCGACAGCGCAGCAATCGAGTGGCGTGACGTGGCGTCGGCACCATCCCGGTGATGGGGCGGGCCAATCTCGTTTTGCACAAGGGATTAGACACAAGGATGGCCGCCAATTGACGGTCATCGCTGCATACAGTCTGGACGGCCTGCAAAGCGGCTTTGATAAGCGCCAGCAGATGACTTTACTCTATGTGGTGTTTGGTTTGGTCACCGTGCTTATCTTTGGTGCTTATCTCAGCGGCCGCTTGATCGTGCGTCCCATAAAAACACTGACGCAACATGTGTCTAAATCCCATCGAGATGCGGAGTGGACAAAA
Source organism: Myxococcales bacterium (assembly GCA_002731825.1). Classification (GTDB taxonomy): domain Bacteria; phylum Myxococcota_A; class Bradymonadia; order UBA7976; family UBA1532; genus UBA1532. The sequence goes on from PCCS01000001.1 coordinate 251,710, forward strand.
GACCTCGACTCAATCGACGGGCCTGATGAGATTCAGCAGTTGGCCAGCGCATTTGGATATTTAATTCGTGAGTTAGGCGAGCAAAATGAAATTTTAGCCGACAATATGCGGATGCTTGAGCAAACACAGCGCGACCTACTTCGAGCTGAGAAGCTGGCGACGCTTGGTCGTTTATCTGCAGGCGTGGCTCATGAAATTGGCAATCCTTTGGCAGCGATCGTGGGATTTCTCGACTATCTAAAATCGGAGACTGAGATCGATGACCTGTTGCGTGCTGACCTCTTGCAGCGCATGGACCGAGAGGTCGAGCGGATTCGACTGACCCTAAGACAACTTCTGGACTTTGGCCGACCGGCCCCAGATGAGCCAACGACCGTAAGTCTCTGCGAGGTGATCGAGCGCACCCTCAAGCTGCTCAGCTATCACAACCAAATGAAACACGTCGGTGTGGCTGTCCTTGGAGATGACCAGCGTGTCTATATCGACCCCAATCGCTTGTCACAGGTCTTTACTAACCTGTTTCTGAATGCTGCAGCTGCAATCGAAGGGCGCGGGTCGATAGAGGTCGACATTCGTCTTGAGGGCCCCCTTGTAAAAGCGACAGTACGCGATGACGGTCCAGGAGTTTCAAGGGAACTCCACACCTCGCTTTTCGACCCATTTGTCTCTGACAAACCGTCTGGTGTAGGGACAGGTTTAGGCCTATATATTGCTCAGGAAATTGTCGAAGGCGCCGGCGGTCGGATCGAACTTGTTGAGTTAGAGTCGCCAGGGGCCAGTTTCACAGTCACGCTCCCGTTGGTGGTAGGTTGACCTCATCCATAGAGCAGTTGAGCGCATTGATTTGCGAATGCCCAAAAGAAATCGTCTCCGAAAAAAAGTGCTTCCAGTGCGGCCAGCGAGAGGAAGGGACCGTAGGGTATAACCGTTCTAGATGGATGGCCTTGATCTGCGTATTTCTCGTCTTCACCGAAATAAGCATCCAATTGCTCCGTCGTTGTTGTCAGGGTGTCTTCTGCGCCCGTTATCTTGCTATACAAACGGACCAAGAAGACCGCTAGGAGTGCCTGGACGGAACTGGCAAAAATCACAAATGCAAGTGGCTTCCAGCCTAAGAAAGCCCCGATTAACGCCATCAGCTTAGCATCGCCAAGACCCAGCGCTTCGCGCTTGAAAATCAACCAGCCAAGGCCAAAAATAGCCAGCATGAATCCTGCGCCAACGGCAGCACCAATAAGCGCGGTCTGACCACTGTACATGGGGAGTAGGTAGGCGCCGCCAATGCCGATGATGGTACCGGGGAGACTCAGTTCATCTGGGATGAAGAAATGCTCCAGATCGATGAAAATAATCACCACAAGGGCATAAATAAAGGCCTGCAACCACATCCAATGAGCAAAATTGATCCAGATCGTGTCCGGCTCGAAGGTCTTGAAAATCGCTCGGAACAGAACAAGGCTCATGATGCCACAGGCGCATTCGATGAGCGCGTAGCGCGGACTAAATGTCGCACCGCAGGCCCGGCATCGGCCACGCAAGATCAGATAACTCAAGCAGGGAATGTTATCGTACCAGCGGATAGGCACTTCACATGTGCTGCATCTAGAGCCTGGATTGACTAAAGATAAACCCTCTGGAAGGCGATAGATCACGACGTTTAGAAAACTACCCCACGCCGTCCCCCAGAAAAACGCGATCAGGAATAAGAACGTGATGGCAGGGGAGTCGATCATTATCGAACCTGTATTGAACCGAGTCGAGCGCGATTTTGTTTATCGCTTTTACCAGACTTAATTTTCATCCGGGTGCTGGATCGGTATAGACCGGCATAGAAGGTAAAGCGCGCCGGCGTAATGGTTCGCTTGATATTGATCTTATGGATGTCTCGGACCAGGTCGCCTTTCTTCCAATTTCGGGTCGGGAAAAGGCCCGCCACGGGGTCATGATCGCCGTGTATACGCTGACCGGGTGCATCGATATGGACGAAGACTTTCCAGGTAGACTGTGTTTTGGCTGTCGACTTCCAAAACATATGTAATTCAGCAGGGGAGCCGCTCTTTGGCTGACTCGGCTCAATTTTCCAAGCGACTAATTCGATCTTGTCCTCGAAGTTAATATTCACTTTAGTCACGCCATCGGGCAGTTCATCGATCAAGGCGTTGGTAATCGGGTTTTTGTCGACGACACCCTCGTCGATTTTGTTGGAGACAAGGAAATACCGCGAACCTCGGTCATCGAGAACAGGGAGAGTGCGGCCAGTGGCCCGTCTAAACTCGACGTTGACAGAGGCGAGATCTTTTCTCGGGATTAACGCGAAAAAACGCTCGGTCCCCTTCGCCAATTTAGCAAAATCGGTCGACGTCTTCAGCTTGGGTAAGTCTCTGGAATAAAATGAATTCGTCTGATTAGAGAGTCTATAGGTGTAGAGTTTCTCATCTCCACTGGCCACTTTCTTATAGACGTTGAGAACCTCTTTTTGCGAGAAATTCGTACTGAGTTCACTGGCGATGGGTACATTAAAGAAAAAGAGCCAGGACATGAGCACAGTCATTAGAATGAGCGTGGACATCGGGGCGCCAGTCAGGTGCGTGATACGGCCGGAAAGGGCTGAACGACCATCGATTGTGTCTCGAACCCAGCGCGATGTTTTCGAGAGGAGGCCTGAGGTTCTGCCCTTCAGCATTTTGTTACGGATGTAGCAAACCAACCAGACACTGATGTAGGTGATCAGACCGAGTATCAATGCGATGATCAAACGTCTGAACCAGAACTGTAGATTACCCCAGCCATCGCCCCGTACCAGCGGGTCCAATGTGGTTCGGCGTTGCAGTAAAAGAAGAGGAACCAGGGCGGCCATGGCGAAAATAGCCAAATCAAAGTAGGGGCGTCGACGAACTGGATAAGCGAAGTATTGAACAAAGCCAGAGAGCCAATGGTGGAGTCGAGCTTGGTAGAGCAAGATATACGCAATGAGAGCGAAATTTAAGAATCGGGCGATTTTCCAATAGGGCAGATAAGCAGGAAATGAGTCGATAGATGTCCCGACGATCGTATCGGCGAATAAGCGCGTTTCATGTTTCAGATTACTGTCTAAGAGCGCCAGAATCAGCACCGCGATGATGGCCAGGACTGGATTTGCATCCTGTTTAGGCATTCGACCAAGGTAGATTGCAATGGCAAATGCGGCTCCAGGGGCAGCGAGAAAAATACCGAAATGGCTGTAGCCTGCGCCCAAAGCCGGGGCAATAAACCCAGCCAAGATCCAAACGAATAGAACCGCTCCCAGGCCTGAGTCCTCATTGGATGTATCTTTGCTCCAAAGCAGCGTCAGTAACGCCAGGGGCAGCAGCGCTCCGAAAGGAAAGAGGCCAAAACCAATTTGGTGGACGAATGCATTAAAGGAAGGGCGGGTTGTGCCTGTTGTCGAATGGATGTTGTCAGCCCAGAGAAACAATGACTCCAAAGCGGCATCTCCAGGCATGTATAGGGAGGCTCGCCACCAGCCAAGGCCAACGATGAGCAAAGCGACGACAGCCCAGCTCCAGCGCATCACAGTCGAACGCGAATCTCTGCCAATCCTGTAGCTAAACAATGTGAAGAGAACGGCCATTGGAATGGCTAACGCCGGCACGCCTCCAGACAAACCTGACAGTGCCGTGAGCACCCAAGCGCCTATCCAAATGGCCCGACCAGGTGAAAATCGACTATGTATAAAGGCCAGAGATGCGGTTGTCGTTGCCATCAATGTTGTCGACTGACCCAGGGCCAGCCAGTGATGAAAACAGAAGAGGGGCAGGCTTAGAAGAATGATCGCGCTCCACCAGGCGACAGCGCGGCCCGCGAATCGGCGAACGGTGAGCATCAGAAAAAATAGGGTTGAGGCCCCAAAGATGAGTCCGGCCAATCGCAGTGATAGGGTTGATGTGCCGAGCAAAGAGACGCTTGCGGCTACAGGCCAATAGCCAAATGGTAAGTCTGATACGGCATGTTCTTTAGCCCCACTGCCTTGACCAACATTCACTTCGAGCCAACGACCATTATCGACCATATGGTTCGCTACGGCGGAAATGTTAGCCTCCCAGGGCTCCCAGACGCCAAATTGGGTCGCGGCGGCGGTCAAGATCCCCAGAGCCAATAGACCACCGATCAGGGGATCTAAGCGGGCCGGCCACAAGCCGCCGGGTGTCTGCTGTTGGTCTGTCATGTCGCTTAGGGACTCCAGGGGAGAAAATTCGGCACAACATAGTCTCTTTGAAGCCGTTCGGCCAGCAAAACAAGTCGCAGGCCGGGCCTCGACAGGTCGTCCTCGTGCCTCAGGTCATTTTGTCATGAGCTGATGGGTGAGATGACCGTCTGCTCGAAACCTAGAAGCCCAGCTCGATGCAGAGGCCTTCAGGGGTATTCGGGATCTGGAAGCAGCTGAATCCGGGATGGCAGCCGACGAGGACGTCGGGAGAGAAGAAATCATCGGGATTGACCTTCCGACACGAACACGCGGCGCTCATCGATAGTGGATTCAAGGTACATGTACCACCTGGTGCGCAGACGCCTTCGCCTCCAGCACCTGGATCGCAGGTTCCATCACGATAGAAGCACTGGCCTGTTTGTACGTTACAGTCCATGGTCTCAGCATCTGTACAATCTGCAGCGTTATTACAACCGGGCTCACATCGCCCAGTCTGTACGCTACATTGGGACCCCATCTGGCATGTCAGTCCAGCACAGGGTGCACTCTCGCATTCAAATGTGTCCAAATTACAGGCCGAACGAGCTGGGCAATCCGTGTCATCGAGACATTCGACACAATTACCTTGAAGACAAATTGGTCGCCCACCACATGTCTCACATTGGGAATCATTCCCGCATTCGCACGGCTCACTGCCCGTACACGTGTTTGTCATCTGGTCACAAAATTCACCGATTGGGCAGGGCGTATCATTACTGCATTCGCCGCACATACCCGTCTCTGGAATGCAGGCAGGTGTTGGGTCTTGGCATCGGCCTCCGCAGCTATCACAGCGACCTCCATTGGGCGTACACACGCCGTCTGTACAGGTATAGTCGCCTGCACACCCACCCCCGTTGGCGCAGGTCTGTAAGCAGAAATTACCATTTTGGGCGGGTCGGCAGACATGGTTGTCTGCACAGCTTGAATCGCTGGTGCAAGATTCACAAGTCCCCCGGGGCATTACGCATTGCCCACTGCTCAAATCGCAGGCCAAACCGGCGTCGCAACCCCGGCCAGGGCAGACGGTACAATCATAGTTAACGGGCACACATTGACCGAGTTGTTCGAGACATGTGAAGCCTTCAGGACAGTCTTCGAGGCCTTCGCCACATGCGGTTGTACAAAAGCTGCCCGTATTTCCAATCGGTGTACACTCAGCACCTTCGCCCAAGGCATTGCAGTCCCGGTCTGTGCTACAGGTCTGGCAGAGGCCTTGGTACGTGGACCCGCCCGCATCGGTCTGCACTGAGCCGGCATCTCGCGAACTCATCCCCATATCAGTATTTATGATAAGTACATCGGCGACCATCGTGGGTTCGGGTACACAAGACCAAAGGTAAGGACCGTCGTCCACGCAGACTTGACCAGCGGGACACATGAGGATGCCATCCCCGCATTCTCGACGCGTACAACTATTGGTCGCCTGGAGGCAAACTCGACCGGATCCGGGACACTCGCCTAAGCTCTGGCAGGGTTCGGCCACGCATTCTTTCGACTCATCATCGCAAATGAGGCCTCGGCCGCAGTCAGCATCTACGTTACAGCTCTGGGGCTCATCGTCTGAACAACCCGTCGCAACAGACATTAGGGCGCCCAGTAGAATGATAGTCTTGACTGAAAATAAGCTACGCATGGTTCTATTTTCCTCAGGCTACGCTGCTCAATCGCCGCTAAATAGGCTTGTATCGAGCACGACCATGGTTTCTGAAGGTGCCGGAATATATGTGACTCGGGGGGGCTGAGGCAAGCCTTCTGTTCAAACTTATATTCATTCAAAGGTCATTCAGTTCGATTTTTGTTGAAATTCCGCCCGTTTTAGTCGAACCAAAGGCGTGTTATGTCTGTATCGTTAATCAGAATTACGGTTTGAGTGGTCGATGAGTAATCTCAAGATTCCAGATGTTTTTTCGACGCATTCGGCGGCGAAGTATTGCCGTGTCACCCCAATGACCATCATTCGGTGGATCGAAGAGGGCAGAATCAAAGCGTATAAAACACCCGGTGGACATCGTCGGATCATGCGCGGTGATTTGGATGAGTTTTGTCGGGCGACCGGGATCCCTATCGAATGGGACACGCGCATTAACCAAGGGCCAAAGCGTGTTCTCGTCATCGATGACGATGAGCAGTCTGTCAATTCAATTTTGGATGCGCTCTTGGATGCTGAAGGTGACGAATCAATGGTCACCTTCAAAATTGCTCACACAGACAATGCCTTCGATGCCGGTATGATGATGCGAGATTTAAAGCCGGAGATCATTTTTCTCGACCTAGACCTGACCGGCACCGATCCTGTTCGTCTCATCGCATCCATTCGCCACGACGCCGATTTACGCGATTGTCGGGTGGTTGGCATCGCGTCCGAGCAAACACCGGCAAACATGCCGGTCGATCGTGTGCTGCACCGACCCCTCGCCCGAGGTGCCGTTCGACAGGCGACGGGTCCCATGCCCATCGTTAAAATTTAGAGCAACGCGTCCCATCGAATCGCCAGTCTCATCTTTTAGGCAAATTGACAACTATATCTCCGTAAAGCCCCAGGGGAATGGGATTAATTTGCCGTGGACGGTTTAATAATCATGTGGTTTAGTGTACCCAGAGGTATTCAAAGGCAGCATAGGTTCTTCGGAGGTCCTTTATGAATCGCTCAATTGGTGTACGCAGTCTCATTTCGGCGGGTATTAACAAGTTAAAGGCACCGACAGATGAGATCCCGATTACAGGAAGCCGGCGTGCTTTGGTCATGGCCATCGCAGCGCAGAAGGGCGGAGTGGGTAAAACAACCACCACAGTCAACCTGGCATGCGCATGGGCAAAGCAGTCTAAGTATCGCATTCTCGTCATCGACATTGACCCTCAAGGGCACGTGTCGTCCTCGCTCCGGGAAAACATCAAGCCAGCCTCGTCGACGTTGACGGATATTCTCTTGGCCGAGAGACCACGGGATATTTTGGACGCTGTCTTTCAAACCAATTTACCCAATTTGAGTTTAACAGCCGCTGATAAGGGGCTCGCCGAAACTGATGCCCAGATGGCGAGCCGAGTTGGTCGTGAATACATTCTTAAGAGTGCCATCGCCAACGCAAGGAGCCATTTCGATATTATTCTCATCGATTGTCCACCCAATTTGGGCAACCTGACACTCAATGCGCTCGTGGCAGCTGATCATGTCCTGGTGCCCTGTGATATGAGCATTCTCGCCTTCGAAGGTGTTGCGGACCTACTGGGCACTGTTCGAACTGTCAATTTGCGGCTCGGCCAGAATCTCGACGTTGCGGGCATTATTCGAACCCGCGTCGATGGGCGGACCCGGCAAATTAATGATGCCATTGGTGGGGCACTTCGAGATAATTACGGCGACCTTCTTTTGGACACCATTATCCCGATTAATTCGGCCCTAGCAAAAGCCCAGGCGGCGGGTCTGAGCATATTTGAATTTCAGGCTCGTTCCAGGGGGGCAGAAGCCTATCTTGATCTGTCTAATGAGCTTGAGGGCCGTTTGTCACTCGGTGCAGGTCAGGACCGTGTTTCGACCTATTGATTCACCTGATGATCCATATTCAATAAAGGAAACTCAGTCCCTTCATCCGCGGATTATAACGGTCCGGCGCAGTGATCGTGTATACTGAAGTCTATCTTGTATTTGTCGTAGGTCTTGAGCGAAATTGAACCTCCGTTCATCATCATCAAAGAGCATCAAACGAGTCCCGAAAGCAGCGCCTAAGTCAGGACGCAAGCGCAGACAGCGCCAGCCGGTACCCGTAACCGCGGACTTATTACGGTCGACGCCGTTCTTTGCCAACTTGCCGAAAGACTATCTCGATGCATTGGTTCCGCGGGCGGAGCATGTTGAGTTGGCCCGTGGCGACGACGCATTTAATGCCCGTCCAGTCGGTGGTCAAGATATGGCATTGTTCCTGGTCTTGTTCGGAGACCTAAGCGTTCACAGAACCCAAAATAAGGGCCCAGAGGAGACAGTAAATTACCTCACCGTCGGTGATTTCTTCGTCGAAAGACTTATCGTCGATGACGATACAAAATCTATACGGTTAACCGCCATGTGTCCGGTGCGGCTTTTGAAGGTCAGTTACGCTGACTTCAATGTTTTGCTGCGGGCTCACGATGACCTTCGCGGCGCTTTTTCCGACCGCATCCGAGATGTGGTCGATCGCCAAAAATCCAGATTTGATGATGCTTTCCAAAAAGAGATCGCTCGTTTCTTAGTCCAAGAACGACTCACTTTTGCCGGGCGAGTGAAACTCAAGCGCATGGACTTGTGCATCGAATGTGATGGCTGCTATTCGGCATGCAAAGATCGTCATGGGACTGATCGTCTGGGTCCAAGTGAGGTGAAATATGGACTCACTGAGGTTCCCCAGAACTGCCACAACTGTGTGGTTCCTGAATGTATGGACAAATGTAAGTTTGGACACATCGGGCGACATGCTGTCACCGGTGAAATTGTCATAGACGATAATTGCATTGGCTGCACAATGTGCAGCAAGGGATGTAGCTTTGGGTCCATTCGGATGCACCCGATCGCTGAGCTGGATATGGAAAAGTATTTTCCAAATCGGTCGCCCGATGCCAAAGGTAAAGCCATTGCTCAGAAATGTGATAACTGCACTGGCTACGAAGACAAGGCATGCATTTCGGCGTGTCCTACAGGGGCTCTATTTCAGCTGGATGGCGCTGAGTTATTTGATAATTGGCGACAATTTTCCCCGCAATCCGTGCCCGATGGTGACGCCATCGAGAGTCCCAATGAGTTTCCTCATGGCTGGCGACAATTCTGGGTGGCGCTGACGGTTTTCGTCACTGTTTTTCTGTCTTGGGAATGCTTCGGCCGTTTGTACTGGCCCAAAGTTACTTTCGCAGAACTCTTTTTCCAGCTCGGCTGGTCTGAATCTGGGGTTGACCCAGTTGTGCCCTTTCGTGCGGGTGACTTTTTCAGTCATGCCCTTGGTTACATTGGCGGCGGTCTGATGATCGGGACACAAGTGTATCGATTGAGGGGTCGATTCAGTACAACACCTGTCTTGATGGAGGCTCATATCTGGATGGGTGTGATCGGGTTTATCATGGCGTTTTTTCACACCGCTTTCGTCTTCAGTGATCCCATTGCCGTGGCCACGTTTTTGACCATGTTTTTGGCCGTACTCACGGGGACCATCGGACGCTATGTTGTCTATATCGTGCCTCGGAACAAACATGGTCATGAACTTCTCCTAGACGAAGTCAATGACCGTATTGGTGATGTGACTAGGCAAATCGAGGGCGTTTTTTCCGACCCAAGTGTCGGTCATACGGCCATCGTCAGATTGAAAGATATCATGGGTCAGGAGAAAAGCGAGAGAGCGCTGGTGTCCACAGAGTCTCGTGGGTGGCGGCCGTTCATTGCGCTTTTAGTCGATTTAATTCGGCGTGATGCACTCACCAAAAAACGCGTCTCAGACCTTGCGAGCGAACTGAGTCATGGCCTTGAAGACGATAATCAGAGCGCCCAGGTCGAGACTCTGATGACCGAGAAAAGCCGCTTGGAACGGGCCATTATGCAGCATGCATTTTTGTCCAAGGTCTTAAAAAGATATCGAATTGTCCATGTCACGAGCAGTAACATCATGTTTGGAGCGCTTGTTTTACATATTGTTTTCGCGTTGATGTATCAGGTGAATTGAGGCTAAACTGACGCTGGGACGGATGTTTTTCGGCTCTGTCAAATCAGAGTCAAACGGGGACTGTTTGAGTCAATTAGCGTCCGATAATGACCCTAATTGAAAAAGTAGCTACGATGTCCGGTAAAGTTATCACAGGATACGCACGATTATATGGGGCGCCCCTCGGCACAGACTAGGTCAGTCATTCGTCGGTTTATTCTGCCAACCATTACCGTTTGGGCACTCTTTACTCTGTTTTGCAATTCACAGGTTTTTGCTGTCGGCCCCCTATCGACGCCTCATGCGCGGTACGACAATAACAACGATTGCACGAAGTGCCATGACATCTTTGGTGGTATGCCCAATCGAAACTGCCTCAATTGCCATAAGAGAATTGGCCAAAGGATCAGTGCTCGAAAAGGCTATCATGGGCGTAACGCAGCCGGTGCCAAATGTCATGACTGCCATCGCGAACATCGTGGGCGTGGCTACGGGATTACCCAACTCAACCGGCGAACGTTTGATCATAAAACCACGGGTTGGTCGCTGACGGGTGGCCATACCCGTGTTCCATGCCGGGAATGCCACAGTGCAAAGAGGCCTGGAACGAATCGAGACAGTTACCTAGGTGCGCCGACCAGCTGTAATGGCTGCCACGGTAGCTATCATGGACAGGGCCAAAAAGCTGAGTTGAATCGGTGCCAGGATTGTCACAACACCCAAAATTGGGCCTCTCTTAACGAAAAGTTAAAGTTTAACCACAACACCCAAACCAATTTTCCACTGACAGGTCTTCATCGAGACGCGTCATGTGATAAGTGTCATCTCGGCAAGCGTAATTTCGGACCAATTGAGGTCTCCGGCTGTGTATCCTGCCATAAAAATCCCCATCCGATCGGCGTATTTGGATCACCCCGCAAGTGCGAGGAATGTCATATGACCAGCGGATTTAAGAAAACAAATGTCTTTGACCATTCAACGGCGGGCTGGCCCCTCCGTGGTAAGCACGCGGTCAATGCATGTACGGACTGTCATTCCTGGGAGAAATGGCGGCCGCCAACCAACGATTGTCGAGGGTGTCATGTCGATGTCCATAAGGGGCAATTTGGGCGACAGCGATGCGATAGTTGTCACAAACAGACAGGCTTCACGGGACGGCACTTGAAGTTTAATCACAATACGATGAGCCGCTTTCCTCTGAAGGGCCGTCATACGCGTGTCGATTGTGCGAGCTGCCACCCTGGTGGTCATTACAAACCCTTGCCCATGGAATGCGCCGATTGCCACCAAGATGACAATCCACACGGGGATAAGTTTGGTGATACGCCATGCAGCAATTGTCACTCACCGGTCGATTGGATGAAGACGCGCTTTGACCACAGTGTCACCGGATTTGCTCTCGAAGAACGTCATGCCGAACAGCCATGTTATCGTTGCCATCCCAATGGGACAGAGACCGAAGACGACACGGAAAGGCGCTGTTCATTTTGTCATACAGACGTTCATCAAGGCCAATTCGAAGCCCCGCTGGACCAGCTCAATCGGGCCCTTGAACCGAAACAAGCATCGGACGGCTGTGACAAATGTCATGCGGGTTTCCGGTCCTGGAAGATCCCGTTTTTCGATCACACCATAAGCCAGTTTTCACTGACCGGTCAGCACCAGACGGTCCCCTGTACAGGCTGTCATACTCAGGGTCATTTCAAACCCATTGATGCGGCGTGTGCCAATTGTCATTACAACTTTCATGAGGGTCAGTTTAGTCAGCCATGTGACCAGTGTCATACCACCAAGGCCTGGTCGCCATTGGAGGAATTTGACCACAATACGAGGACTGAATATCGACTGGATGGCCGTCATGAAGAGGTTGATTGCGGCAAGTGTCATACGAACAATATTTATACAGACACGCCGAAAGAGTGCGCGGAGTGTCACGTCGATGTCCACAAGGGCAAGTTGGGCCCGGGCTGTGATCGCTGTCATGGCGTCGAAGACTGGTCAATCAACACCATGCAAGACCATGATTTTGGTGCTTTTCGGTTGGGAGGAGTCCATGACCTATTGGCCTGTGAGGAGTGTCATGGTCCAGACCGCAAGGAGACGCAAGCCGGGCGAGGTCCAGAATGTGTAAATTGCCATCGCGATCCCCATTTTGGGAGTTTTGGCCCTCAATGTTTCGAATGCCATAATCAGCAAGCATTCTTGCCCAGTACCTTTCTACATGCGGAAACGGGCTTTAGACTCTCCGGGGCGCACCGCTTTGTTGAATGTCGTGATTGCCATCCAGGCCGTGTGTTCGGCGGACTCCCCAATGATTGCTTCTTTTGCCATACACAAGATTTCAATGCCACGGCCGGCAGCAAGCTCTGCGACCATACGGCCTGTATTCCGGGTGGGCTGGATTCCTGTCACAACTGTCATCGATCGACCAGTTTTGTCCCAGCGAGACCCGGTTCAGGGTGTGGGGTCTGTGAGGTCAATGGCCGATGAAATCGATGCAGCAGTGGATTCTCGTGTTCTCATTATTCCTGCTTTCTATCCCCTCCGCTGGGGGCGAAGAGTTGAAAATCGATGGCCGCGTTGCGTCACGTAGTCTCTACTCAACAGCTGACGGACCCGTCTCCAAAGATGTGCTATTCCAGTTTGTAGATTTGGATTTAGATGTTGAGAATATGGGCCCCTTTGACACGGCTCTCACACTAGATGCCACGCTTCTTTGGGATATCAGCGAAGTCAAAGAACGACGATTTGGCGAGACTCAGTCATTTCAGCAGCTCAGACAACTCTATCTTCAACAGGCTTTCACTCAAAAGTGGACCGTGTCGGCCGGTCGGCGCATTATTTTTCAGGCTGGAAATGCTTGGGTTGACGGCCTTGATGTTCAGCTCAAATTGAATTCGACGATGATGGTTGGTGCCTACGGTGGGCTGAGGCCCGACCCGAACAGCTATCAGCCAACAACGACGTACCAGACGGTGGGCAGTTACTCGAGTTACAAACGAGACGGACTGAACGTCGAACTGGGCTACAACCTGATTTTGAGGGACGGATTGGATCGTCAGTTTCTGTATGGGCGAACCCATTATCGATTGGCCCCAGGCCTTTACGTAAACGTCTATTCGGTCGTCGATACACTCGATGAAATTGAGCCTGTAACACTATTGTCGACCCTTGATTATACCCCCACAAAGGCGGTTAATCTGTCCATTAACTATACGCGCTACAGTATTGAAGCGTACCGCAATCAGGCCATCTATCGAAATGTCGTTCGCCTCAACCAAGCGCTACTGCTCGGTGATGAAATCATCGACCTTGTCTACAATCGTGTCCGTCTGTCTGGTTCCTATCGATTTTGGCGGCGCTATTATCACTATCAGACCATCGAGTACAAGAGGCGGAGCCAAGACCGGAGGCAATCTTGGGCCTACACCATAGGACTTCGTAATAGCGACCTATTCTCGACGGGGACACGGTTCGACCTGCGGACAACCATTCGAAATAATTTTCAGAGTGATTCCTGGTTGATCGCCGGTGATTTGGAGAAAGACATCTTTTTGGAACTGACCCTGAATGGCCATGTCACGGTTTTCGATGGGCGTACTATTGACCGGTTTACGGAGCGGGGGCGCACATTCGATGAAGCGCAACGTATTTATCTGATGGGCGGCTCTTTATTCTGGCGGCCCTCCCGGGCACATCATCTGAGTTTGACCTACGACGGTGTCTACGAAACCGACCTGATCGACCAGCGGAACGACGCAGCCTTGTTTATTCACACAGGATTATTTCGTTACGCCTATCATTTCTGACGGTCTCTCGAACGGGTGGGTTAGGACCAGCGGCGTCACACTTCCATAAGTTCGTCTTCTTTGCGTCCAACAATGCCATCGATGGTCTCTGTTGCGCCATCCGTCAAGCCCTGAACCTTGTCCAAGGATTTCTTAAGCTCATCTTCTGTTAAGTCGCCATCTTTCTGGAGGGCTTTGAGCATTGCGTTGGCATCTCGTCGGCTATTACGTGCCGACACCTTAGCCGTTTCACCTAATTTCTGAACTGTCTTGACCAGTTCTTTCCGTCTTTCTTCCGTCAATGGAGGAATCGACAGACGAATCACTGTGCCGTCATTGGATGGATTAAGCCCCAGATTCGACTGCTGAATCGCGCGCTCAACATCTCCCAGAAGGTCTTTCTCCCAGGGCTTTATAGAAATTGTTCTCGGCTCTGGAATCTGCAGCGATGCGACTTGATTGAGCGGTGTCGGTTGTCCGTAGTAGGATACCCTAATGTTGTCGAGTAAATTGACGTTCGCGCGACCCGAACGCACTCTGGCGAGATCCCGGCGCAGGGCGCTATAGGTCTTCTCAAAAGTCGCTTTTAAGTCTTCGTAGATTTCGTCTTCCATAACGCATTCACTCCTATTGGATTGGTCGAACGTAACGACGATAGCATACGAAATACGACCTTGGGAGTCATTTGCGGGATTCTATATTTGAGAGGAGAGCGTGGGGCGAACGGGCACCCTAAACTGTGATCGTTGTGCCTACGCTCTGCCGCTTAGCGACACGAACAATGTTGCCAGGTGTACCCAACTCGAAGACGACGATTGGCATCTTGTTTTCGCGGCATAGGCTAATGGCCGTTGCATCCATGACCCGAAGGTCCTCGGCCAAGCATTCACTGTACGTGACGTGGTCATACTTAATGGCGTCTGAATGGATCATCGGGTCTTTGTCGTAGATGCCGTCTACTTTGGTTGCCTTGAGAACGGCATCTGCTCCAATTTCTACGGCCCGAAGGGCGGCGGCTGTATCGGTGGTGAAGTAGGGATTGCCGGTTCCTGCGGCGAAGACCACCACCCGCCCTTTCTCAAGGTGTCTCATGGCGCGGCGTCGAATAAACGGCTCAGCCACGCGCGGCATTTCGATGCCGCTCATGACGCGCGTTTTCAGACCGACTTTCTCAAAACCTTCTTGGATCGCGATGGCATTGATCGCTGTGGCCAGCATACCCATATAATCGGCACTGGTTCGATCCATGCCTTGGGCAGCACCGGCAACACCTCGAAAGATGTTGCCACCACCGATAACCACAGCTAATTCGATACCGAGAGCACGGACTTGGCTGACTTCAGATGCAATCTGAGAAATGACGTTAGGCGATATTCCGTATGTCCCCTCGCCGATCAAGGCTTCGCCTGAAAGTTTCAAAAGGAGACGCGTATAGGGTGGTTTATCGCCCGTCATAGTCAGTCCTTACCCGGCCGTCGCAGCGGCGACTTCTGCGGCAAAGTCTGTTTCTTCTTTCTCGATGCCTTCACCTAATTCGAATCGAACAAAGCGGCGAATCTTGATGTTTTCTTTCACGACAGCGGCGACTTCGATGACAAGTTCGTTGATTGTTTTGTCGGTGTCGCGGACGAAGGCTTGGTCGAGAAGGCAGATTTCCGACTTCCACTTCCTGAGCTTGCCTTCAACGATGCGCTCTAGGATGTTGGCTGGCTTGCCTGCATCTTCCATTTGAGCGAGAAAGATTTCTTTCTGTTTGGCGACGTATGCGGCCGGGATTTCAGATGAGTCGACATATTCGGGATTCGTGGCCGCGATGTGCATGGCGACGTCTTTTGCAAGCCGTTGGAAATCTTCGTTTCGAGCAACGAAATCAGTCTCGCTGTTCAGCTCGACAAGGACGCCGATGCGTCCATTATGAATATAGCTTCCAACCACGCCCTCTGCTGCCGTTCGGTCAGCGCGCTTTCCGATGGCTGCAAGGCTCTTCTTCTGAAGATATTCCTTCGCTTTACCGATGTCACCCTCAGATTCGACCAAGGCTTTCTTACAATCCATCATTCCTGCTCCTGTCTGGCGACGCAGAGCAGCTACATCTTTTGCTGAAATCGACATTTCGATCTCCGGTTTGGTTGAGCGATCCCGAGGGGGATCGCAATGGGTTTAAAGGGTATAGAGCTTATTCTTCAGTGGCGGCTGGTGCATCTGGTGTTGCACTTGCCTCCGGAGTCGGCATTTCCATGCCTGCAGGCTTCAAAGCCACCTCGGGTCCTTCGCCGTCAATCTGTGCGACGGCGACACCCGCTGCGTCAAAATCACCTTCAGCCTGTGAACCGCTGTAACGCTCATTGTGCTGACGCTTACCGGCCAGAACGGCGTCTGCCACTCGACTTGCGAATAACTCGATTGCACGAATGGCATCATCATTACCAGGGATTGGATAATCGATCCCAGTTGGATCCGAGTTTGTGTCTAGAATACCGACGATCTTGATGCCGAGCTTCTTTGCTTCAGCGACAGCCAGATGCTCTTTATTGGTGTCGACGATGAAAATCACCCCGGGGAGCGACTCCATGTTCTTGATCCCACCAAGATTCGCTTCAAGCTTCTCGCGCTCGCGGAACAGCTTAAGAGTTTCCTTCTTTGTGAGGGAATCAGCTGTTCCGTCAGTCAGCATGCGATCGATTTTCTTCAATCGCTCAATGGACTGCTTAATGGTTCGGAAATTCGTGAGTGTTCCACCCAACCACCGATGTGTAATGTTGTACATACCGCAGCGAAGCGCTTGGGTCTTGACGACTTCTTGTGCTTGCTTTTTGGTGCCGACGAATAAGACCGACTCACCGCGAGACACAGCCGCCGATACAAAGTTAAATGCATCGTCGAACAAGGGCACAGTTTTTTGAAGATCGATGATGTGGATACCGTTACGGACACCGTAAATGTAATCCTTCATCCGTGGGTTCCAGCGAGCGGTTTGATGACCGAAATGTACACCTGCTTCTAACAGGTCGCGAATTGAGACCGCAGCCATGGCGATTCTCCTTCCAATTTGTTTAGCGTTAAACCACCGTGTCCATCGTCGCTGAACCCCCAATCTCGTCAGAGAGCACGCAGGGGACCGCTCCGGCCACGTGAGACATAAAAGCGGTGCCATGTACCAAGCTGAGCGAATGATCGCAAGAATAACCTGAATGATCATGCAAATTGACGTACGAATTGTGCCAAAGTAGGCTTCGACAGCACCTTGAGTGGGAGTCAGTCTTGAGTTCACATGTTGCGACGGATAGTCGGCGGGTTCAAAGCCAGTCGGACCTTGAGTCTTATATTCTGGCCGGCTGCAAGCCGACATCTCAATGGGTTATTGGGACTGAGCACGAAAAGATTGGCTGGTGGCCTGATAGAGGCCGATCGCCCGACTATTATGACCCTCGGGGTATCCGCTCTGTTCTCGAGGGCTTCAAACAATTCGGATGGGTCGCGAACGCGGCCGACGAGACTCTATTGGCTTTGTCTCGAGGGCGGGCGACCATCACGTTGGAGCCTGGTGGACAACTTGAGTTGAGCGGCGCGCCACTGAAGTCACTTTTTGAAACAGCGGCTGAGTTTGATCAGCATTTGGATGAGCTAAAGCAAATCAGTCAGACCCTTGGCCTCCAATGGAGTGGGGTTGGATTGCATCCCTATGGCAACCCCCTCGACGCGCCGAGAATGCCAAAACCGCGGTACGACATTCTGGAATCCCGTTTGCTCAACGCAGGGCAACTTGGCATCCATATGATGCGACAGACGGCAACCGTTCAGGCGAATTTTGATTTCGGATCCGAAGCTGATGCCATGCGCAAATGGTATGCATCGGTGATGGTCCAGCCCATCGTGATGGCCCTATTTGCCAATTCCCCGGTCGTCAACGGTGCGGATGGACATCATTTATCCTTTCGCTCTAAAATTTGGCTCGATACAGATGATGCACGTTGCCGGCTGCCCAATGAACTTCTCCGACCAACGGTCACCCTTGCTGAATACGTGTCTTGGACTTGCCAAGTCCCGATGCTTTTCATCCATCGCGACGGTCAATATTTAGATTGTCGTGGGCGGTCGTTTAATGAGTTCATGACGCATGGTTGGTCCGGTCATTCGGCGAACTTAGGGGATTACGGACTGCACTTGTCCACGCTCTTTCCCGATGTTCGTCTCAAACAGTTTCTTGAGGTGAGGGGGGCAGACATGGGTAACCGAGAGTCCGTGATGGCGTTGCCTGCCTTTCATGCGGGCCTCCTCTACGATTCCAGGGCTCTGGATTCTGTTATCGACTGTTTTGCTGGACTCGATGAGTCGACTTGGAACGCCATCCGCATGGCTGTGTGTCGCGACGGTCTTCGGGCTCGCGTTGGACCATATGATGTCGGTGCATTGGCTGAGCATCTGGTTGAGCAGGCGATAGACGGACTAAGCCGTTGGGAACCGGCCGCCTGTGTCTTTCTAGACTCATTCCTTGACCGGGCCAAGAGGCGAACTTCACCTGCTGATGAGCTGCTTGAGACCTTTAAAAAACAACCTGACAGTCTTCTGGATGCAACGCGCTTGGTATAGTGAGCGCTCAACGTTCTCGGGTTCGAGGACTACTCGGAATCGTCGCGATCTAGGGTCTCTAATTCGTCCCAAAAATCGATACCGTCTTCAAGTTGTCGTATGGGACGTACCGCCCTGTGGGCCGTCTGTGCACCAGCTAGACGCGGTCCATCCGCTGTCTCACCCTCGTCGAAATTGGTGCCTGCATCGGATTCGATCGGGGCTGGCGATGTCTCGCCTGGGTTTTCAAACAAAGCGTCCATTGCTGAACGAGTCGACCGATTATGATGATCACGTATCTCTGGGTTGGCGTCTAGCTCGCTTCGCGATTCTTTGATCAATTCATCGAGGGTTTCTATGGCCTTATCGACCGAGAGTTTTCGATGCTTCGCGCGTTGCACCTCGGCGACGCCTGCGGCTTCCACCAGTGCGTCTAGCTGTGATTCGGGTGTATCTGGTTTATCACCGTTTGCACTCATTAGAATCGATATCCTCCCAAGAACCGCAACACCATAAAATGGTCATCGGCCGATTCACCGATTCGTCCATCTCGACCCGTGCCTGTGACCGTGCTACCAAAGGCAGTATACTCGAAGCCACCGGAGAGAGTGAGGCCGAAATCAAATCGGCTTTCTAAGCCTAAGTAGACCCGATAGCCGAACACCGTCGCTTCGCCACCGAGTTCTTGAACCGTATCACCAAGAGACGCATAGGGAATCAAGCCCGCCCGACCACTGAATCCGAGCAATTGTGTTCCGAATGGCACGAAACCGCTGAGGCCCGTATCCATATAGGTATAGCTAGAGCCGGTATATTCTTGATTTTGTGATAGCTCGAAGATCAGTCGACCGACGCCCAAATATCCGCCAAGCTCTCCTTTTTTACCAAAGCTATGGGTGTAGGTAAGATACCCTGCAAAATGGTCGTGACGGCTATCCAGTAGCGTCGTTGTTTGACTCTGGTCTTGCTGCGTGACCGTTTGCTGCGTCCGAAAAAAAGCCTTTTCATAAAGCAGGCGAAACCCCACGCCTTTGGTGGCGTTACGACGCCGACTGAATGGTGTGAAGTGTGCGTCCACGGCAAAGCCGGGTACAAGGCCTAACTGATAATCAATGCCGCCTCGATTGAAGACTTGAGACTCGGGACTGGCTGTATAGACAAAGTTGCGACCCAAACTCATCAGACCGAGTCTTATGTCACCAATGACTTGGTTTGAGTTGGGTTTTGGTCGATTCGAGATCACCGCGTCATCTACGGGTAGCTCATCGATACGTCGACCCAGCTCCCGGCCGCGTCGATTCCGTGTACGTGTTTCACTTCGCTGCTGATCGCGTCTATCGAAGCGCGCACGAGGCTGCCGACCCATCGGGATGGGTCGTTTGATGACAGCGGGTTGTTGTTGGCCGAGCACACGTTTTAGATCGGGTAAGATTGCCTCTGTCGCGACTTGCCAAACCTCTGTGTTTATCCGCCCATTGGGTACACGGATGACCTGCTCACCGACATATCGGCCTTCGAGTGCGGCATAGACCGTGACTGTAACCCGACTATCAGCGCCCACTGGTTCCACTTGTACATAGACGGCCGCATCGATGTCGACGCGTTCACACACACGCTCCAGGCTGGTTGCATCTTCAGGTAACATATCGAGAACGCCGAGACCTTGCGCCTCATCATTAAACTTACGTGAATCGGTCACCCGAATTCCCGCCTGTGCCGATAAGGCTCGCTCAAATCTCTGTTGATTTCGCCGAATTCGGCTAATGCCATCGATGCGACCTATGACAACGTAAATCGGGTCGTCGGCACCGGGTGCCATGGAACGGCTCTGCGAAAAGGCCGTACTGGGGTCCAACACCAAACAAAAGGCCAGTAAAGCCTGTCCCACAGACCGATACAGACTTAGGTTTGAACAAAATGCAGTCACTCAGATCTCCCTGTATGCCAGACCATAACTCGGCCTTTGCACACATCGCAAGTATCCAGGTGCTGCTTGACACACGCCAAGAAAATTAATGAATCAGAGGCACAGGGGGGGGGCGGGCGAGCGATTTAAGTGAAGCGCTCGACTCGGCCCCGACTATGAGATGGGATTCAGTCCCAGGTGGGTGGTTTGTTCAGGCGTCTTCAGCCTCTTGCACGGCACTGGTATTTCGCTGAGCAATCCCATGGTGGATTAAGACACGGCGTTCGATTTCCTTCATCAGTTCAGGATGCTCTCGCAAGAAGTTTTTAACATTTTCTCGACCCTGACCGATGCGCTCACCATCGAAACTATACCAAGCGCCCGATTTTTGGACGATATCTGCTGCCGAGCCCAGATCGACGAGTTCCCCAGCCTTACTGATCCCCTCTCCGTACATGATATCGAACTCAGCCTCTCGGAAGGGAGGGGCCATTTTGTTCTTCACAACCTTACAGCGCGTTCGGTTCCCAAGAACACCATCGGATCCTTTGATGGCTCCAATCCGACGAATGTCAATTCGCTGTGATGCGTAGAACTTGAGCGCATTGCCTCCAGTCGTCGTTTCAGGACTGCCGAACATCACACCGATCTTCATACGGATCTGGTTAATAAAAAAGACCACCGTCCGACTTCGATTGATACTGCCGGTCAGTTTTCTGAGCGCCTGTGACATGAGTCTAGCTTGAAGTCCAACATGGGTGTCTCCCATATCGCCCTCGAGTTCTGCCTTCGGGACCAAGGCCGCAACCGAATCGATGACCAAGACGTCGACAGCTCCAGACCGAACCAGCATATCGGCGATCTCAAGTGCCTGTTCTCCTGTGTCCGGCTGGCTGATGAGCAACTCATCAGTTTTGGCACCGAGTTTTCTGGCATACGTGACGTCGAGTGCGTGTTCGGCATCGATAAATGCAGCAACGCCGCCCATGGCTTGAGCCTGTGCGACAGCATGAAGCGTCAATGTGGTCTTACCGCTCGATTCTGGACCATAGACCTCGATGATCCGCCCTCTAGGATATCCTCCAATACCGAGTGCGATATCGAGTGTTGTACTCCCGGTCGGAACGACAGGAACATCGCCAACGAGTGTCTCGCCTTCACCAAGACGCATGATCGCGCCTTTGCCAAATTGCTTTTCGATTGCACCGAGAGCGAGTGAGATTGCTCGCTCGCGATCTTGTTGGTTGTTTTCCCGTCGTTTAGCCATGTGCTGGATTTCCCCTGTATTGAAAATTAAGAAGAGAACGTCTGTTCAGTGGCACTATAGTGATGCACTGAACGTAGGTCCAGTAATTTTATTGATCGAGCCAAGATTTCTGCGAAGGTCGCTGTTTGGTGACTACGCTGGCCAAATCCGTCGAGATTCATAGACGACAGATCGTCTCGCGAGATCAAGGACTTTCGGTATTTTCGGTGGCTGTCGATGGGTCATCGTTGTCGTCGGCATCGACATCTGTGGTCAGATCGTCGACTCGGGTTCGGACGCGACGAGACCGGAAATTAGTGGTTCGTTGGCTGAGCTTTTCCTCGAGCTGCTGTCTTAAGGCATCGATGTCACTGATGACTGATACGTGTTCGAGATTTGAGTCGCTACCGCCGATGGTTCGATACCATAAATTTCGGATTGAAAACTTTTCGAATCGCTCTTGCTCCACAAATGCACCAACAGCTTTAACCTCAAATGTGCTGATCGAGGGGGCGTTTGGGAGTTTGATTTCCGGACCCGATCCTTGCACGCGGACCAGAGGAATAGTGGGTACGAAATGGCCACCACGGACAGGGAAACCGAATTCCATGAGTGGTCCGAGCAGATCGGATCGAAGTTGGCAGATCTGTTCTGAGCCACCCTTGATGGTCGCGCTTAATAATTGGGGCGCCGTCAAGTCAGGCCAAGCATCGAGCCCGTCGATGTCAATAGAGAAGGGCGTCATTTTAGTGATGACTCGGTCAATGGCCAATTGCGCGGCTTCTAAGGCTTCGACGTATGGGTAGCCTAGATCAAAGAGTGGGATTGTTATCAGACGCCTTGGAATTGATTGAACGGTTCGGTCTTCGCTTCTGGCCGCACTAAAGAGAGCACGCTGCGTCCGGGACAGGACATCGGATACACGTCCGCCGACCGCGATGGCGATGAAGGCGCGGCGCTGAAGGTGTTCGTCAAGCATATTCTCTCCTTAATCTATCCATAGCAAAGCCGACAGCCCGTCGTCTGACCTGGTCTCGGTCACCTCGAAATCGGACACGAGTCGTCTCATTTAGACCCGGACCATACCAGCCAAAGCAGACAGTGCCTACGGGCTTTTCAATTGATCCGCCACCGGGACCCGCAATGCCTGTCACAGACACGCCAACATCCGCACTCAGCGCATCACAGACACCCTTGGCCATTTGTGCGGCGACAATCTCGCTGACCGCACCGTGTCTTACGATATCGCCTTCTTTTACGCCAAGCTGACCCGATTTAACACCGTTGCTATAGCTGACTATTGAGCCAAGATACACAGCTGACGCGCCTGGAATGGAGGTCAATTCAGCTCCGATAAGACCACCGGTACAACTCTCAGCCGTAGCGATCGTCAGGTGTTTAGACTTTAAACGTGCCACGAGGGCATGCGCCAAGCTCATCTCATCAAACCCAATGAACGCCGGACCGATCGAATCCGTAATTTTGGCGATGGCTTCATCTAAGCCAGTTGCGTCAAGAGACCGCAGGCGCAGATGATTTTCCGGCGACGCGGTGCGATATGAAAGCGATATAGACGGGGGCAGCCTGAGTGCGTCGATCATCGTGGCTAATTTGGATTCACCAATCCCTGAAAATCGGAGCGTTCGCTTGGTCCAGTTTGGACGATTGAGGCCGTCTAAATACGGGATCAGATGGGTCTTGCAGTGCCATTTCATTTCCATAGGAACGCCCGGCAAGACGAACACTGTACAACCCGCAATGTGGATTCGCGCAGCTGGAGCGGTCCCAACTTCTGACTCGAGAGCGGTTCCGTTCTTAAGGACATAGGCCTGTTTACGATTGTTCTCCGGAACCGGTTTGCCCGCATATCGAGAGACGATTTGGCTCCAGATCTTTTGATCAAAAATCAGTTCGTCTTGGGCAACCGCCGCGACCGTCTCAAGGGTTAGGTCATCGTCCGTTGGCCCGAGGCCGCCCGTGCAAATGCATAGGTCGGCACGGTCGACAATTTGCGACAAAGCATTGGCAATGGACTCTCTACTATCGGGGACAGTGGTTTGCCTTTGAACACGCATCCCTTTGTCATTAAGGAACGAGCCAAGCCACGTTGAGTTTTCATCGACAACCGTTCCATCTAGGATTTCATCTCCGATGATCAGTAGTTCGACATGCATCGTGTTCGTCTCCATATTTGGCATACACACGTTTATGATGGTAATGGCCCTACGACAGTCGGTATCGAGAACACGTCGGAAGCATAGTCGGATGCGCGTTGATCGTCGAGGGGGATGCGCCGACTTTATATTCGGGTTATCCTACACCCCAGTGTGGCGAGGAGAAAATAGAATGAGTCAATCTGATGATGGCCGAAAAAATGGCTCAGCAGACATGAGCGATTGGGCTGCGATCAACACCGTTCAACCCACGGAGATAAAGCAAGGCGATGCAAGCACGTCGACTGTAAAGGCCCAAACCTATTCGATTCCACAAGATGTACAGTCGATCGATTTTAAACCCACAGGCTATCGCAGCTATACGGGTTTACTTGTGCTTGGTGCGGTGGTCTTGGTGGGTGGTGGTCTTTATTACGGGTACGAGATGTATCCAACGACAGCTCTCGAAAACCAAAAGCCCGTTCTGCTATCATCGACCCAAAAACTAGACCGACCTGTAGACACAAAGTCGCGTCAAGTGATTGAACGCACAATAGAGTTTACAAGTCAGCCTCCTGGCGCTCGGGTTATATTGAATGGAAACCCCCTGCCTGAGGTGACCCCAACACAGGCAAAAGTGTCATCTGATATCGGCGGACAAGTTCGGTTTTCTCTGTCTGGCTACGCTGACACGTTTGCATCCTTTCGAGACAGTGAGACAAAAATCGATGGCATCCTCAAGCAGACCGAACACAAAGCCCTTGAACTTCAGGTGGAGAGTCGCCCGCTCGGTGCTCGCATATTCATTGACGGCATTGCCTTAGGCGAGAGTCCTCTCAAAACGAAGATAGAGCGCCATGCGCAAGTTGCTCTTAAGTTGGAGGCTAAAGGACATTATCCACATGTCATCATTGTACCCATCGGCGACCGTGATGCCCTAAACATCGGCGAGACCTTGTTAGCGGGTGTCACCCCCCGGACTCAAGGCAATATAAGCGTTGTGACCCAGCCTGAAAATGCGATGATCGAGCGCAAAAACTTGGAGGGCTTGTGGCTTAAAGCGGGTCGGAGTGGGTTCGAAGGAATTAAACTGGTGCAAAACATCGGTATGCCCATTTCATTTAGAGCGAGCGCGGACGGATATGAAACCAAAGTCTTTACTCTCGATGTAGACGCGCCTTTCTATACCGTCAACTTGGTCCTCAATGAACTCAAAGTTGAGAGGGGCGACCTTCAACTCAATGGGGCAAAAACCCTCATGGTGTTCTTAGACAGCGAAGAACTTGATGCGTTGCCACAACTGGCCAAACAGAGAAAGGCGGGTTTACATAACATCGTTGTCGTTGACCCGAAGACCCGTAAGCGTCTGAAGACCAAGGTGGCTGTCATCGCTAATCAAATGACCACGTATCAATTGAGCAGCGATGAATCAGGCATTACGCTTCAGCAAGAGCCCGACGGGCGATGACACCGGTTTGACCCGGCTTTAAAGGCCACCTTTGACGCGAGTGAAAACGGCCATTCCATCTTTGAGTAAGGTTGTTGGGATATCGATGAGGAAGTTGAGTTTGTTGCCTTCAGCACCCAAGACAAAGCCAAGCCCCCCTTGAGCCTCGAGGCCCGTCAGGGTCGCAGCAAAGGGATTCATCCCGCCTAAACTCACCCGCTGCATCAACTTTACAGGGGATACAAACGCGTACATAAAGGCCTTGGCTACCCCTTTCTTGGTCAGTCGTTTCACGTCGACCGTCTTGGTAAATCCCTCATTTGCACCGTTCATCGCCCGCTCAAGCTCTGGTTTGGCAGCCGCGCCATATGCGACAATGCTCTTGCCTTTGGTGATCACGGTGTGGGTCTCGTTGAAGGCCGATAGCATAGCCATCATCGGGTTTGCGTTTGCCTGGACTGTCTTTTGGACAGTCACGGGTGCATCACCGATTTTATACTCACTGAAGTTAGATGTGATACCCAACTCGGCATTTGCAGTCAGTGCAGCCATTGCCTTGACGCTTTTTGTGTATGCGGCTCTTGCAACGCTCGCATCCTTAATCCCTGTGATGACACTGGGCAACAGACCGTTCGAGCCAGGATAAGGGTGAACGATGGCCAGAAAATGGCCGGTCATTTGCTTGAGCATCGCTCGACCACTCTCTTCGACCTCTTTGGCTATAGCCGCATCGACTTTGGCGACCGACTTCAACGCATTCATTGCAAAATTGAGCACCGTTTCCTGCAACTTATTTGGTTCCGCACTGGCGGCAAAAGCGACAGAGCCGAACGCCACTGTGTCCATCGGCGCTGTTTTCAAAAGCGTGTGCTCGGCGCCTTTTAACTTTGCCCAAGATGTGCCCAAACGTGTCCCGTCTTTAGCGGAAAAGAGGAAATTAAGACCAAGGCCGGACGGGTCTGCGCTCAAAATAAATTCGGCACTGGCGAGTTGCTTCATCAACGTCGGAATCGACTCCAAAACATCCGTGAAGAAGCCGACTGAGGCGGCTGCCGGTGAGTTTGCCAAGTCCGTCTCAGACTTCGCCTTGGCCTGAGCCAGAGCGTTATCGATCTCCTTTTGTTCGGCACGATAGACGTTGTCTAGGCTTACAAAAACGCTACCGGCCTTTTTAAACCGATGACCCGCGAGACGGCTCAGGAACGCTTTGTGGGTCGGAAAGAGGTCCGGGTGGCGTGTCAAAACAGCATGTTGACCAATGAAATTCACAAAGACCGGTGTTTTGGCCCCTGCCCACTTTAAGTAAGAGTAGGCATTGCCCGCGTCGTTTTGCTTTTGGTTGTTCTTCGGCAGTGATTGGACGAATTGGTCCTTGCTTGTCATGCCGACGAGTGTTGCTGATGGGTCTCGTCCGTAGGTTTTCCGTTCGAAGAGCGCAAAGCCAATGGACTTGGATAGGTCGATCCCCGCTGGGCTCATCAGGCGGAATTCATTTTGTATCAATGGAGGTGCCACCATCGTTGCGTCGGGCATTCCAGGCTGCACAGTGTTTGCAATCGCTGAAAGAGATTTAAGCGTGTCGTTTGGTGCTGTGATCCCAGCATAAACCAAGAGTGACTCAGGTACGGTCAAGTCTGCTTTTTTGAGTTCTTTCCCAGTGGAGGCGGTGCTGCTCGCCTTTTTGGGTGCGGTTGTCTCACACCCCCCAAGCATCGTAAGCGCGCACAGAAGAACAGAAAAAGCCGAGCGGCGAATATGAGCAGTCTTCATAGGGACACATCCTTTTGACACGAATCAATTATGCTCCACAGTGCTGGGAGCTACAGTCGCAGACAATACGGCTGTCGGAAAATTCATGTCAATGGGCTCATCAATAAATTCGAGCCCGCTGATTGAGTTCAAACGCTCCCGACTGAACGGCGGCCCCAGACGCCCACGATCATTGACAGCGAAGCACCAGGCTGCTATCGAGCGCCGTTGCTATCAAGATACTCTCGACGTCTTTATAGGGGAGCTTTGACATGCGTTCATTATACGTCTCCATTCTGATTACCGCTTTTTTAAGCACTGCTCACAGCCAGGTGAGGCCGCTTGGTTTTGAAGTCGGCGCGAACGCAGGCGTGTGGGAAGGGGACTCGGTCTACGAGTCCGGTCCAATGTTTGGTGGTCAGCTCCGATACAATCTGACCCATCTATTCGGACTAGAGGCCAGTTACCATACGGTTCTGTCTCGGGCACTGGAGAGAGAGCAAGCCGCAATCAGTGAACCCCGTGACGCCAACCTAGGTTTGATCGGCCTTGATGCTGTGATTCACCTGAGAGATGGGCGGTTTGTGCCATTCATCGTCGCAGGGCTCGCTGGCATCATCGATGATGAAAGCTACATCGGCAGCAATGCCGGCGCAGGTGCGGTGTACTACATTAACGACCGGGTCGGCGCACGACTTGATATTCGAGGCTGGTTCTCAGGTGATGCGCCATCGACGGATCGATTCCACCATATCGGTGCATCAGCGGGTGTCTTTGTCCGGTTTCTTGGTAATGACGACCGAGATGGCGATGGCATCAAGGATGCGGACGACAAATGTCTGTACAAGCCCGAAGACCGTGATGAGTTCGAAGATACTGACGGGTGCCCTGACCTCGATAACGACAAGGATAAGATCCTCGATGTGGACGATAAATGTCCCTTGAAGCCGGAAGACATGGATGGCGATGCTGATGAAGACGGTTGTCCCGAAGAGACCATTGTCAAGCCGGTTGTCGTGGATACGGACAAAGATGGCATTCCCGATGATAAAGACCTCTGTCCAAAGCAACCGGAACTCAAAAATGGCATAGAAGACGAAGACGGCTGCCCAGAGAAAAAGGTGATTATCACAAAGGATAAGATCGTGATTAAGGAGCGGGTTTTCTTCGAACTCGACAAAGCGGTCATTAAGGAAGAAAGCTACGGTGTTCTCAACGCAGTCGCATCCGTCATGACTAAGTATGCCTTCGTCGAACTTGTAGAGATCCAGGGCCATACCGATAATCGGGGCACCGACGAGTATAATGAGACCCTGTCTCAGACGCGTGCAGATGCCGTTCGGACTTTCTTGATCGAGACAGGCGGTGTGTCTGCAGACCGCTTGACCGCAAAGGGGTACGGTAAGTCAAAGCCCGTTGCTGAGGGTGATACCGAAGAGGCGTATGCCAAGAACCGCCGAGTTGAGTTTGTCATCACTAAGCAAGCCGAACAGGCGCCTGAGGTCAAGTATGTGCCGATGGGACCGAATGCGACCAAAAAGACGAAAGAGACGCCGGCTGACACACCTGTAAAATCAACTCAGGAGGCGGATTCGACGCCAGCTGAAAAAGTCAAAACCGATGAGTCAGGCGCTGAAGTCCAAGGCAAGTAAGGGCTCTAAATCTGAGCCGCCTCAAGGTCCAGCCGTAACAATTTCGTTTGTTTTTCTGACTCAGACGCACATCGGTTATATAGTCAGCACTCGCTTGAACAACTTGAATTGATTGGGCCTGTAGCTTGAAGAAAGCCTTTGTCGGGATTGTTACTCTACTCGTTGCATGTGTTGCGACCGGGTTTATTCTCCTCGACCAGATTGCTGACTATTTAATTCGTGAGAAATTGCCGTCCATCGAGACGAGAGTCGGTCAGGCTATCGACTACGAAACTGTCGAAATTGTTGATTTAAAAACCGTTGTTTTAGGGTCCGTCACCGTCGGGAAAATCGAGTCAGCTCTCGTACAAATCAAGCGTATCGAAGTCGACCTGGACGATGGCGTCTATAGCCAATTTAAAGCCGTTCCCAAGGAAGTTCGAATTTACGAGCCTGATGTTCAGCTCAAAACTGACGGCTCATTCCGCGGGATTGCCAGAGCGCTCAAAGACCTCGTACCCGCAGGCAAATCGGATGGTGAGACTTTTGCCCCGACTGGTACTAAAGCGCGTAAGCTCCCCTCACTTATCGTCGTTGATGGTTCCTTTAAAGACTCATCAAATCGGGTTCAGATCCAATCGGCGACAGGCACTTTCGAAGGACTCAAGTTTACAGGCTCATTTGTATTTGTTCGTCCAGATCAGGGACGCTGCATTCTCATGGGTAATATAAGTGAAGTTCATCTCAAGTGTGACCGTGCATACCAACATGACATTAGCATGGGTTTTCAAGTGCAGGTGCCAGAGGTCAAAATACGACTCAAGCCATCGATTGCTCTTCAATTACGGGGCCTAGAATTATCCCGGGATGAGACCTTCAACGATGTTTTCAGTTTATTGGCTGGGTTAAAAGCCGATTTCGATTTGGATTGGTCGGAGAGTGCGACGCAACTGCCTATAAAGATCGCCTTGCAATTTCCTTGGGGGGGGCGGGTCACAGGAACAGGTCATTTAGGTCTCGGGCGAGATCGGTTTCAGCCGCGGACTCTTGAGTTCGCGGCCAATGTAAGTGAGCTGCCCCTCGCTAGACTCAGCTCACATATTCAAAGTGGACGTCTGTCAGGACAATACCAGGTCAACGTCGATCTCCTTGAGCGTGTGCTTAACATCACAGCGGATGGGCGTCTTGACGAATTTTGGTTATTCCATAAGGCGCTGAGTGAAAAACCCGTCGGTGGGGTCCCCCTCAGCTTTTCAGGCCAATTGGATGCGGAGATTGGCCAGCTAGAGAAACCTGGGTTCGGTCTGCGATTGTCCAATGCCCACTTTAAAGTCGGTCAATTAGTTACAAATATCAAAGCGGAAGTCGGTAGCGTCGATGGCAGCCTAGAGACCACAAAAATGCAATTGGCCTTGGAGAGTCCAATGGTGCAAGCGACGGTTCTCAATGAGGCGTTGCCAAAGGGCCTTTTACCCCGATTAGAACCCATCACTGCGACGGGGATGTTGGGCTTAAAAGCAGGTCTGTTCATCGACTTTTCAAATTTTGACGCAACCCGTCTAAAAATTGAAATGCCTCGCAAACATTTCCGGATCAAAAGGATCAACCCCGACATTATGCGCAAACTTCGATCTTTACGAAGCTCGTTTAAGCTGGAACATACATTGAAGACGAAGACGGGAATCGAAGTAAAACAAACCAGACGAGTCGGTCCAAATACCAAAAATTGGGTCAAGATTGACACTGTTCCGAGTGTCTTGCCAGAAGCCATTCGCATCCAGGAAGATGGCGGCTTCTTTAGCCACAAAGGGATCAGTGAATTTCACATTCGAGGCTCCTTGATTTCGAATCTCAAAGCGGGTCGCTTTAGGCGGGGTGGTTCGACCATTACAATGCAGCTTGCAAGAAATCTATTTCTCACAAAGAGCAAGACCTTGTCGCGCAAATTTCAAGAGATCATTATGGCCTATATGCTCGATGGCGACGGCGTCTATTGCACTAAGTTTCAGATTCTTGAACTGTACATCAACATCGTCGAACTCGGCCCTGATATTTACGGAATCAAGGAAGCGGCCAGGCATTATTTCGATAAAGAACCGGCCGCCCTCAGCCCGGTAGAAATCGCCTGGATTGTCCGTCTTCTGCCTGGCCCGCGACTGTATTATCGGTCCTTCAGACGCGGTCAGTTGAGCTACAGTCGGGTAAAGAAGATAAACTCGCTCTTAGCGCGTCTCGTAAAGAAAGACCTCATTGCACCAGAGCAGGGGACGCCCATTGGTGCCAAGACTCTCTGGCCCAACGGTAATCAGGGTCGGGCTAAGTCGACCATCGATGGCATTCCGAGCTGGTCGGTCAAAAAAGCAGAGAAAGCGCCACGAGACCGCCCTAAGACGGATGCTCTAACGCCTTAGCTGCTCTTGGCGCGCCTCGTGTCCGTTTCGGCCTCGCGTTCGCGCCAACTGTGCTTTATGACGACTGCCGTCGCGGCATATAGACTGAACATCACCCAGTCCATCCAGCGTTGACTGCCCCGCACAACCAAATGCACGCCGTGAAAGACCAACATGATTTGAAAGACATTGAGGACCCAAAGTTTGCGTTCATTGGTCGGACCTTGACGGTTGAGGTCTTTCATTAAAGTGATGCGATTTGCTCCGAATTGCCGAATCTGACTCAACGCAAAAAGAAGAAAGGCAAACAAAGCGGGTAGACCTGCAGACGCGGCTGTTGATAAGTAGAAACTATGGCCACCTCGACCCGCTTCAGCCGTCACATCAATGGCTTCATCGAGCTGCGTGAACTGCCCGAAACCGACACCGAAAACAGGATGCTGGGCCACGACCCGAAGGGCGTTTTTTGCCACCGCTCCACGGTTCGTTACGCTGGTCCCATCAAACGCGAGGCGCTTTTCGATACGCTCGACTCTGTTTTCTGTAATTCGATCCAAGGAAAAAAACGTCAATGCACTGACCGCCGCCATAAGAAACATCAAACGTGGTGACCGTCTCAGCCAAAACAAGATGCCGGCAAGGACACCGATATATGTTCCGCGAGAGATGGTTAAGATAATGGCGGCCATCATCGTCAACACAGCAGCCGAGATTAAGAGGCGCTTGAGAGCACCTCGTTGACGAAAGTACAGGGCGGCCATTGGGAACAAACCAAACGCAATTTTTGCACCGAGCAAATTTGGTTGGTTTTCAAGTCCGCCGATTCGTCCAGTTGCTGCCATTGGCATACTTAATCCGAATACGGCGTGTAAAAATGCGCAGCCGGCGATCAGGAGCAAAATGTTTTCGAGTTGTTCAGAGTCTCTGATCAGATCCACGATGGCGAAAAGAGATACAACACAGAAGGCTGAGCGCACGAAGGTTGTGTATCCGCGAGCGGGTTCAACCCCGACGAGCATGCTGGCCGCGCACAAGACGAAATAGGCCACTAAGAAATGAGTGCCAATGGGCCACTGGAGATCTTTAAGCCGAATCAATCGATGTGCGAGCCAAACGGGTAAGAGTGCAAAGGCAGCCAGGTCTCCCATTCCGAGCAGAGCAAAACCGACGGAGACATTAATGCTATCAAAAGCGGTTCCAATGACGAGCAAGTAGACAGCGATAATTGGTTTGAAAAGCATGCATATGCCAGCAAATATAGCCAGGCCCGCAGCTAATATGAGTAGAGGAGATAGCGTGACCATGTAGCCAATAATCGGTGCACAGCACATCAGAAGAAATGTGATTAACCATCGCCTACGTTTGATGGGGGATGGGAGAATGTTGGCCATTTTACGAATACGTTATCCCACTGGCTTTGCTGACGACAGCGCCTAAGCACTTCTAGCCTATTCCGGTTTCAGTATGCAATGTTTGGACGCTGGAAGAGTTCGATTACCAACACGTCGGCCAATCCTATTCGCGCTCGTCGATGTTCGTGTTATTCATTTGAACATGAGGGTCTCCCATACCATAAACCGAATCACGAGCGCTCTTTTGATGCTGTGCTTACTCAGCGCATGTGGCGGTCAGCCAAAGATTAAAGAACGTCTCGGCCAATTTAAGTGGCAGACTGGCTTTGGCGGAGGATTCGTCGGCTATTGCAAATCTGGAGAGACACTCTGGCTCATCTCCGTTGATCGGGCTGAAGGTTTTGACTTATCCGCCAACAATGGCCGTCTGAATAAGGACCAGCTCAGGCACTGGTTCGTCAGACCGAATCAGTCTGATTTGGAGCATTTAGAGTGCCAGTCGAAGGCCATTCGATTGAGCTCAGCTCAAGGACTTTCAAAGAGGATCTATGGGCAAGAGTCAACACAGGTCGGTTGGGCTCAGGCCAAACCATTGACAGACCGCTCCATGAGTTTCCCTCTCGGGTCGGGTGGTATTTTAGAGGTGTCGCGCCAGGGCTGGCTGATCAAGAAAAATAATGTCGTGCTCGATTGGCGGCTTAAAGCCAGCGGCCTTATCGCTGCGACCGTCGATGGAGATCGGATCTGGGCCATCGGTGATAGAGCCCTTTGGCGAGTCGACTTAAATCGCAGTACAATGGTCTCTATTGCCCTCCCCGGTCAGATCATTAAACGTGGCCTGTCGGGCCTGTTTATGGATGGGCGTGTTTTGTGGCTTCGAGATAAGAGCAATTCAGCTCAGCCATTGGACATACGTGGGCATTACGCATACCCGCTCTCGGCCCCAGGCAAAGTTAATCTTGCGTCGGAGGCGGTCAAAATGCCCATTGGGAGTGGTGAATTGAGTTGGATGGGGCCGCAAAACCAGCTTATTTTTCGGACGAGAGCGACGTCGACCGGACTGATTGAATCAGTGGACCGGCTCCTCATATTGTCGGCAGCGCATGTCATTGCGTCGAGCGGCGAGACTCTTGAACTGTGGTACTTGGGGGGAGCGGGACCGATTCGTCACGGTCGCTTTAAAATGCCAGGTAAGACCATTGCCTTATTTAAGCTAGGCAGCCGAATCTTTGCTCTGGGTCATTCATATGGTGTGATGATGGGCGCTTTCGCCGACTAGCTGTTTAGATAATAGGTGAGGCCAATGATGATGGCGGCGCCCACTAAACCACCTACAACACCAATCAAAATCGTTGGATCGAATCGTGTCGACTCTGACTGCGTAACCGTTGGTATATGTGGCGCTGAAAACTCCATCAGACTCGTGCGTGTTTGAACACCGGCACCCTCATTCCTTTCAGCTTCGTCGATGCGTTGGACCAGGGGGTCAGGTATCGACAAGTGATTGACTGATTCACTAGGAGACGAATGAGCTGCTCCAGATATCGGGTGGGCCGGTGGCTTATCAGACGGTGGAGCGAGAATGATTTGATCGGCCGCTTTGCGCATGGGCGCTTTGGGCGCGGGTACATCTGTCGGTAACTCAAATTCGTCTGCCCAGCTCCGTGGATCGATTGCCCCCGAACTCGGACCTGCCTCGAGCTGGTCATCATGGGCGTCGATTTGAGAATAGGATGCGGACACCGACACAAAGGGTTGTCGTTCTAACTCCTCAAGAGACACAAACCCACCTAATTCACCCTGAAGCTCTTGAGCATCTGCGGTAAACTCAGGTGTGACAGCCAGCATGGGTCTTGTTTGGTCACGGGATGCAAGCGAGCGTTTAACCAGAACGGCGATATCGTAACTGGTGACCATGAGCCGATTGGAAAAGAGGTAATAGGTCAGTGCATGACCAAGCTCCTCAGCGGTTTGGTAGCGCTCATCCGGATTCCTAGCTAAGGCTTTTGTGATAATCACCTCGAGCTCATCATCGATGTCTGAATTTAAGGTTTTTAAAGACGGTATGTTGGCCGCTCTGACCAGTTTAACGGTGTCTAAATTCGTGTCTCCTTCGAACAGTCGCCGTCCAGCAAGTGTTTCCCAAAGAATGATCCCCGTAGAAAAAACATCCGCACGCAGATCGACAGGATCACCGCTGGCTGCTTCTGGGCTTAAATAACCAAATTTACCTTTAACAACACCCGGATCGGTTGCGGTGATCTGACTTTGAGCTTTGGCGAGCCCAAAGTCAGCGAGCTTAACCTCACCTTCCCGGCTCAGCAAGACATTTGGAGGAGACACATCTCGATGAATAATGCCTAGATCGACGCCATTTTCGTCACGTCTCTGATGGGCATGCGTAAGCGCCTTACAGATTTCTGCTGCGATGAAGGCGGCCTGCTGCTTGGGGATTAAATATCCATCTTGGCAGGCCACTTCGCTGACCATTTTGAGTTGAGTCCCGTCGATCCACTCCATCACGATGAAGTAGCTGTTATCCGATACCCCGATATCAAAAGTTTGAACGACGTTTGCGTGATTCAAGGTCAAAGCAAGGCGTGCTTCATCCAAGAACATTGACATGAATTTTTGATTCTCGGAGAGATTGGGCAGAACGCGCTTAATTGCGACGAGTTTGTCGAAACCTTCCATGCTGGTCGCCCGAGCTTTCCAGACTTCTGCCATGCCGCCAGCGTCAATTTTCTCTAAGATACTGTATCTTGGCCCAGCCATGGTTGCATTCTTCGAGTCGATCTGTGGTGGCTGATTTAACCTGGTTTTGGGCCATCTGGCAATGTGTGACGGCGTAAGTCCCTAGAAAAGTAATTTGGCGGTCAGGTGGGACGGGTTTTGTGTAGTCTACTGGTGGCTCAGATGCGTTTCCAGTTGGACCCTAAGTTGCGGATGTTTTCTTTCGAAGGCTAAACAGTTCCGCAGCGGTTTCTTCAATGGCTCTGTCGGTCACATCAATTTGTGGCCAATGTGGATTCGCCTCAAAAATCTGCTTCGCATACTCGATCTCTTTGATGATGTGATCTTGGACACCGTAGGCTGTGTCAGCGGGCATACCCAGACTCTGCAAACGAGACTGCCTGATACGAAATAAAGCCGGTGCATCGATACTCAGAGCAAAAATCTTCTCCTGATCGATTTTAAATAACTCTCTCGGTGGCTCGATGCCCATAACCAAGGGCACATTGGCTACTTTATAGCCTCGCTGAGCTAAGTATGTGCTCAAGGGCGTTTTACTCGTTCGTGAAATACCGACCAACACAATATCGGCCTTACGCAGGTTACGCGGGTGTTGGCCATCATCATTCTTGACCGCGAACTCAACAGCTTCGATGCGGCGAAAGTATTCGGCATTGACCGAATATAGACCACCAGGTTCAGCCTTAGCCTCAGCCCCTAAATGGCTGGCAAGCTTACCCATCAGTGGTCCAATCAGGTCTAATTCGTCTAGGTCGACTTCTGAGCACCTGTGCTGAAGAAGGCCCCGTTTTTGGGCATCGACCATCGTGTGAACAACCAGCGCGTTGGCATCCACCGCCCGGTCGATAATGCTCTCGATTTCATCATCGGTTCTAACCCGCGAGAAAATCTCGGTAATGATGCCTTGCTCGTCGAATTGGCGCAGTGCAGCCGTGACGACCTTGTCTGCCGTATCGCCGGTGCTATCGGAGACAATAAAAACTTTGATACTCATCGGGTCGTTCAACCTTTAGGCTTATGTGCAAGCGAGAACACCCTATCCACCACATGCGTGACTACGTCAAGGGTTACGCTTTTCTTTTCGATCTATTTTCTCGAGAAAGAGGGGCTTTTGGGACGGGCTACGTTAAATGCCTATCCGCAGGGCGGGATAAAGCACACCTTAGGTTCGAAAGAACTGGGTGGGGGACCGTCATCGCAGCTCTCAGCGATGGCGAGGTCAGGTGCCCACTGCCATTCATTCAATTGAATTTCTCCGATATGCTCTGCAAGTCCGCATTGGTTGTACGCACGGACTTCCGCGCGTTTTACAGTGCGCGTCGTCTGCCGATAGAACATACCCACCCGATTTCTTGGAATCGTTCCGCCAAAATCGCGAACGGTGCGGAAACTCTCGGACGTAGACCAGGTGGACTCTTCCGACTCGCTGATGCCTTCGCTCACTAAATTCGAATCACTTGCGCTCCCCGAGAAGTTCCATGTCCGACCCGTTTCACGAGCTGTTCGATCTTCTAACTCACGGGTTCTTGCTCTCGACAAGGCGAATGAACCGTCGATGGTTTGAGACTGACCATCGGTTACCGTTGAGCCGAATCCTGAACTGTCATCGCTGGACCCATTCATGCTGTAGCCTCGATTGGTCTCATTTGTTCGGCTAGCGCCATTGTCCCAGGCGGTTGCGCCACCTGCTCGAACGCCGACGGATGTTGATGCCCGCCCGGTGGCTTTGGCAAAGCCTGGAACGCTGCCTTCAGCAGACATGCCTACGGTATTGCGTACGCTGCCATCACCGTACAGCCGGTTCACTCGGTTTTCATACTCCGTATTGCTCTCGCCTTCTCGCCGTGACCAGCCCCAATTCTCTCCATCGTTGGTGTTCATGCTGACCCGGTTCGCTTCACTGGAATCATAAGAGATACCGTATGAATCCTGGGTTTTTTCCGTTTCGGACTCGGAGCCGGCGAGACTTTGAGAAAAACTCTCGCCCGTATCAATCCCTTCGTGGAACGATTGCGTGTTGGTCATACCATTGCTGAGAGACCAGTTTCCGCTGATGGATACACTAACGCTCCGTTGACGGCTCTCTGTTTTACTTTCTCGATATCGAACCCGTGTGCCAATGCTCCCCGGTATACAGCCCGAAACAGGGACAGGTGCATAACGCTCAGCGATCTCTGCCCGTTTTGACAACATCAGGACTTCTAGAGGCCGATGCACTGTCATGGGAAGGGCCGTTTCGATACGCCGTCCATTTTCATCTTCTGCGATCACGCGAATACCCGTCGCGTAGAATTGCTCTTCATCGTCGATTTGATTGAAGATGATGGGCTCATTATCGCCGATGGAGTCTCGGTCGACCGGTGCATCAAATTCATTGATGTATTCGACTGTGCCTGGTGCGCCGTTGATTCGATCGAGCTTGTAGATGAAGCGGACCGGCTTGTGTCCGACGGCCCGGACTTGCAATCGATAGGCGAGACCTGGCAGTGCGCGCAGGGCGGGGTTTCCGCATTGTGCATCGATTGGCTGGAACTCTTCAATGACCAGAGAGGGGGCAATGGTCAAAGCCACGTTTCGGGTCGTGTGTGTCTCTTCACTCTGTCCGGGTTGTGTTTCTACGGCCAGGGTGACTTGCCCTTCAAAGCGTCCTGGGCGGTCGCTTTCACTGAACGGATTGCCAAACGGTCCAAAGCGGTTAAGCCTCAAAACTTGGTATGCATTACCGTCAATTTCAACATCACCGTCTAAGATGACAGCTTGATTGACCAACACGTTTTCAACGTCACCCAGGTCGTTGTAGAAAAGACCTTCGAAAGTCAATCGATAGCCCAGCCCCTCGGTATCCACATTCCGTGTATACACTTCCATGGTTTGCCCGATGACCAACTCGTGAGTCGAAAACCCAATTTCAGTTGAGGCAGGTTCTGAGAGTCCGCCGTCTGAACAAGCGAGGGTCAGTCCTGTTGCAAATGCCAGTGTCAGTATCCGTCTTCCCGTTCGCATTAGACTCTCCTACTCAGCCGTCACAGGGCGGAATATAACAACGTGCTGTCGGCAGCTTAGACTCGGGAGGCTCGACGCTACAGTCATCTCCGATGGCGAGGTCCGGCGCCCATTCCCATTCGTTAAACTGAAGCTCTCCGGCATGTGTTGCAAGTCCACACAGGTCGTATGTTCGGACCTCAGCCCGCCTGACGAATCGACTGGTCTGACGATAAAACATACCGACTTTGGTTCTCGGAATGCGACCACTGTAACTTTGGGTGGTCGTCAAGCTTTCCGACGTCTGCCATGTGCTTGATTCCGCCTCGTTCATCCCTTCGCTCACCGTTTGGCTTTGGGCGAGTCCTGAGCCGAAACTCCAGGTCCTGGATTCGCTTCTGGCTGTCGTGTCATTGAAGCGCCGTTGCCGAGAATTACTCAGTGCATACGACCCACTCATGCTCTGACTCTCACGCTCGGAACTCGTTGTGCCGTAACTGCGGGTCTCGTCTCTGCTGCCGCCCATGCTGTAGCCGGACTCTCGTGAGACACGGGCTCGCGTGCCGTTGGTACCCGCGGTGCTGGCCCCTGCCGTGACCCCCACGCTTGTCTCCGTGCTGCCGGTGACTTTCGCAAAACCAGGAACCGAGCCTTCTGCAGATGCACCGACCGTCCCAGTCCAGCTGCCCTCGCCGAAGACCATGTTCATTCGGCTTTCATAATCTTCGTTGCTCTCGCCTTCATTGACGTTCCAACCCCATGTTTCTCCATCACGCGTACTGAAATTGACGTCATTGGCGGTATTCCTCGAAAAGCTCACGCCCATCGTCTCTTGGCTGGTCGACCCTTCCCACTCCGAGCCGCCTAAACTTTGGCTCACACTCTCTCCGACGCTTACGCCGTCCCTGAGCATCTCAGAGACACTGCGCCCAGAGCTTCGCTGCCAGTCTGAACTGACGGTCATCCGAACGCTCCGTTGCTTCGTTTCTGTTCGGCTTTCCTCGTAACTGACTTCCGCTCCGATTGAGCCTGGAATACAACCCGATACAGGCTCTGGCTCGTAGACCTGGGCTAACTCTTGCTCTCCATTAAAGCGAACTTCGATCGGGCGATGAACGGTCAGCGGAATGGCCGTTTCGACTGAACGTCCGTTATCATCTATTGCGATGACTCGCAGGTCGGTCACGTAAAATTGAACATCATCCTTGACCGGATTGAAGATGACCGCTTCTTCGCGGCCCAGAATGTCGGTGGCCACTGGGTTGCCAGTTCCGAATTCATGAACGATGCGAGTCAAGCCTTCATTGGCCCCGATCTGACTGATTTCGTAGACGAATTTAGTGGGTTGAATTCCGGTCGCTCTGACTTGTAGTTGATAGGCTAAGCCCGCCAAAGCTCTCGGCGCTGGTGACGCACATTCTGCGCCGAGTGGCTGGAAGCCTTCGATCACGATGGAGGGTTTGATTTCCATTTCCAGCGGCATTCGAGCACTCTTGGTGACGAGTCCCGACTCATCTTCGCGAATCACCTCGGCGGTGCCTTCAAATCGGCCGATTCGAGCATCGCCAGTAAACGGGTTGGCAAAGGGACCAAACCGTCGCCAAGTCAGAACTTGTTCACTCGGATTGGTGACCGAGTGACTCAGACTTGGACGCATCATCAGATCAACATTGGTCTGCGTTCCATCGGTTGCGTAAAAGACACCTTGGAAATGCAAGCGGATATGCCCCACATCCATAAGCATGCGGCCATTGCCATCGCGCAGAATGATATCATTCCCAAAAAATTCTACGGTTTGCCCAACAACAACCGCGTTGGATGAAACCCCCGTGAGCTCTGGCCCAGCGGCGCCTTGATCGAGCGTATCTTCGCCACAGCCGATGAAGACCGCCAACGTGATGAATGCCAGCGTACTGATTGGCCTTTGCATTCAATCCTCCAAATCGTAGTCAAAAGTCCTAAAATGGCGACACTTTGCCCCGGTCAACAGACCCCGCCGTCACGGTGTCCAAGGTCACCCCTTGGTCGTCACGACATAACGAAGCAAAGCGCATGCCAGCGCCGAATATGCCACGAAAGCACAGATAAAGTCAATTGTATCAGGTCAATTCGAGGGGCGTATCCAATGGCGAGATTCATCGACCACTACGACGGGCCGCGATGCGGCCTTTCGGTCCGTCAGCTGTGCTTTGTTTTGGGGGTCACTGAGCCGTTGTGCGGACCACGATGATCCGCAGCCGTCTACAGAAGCTCTTTATCGCAGTCCATCGACAGTGAGCGTGTAGCTGTCATAGCAAGCATGTGCTTGACCGACGCCCCGAACCTTAATCACGTACGTCCCATCGTCGGCACTGGCCAGATCTTCATCCCAATGTATGTCCTCATCGTTATTGGAAATATTCAAACTTTGGTCGAGAGAATTGTTGTTTTGGCAGTCTCCGATCGAGCGGTACAAATAGATGTCGTAGTCGTTGCCTTGGGGAATCTGTGTGAGTGTAATCTCAAAGTCTTCCCGAAACCCGGGGACGCTGAATCCGTCACTTGCGACGATACAGTAGTGATCGACATCACCGATGTGGTCGAGGGTCGCTCGAATCGTTAAATTCTCAACATCTGGAATTGGATTACCGTTGGCTTCAAAGCCATTCAAGTAGGTGCAGCTGGCACAGACGTCATTGGGTCTTTGAACATCATATTCATCAGGGTTTCTGAGGTCATCGCCGTCGCAATCTTCATCCAGCGCATTGCCGCAAATTTCTCGTCTTGGACCGATCTCGTCGCGACAGGGCCCAAAATCATTCCAGCGACATTGTGCATCGCACGTACGCGTCTCTACACCCGGCGTACATTCGCCCACATTCTGGCCGCAAGCACGTTCTTCAATATTGCCTGGCGCACAAGTGCCTCCGTCGTTGCATGCGCTCCATTCAGCCCAAATACACTCGTCGCCGCAGCGTCTGGATTGGCGACCACAAAAACCACAATCTCGCTCCTCTACAACGCCGGGAGCGCATTGCCCTCCAGCACTACACTCGCCGAAGTCGAGCCATTGACATTGGTCACTGCAGGTCCGAATTCGGACAGAGCAGCTGGCATCGCATACATCGGCTTCCTCAGCGTTAGGGCTGCATACGCCTTCACCATCACAGCCTGACCATTCAGACCATGTACAGCAGTCCGTACAGGTCCGGGTTCGAATACCGCAGTTACCGCACGCCTCGGTCTCAACGGTTCCTGGCGCCGGACATGCGGTCGGCCCGGCTTGGCTACAATCCGTGGTCCATTCGCATTTATTGTTGCACTGGGCTTGTAATTCCATGCATTCGGCTTGTCCAGACGGGCGGGTCGTTCCAGGCTCACACTCGCCTTCATCTGAGCACGGTTGCCAGTCACCCCAGCGACATTCTGCTGCGCAGCGGCGTGTTTGCGTCCCACACGCGCCGCAGGCACCACGTTCTTCCTCTCCGGGTACACATTGAGCTTGAGCCTCATCGCAAGCACCCCACTCGGCCCACATGCCTCCTCTGCATTCTCGCTGACGAATTCCGCACCGACCACAGACTTGACTATCGACGCTTTCAGCATCAGCACACGCGCAGTTCTCAGGTGCTGTGCAGGCTGCCCAATTGCCCATTGTACAGGTCTCGTTCCCACCTCCGCAGGCGTTGTTACAGCTTCGGACCGTTTCTTCATCGACGACGCCATCGCAGTCGTTATCTGTCGCATCACAGACCTCATCGTTCGGGGGCGTTGCCGTACAATTTCCCCATGTCCGCTCACTACAGGTCTCCACGCCCGGGCAGAACTCATTTCCACATGATCGGGTATCGCCATCCTGGCAATTGGCACAGGCTTCATCGATCTGAGAGTCACAATCATCATCAATGCCGTTTCCACAGACCTCGGGATGAACGCGCGGTGCATCACAGAAACGCCATTGATTTCCAGCACACGCTTCTTGTCCGACACCGCATTCAGTCATGCAATCCCGTTGTGTTCCATCGACACAGCCCTGACATTGTTCATCTACAGATTGGTCACAATCATTGTCTCGCCCATCGCCGCAGATCTCGGTGACAGCCTGCGGACACGGGCGCCAAACGCCACCATTGCAGAGTTGATTACCCCCGCAGCCATTCTCGCATGGGCGTTCGTCGCCATCGTTACATTGGTTGGCAAAACACTCTCCATCGACACAGCGTCCGTTGGGACAGTCTGCATTGTTCGTACACCGATCTTCGATGGGTTGGCAGCGATCGTCGACGAACCGTTGTCCGGGCGGACATGTGCCTCCATCGTTAAACACGATGACGCATGTTCCATCGATGCAGCGATGGTTACTTGTCGGGCAATCGCTCGTAAATGTGCAGCGCGCGCTGACCGTTGAGTCTCCACTCGCGCAACTGGCAAATAATCCAAGGACGCAAAGAATCAAAAAAATTAGTCGTATATTGGCCATGTTACGATATTGATGCCTGAAGTTAGCGGATCAAATCAAAGAATATTTGTCTCTCTGCTCTGGTCGAATGAAGTTCTTTCCGATTACACTGTTGCTTGGACCACGGTTAAGACTATAGCCCGGATTGGATCGTTTCGCGATAATCTTCCGACGAACTCAGTCTCCGTGCATAGTGCACCTGGTTTAGGTGAGGAACAGTCGCAAAGGCCCCAATGCGAACAGAGCTATCGAAATTGCTGATTTACGTAATGACCGCCTCTCTGGTCTTGCTGTCAGCAAATGCACTAATGGCCCAAAGCCCAGTGGACTCGCGTACTCGGTCGGACGAGAACAGTATGGCGCTGCCGGCCGTGCATCTGTCGAGCGTGCCGCCCGCGCCCAGGGGGCTTGAGAATTTGACAACAGGCATACGCCTCGGTGGGGCTCATCTCAGTTTAGCTCAATCAAAAAGTCATCCAAACATCTTGTATCTTGGTACCCAGCACGGCCGGGTGAATGTCTCCACAGACGGTGGGGAAACGTGGTCCGAGTCTATGATTCTGACCAGCAGAGGTCGTTTTTTTGGGTCCATTCGACCCAGTGGGTCGATGACCGGTATTCTCGATCGATGGCTGTCACCTAAGCCCGTTTCTCTCGGCCGTCTATCAGGCATCAGGCTGCCCAGCCGCCTGACCAATCTTGATGCAAACAGCGGTGACACGTTGGGGGTTCGCACTGGCAGCGACTTAAATCCTGGCGACCCCCTTGTTGGCGATTTGACTGGCCTTGAATCAGCCAAAAATTCAAGCGCCAGTGGTACCTTGCAGGAATTACAGACGCAACTTTTTCTCCCCGTTGATGGGGGGGGCAGTGGTGGTGGAGCGGGTGGGGGGAATTCCCTCGCCGTTGGTTTGCGTTCTGGCGCGCCTTGGCTCGCATATCAGGTGCGCCGCAAACGCAACTGGGCGGTTGGTATCAGTCTGAAGCAAAATCTTGTGCTCAAAGGCAGTTCCGGCACTAACATCAGGCACTTAGATATCCATCCCACCGATCCAAATATCGTTCTGGCAGCGACCGATGATGGACTTAGACTGTCGACCAATGGTGGTTATTCTTGGCCCCTGGTTTTGTCGGGCGTGTCAAGCAGAGAGCGTCAAATGAACCACGTTCTTCGGTCGAGCTATGACCCAAATCTAATTTATGTCGGTTCGCGGCGCGGCTTACATATCTCTCGCGACGGAGCCGAGAGTTTCGAACGGGCGACCCATCGATTTGTAACCCGCAGCGATATCAGATGGATTGAGGAACACACAGCCAATCCCAACGTAATCTATGTGGGCGCCGATTGGGGTCTGCTGCGAACTGAAAATGGCGGTCGAGATTTCAAACTCGTACACCGAAGTCCTTGGCCAAACTTGAGCCTTGTTCGACAAGTACGGGTTGAGCCCGCGTCTCCCGAGCGCGTTTGGTTGGCGACGGCCGATGGACTGTTAGTCAGTCGAGATAATGGGTTTAAATTCAAACGCGTTGGGCAAGGTTTTTTCATTGGTAAAGACATCAAACGGATTTCCTTCGGCATGGAACCAGGCCACGTCATCATCGCCACCATTCGTGACCTTTGGGAGAGCCGTGATGCGGGTGAGACATGGCAGGTCGCGTACTTCGGTGCGATCCAATGGGACGTGCGCACCATGATCGCTGACCAAAGTCGGGCCAATAGTTTACTCATTGCTACGACCGCGGAAGTCTTGCGATTTGGGCCTAAGGCAAGCCGGCCTATCGATGGCGATGATCTGGTTGCCTATCGGCGTCAAATCGCTTCCGAACCCGATCAGATTTCAGTCTTACACAAGGCGCTGAAGCGAGCGGGTTTGTTTCGACCCCAGTTAGTAAAATATCGGAAAAACTCTCGATTGATGGGTTTACTACCGGACCTTGTCGCCGCATTCCGTTGGGCTGATTACGATACGGACAGATCATTTTCTAAT
The DNA here is from genome assembly GCA_002731825.1 of Myxococcales bacterium. Classification (GTDB taxonomy): domain Bacteria; phylum Myxococcota_A; class Bradymonadia; order UBA7976; family UBA1532; genus UBA1532. The sequence goes on from PCCS01000001.1 coordinate 295,988, forward strand.
CAGCTCTACCAATTCGAGCCCATCAATTTACGTGGGGGGGCCAGCCAACCATTCATGGGTGTGGTTTTCGCCTCTTGGAATCTGGCTAAACTGGTTTTTACCTCCCGTGAGAGCATTGGCCGACGAATCGGTCGTATGAACCGGTATGGCGAAGGACAGCTGACCAATACGGTGATCACTCTCATGCAAGAACGCCGTCGTTTGCAGTTCGATTCCTATGTGTCGCCGGGTTCGCCGAGGGCGCAGCTCTTGAGAAACCTTCGACTCGAAGAATTAACCGCGCATCTGAACGCGTTGGCTGGTAATGTCTATCCGCCTGTAGAGGCACTCAAATAATGGAGACCCAATGAACACTGGTCGTTTGATATGTATCATTTTGTGCCTCGGCTGCTCGCTTCCGCTCGCATTTGCCCAGCGTGGACTCAGTCCCGAGGTTCAATCTGAACTGCAGGCATTGCGAAAGCGAGATCCGACGGTTCAAGAGGCGCAGCGCGCAGCCCTTGGATTCTTCAACATCGATCCCAGGTCTGTTCAGGCGATGCGAAGCAGAGCATCTGTCAAAGGACTCATGCCGCAAGTGGAAGCGCGCTATCGACAGAATCGGTCAAATCTAGGCGTTGATACCAGGAACACGACCATTCAGGATGATCCATTCTTATTCGATGCCGTCGATGGAACAGTTCATGAATTCCAGGTTGGCCTTCGTTTTAATCTGCCCTCGTTGGTGTTTAACTCGGAGGTGCTGGATGTCGGCTCACTTGCGATTTTGCAAGAAGGCGTGTTGAAAGAAGTGACCCGGCTCTACTACACCCGCCGTCGCTTACAAATCGATCTGATCTTAAATCCGCCGCGGGATGCTGCGACGCAGATGTCTAAGCAATTAAGAATCGATGAGCTGACCTCGACACTGGATGCGATGACCGGTGAATTGTTCACGCGGGCTGCGCAGCGAAGTGAACGTCGAAGGCCGCAAAATCGCTCAAATAACCGCGATGATGGCGATGTCTTTCGTCCCCTGACCCCGCGCCGTTAATGAGTGATCGAGACTACATTAGCGAAGCCGGATTCAAAAAACTCACGGGTGAAGTTGAGCATCTGCTGACCGTCGAACGGCCGCGGGTTGTCAACCAGGTTGCCGCGGCTGCCGCTGAGGGTGATCGCAGTGAGAATGCGGAGTATATTTACGGCAAAAAACGGCTGCGTGAGATCGATAAGCGTGTTGAGTTTTTGTCTAAAAGACTCGACATCTTAGAAGTTGTCCCTCAACCGAAAAACACCGATCGAGCTCGTTTATTATCCTGGGTGCATGTCGAAGATGAGGACGGGACGAGCAAGGTCTTCAGAGTGGTTGGCGCAGATGAAACCGATGCAAAGCGAAATTGGATTTCATGGAAATCCCCGGTCGGGCGTTCACTTCTTGGCAAAGCCGTTGATGATGAGGTGAAGATCAAAACGCCCGGAGGTGCTGTTGTTTATTTGGTCGTCGAGATCACAAATCACTCGCTCAGTTCGCCAAATTGAGCCAAAGCGCGTTCAACGACGCGCTTGCACCGGTCTATTCGAGTATCGACCTCGTCGGTCCCAGGTTGGAACGCAAAGCCCACAACACCGATGACCTCCTGATTTAAATTAATCACGGGAACAGCGACCGCCGCATCCGCTTCGACGGCCCTCGCCCCCGTTTGAATTGTGTTGTTCGGGTCTGTTCTGAGTGCGCAGGTCGTCACGCTGCGTCCAGTCTTCCATGCCATGCCAGCCATGCCCTTACCCTTGGGGATCTTGCCTATGGCAGGTTTCATGGAGTCAGGCAGCCCGATGGACGCGGTCAATATAAGATGGCCATCACGCGGTTGATGGATCGTGCCGGATACCGCACCGACCTGATCTAGGAGGCCCGCCAGTAAGTCATTCATGTGGAGGTCCGTTCGACAAACGTTCGTGAGTCCCCATCCGTATTGGGTACAGCAGGCTCGCTGTAGATGCTGACAAAGCCATCTTTAATGTCTTCCGCCTTCAAGCGCTCAAACCAATTTCGGACGGCATCAAAAATAGGCTCCACATCATGGGAGTGATAAATCGACTTTCTCAGGTCACCGCCATAGGGGAGTCCCCGAGTGAAGTAGCCTGTGACCTTCTTCATTCGACCAGTCGCTCCACGAACCGTCTGACTTTCCGAGGCGATCAACTCGAAGTAGTTGAGTAAATGTGCTTGGCGCTGGTCGAGTGTGGGTTCGTATGGGTCAAGTCCGGCAAAGTGGTCACCAATGCGTCTCAATATCCATGGGTCTCGCAGTGCGCCTCGTCCGACCATGACACCCGCAGCATTTGATAGTTTAGCTGCAGCAACCGCATCCTCGACTGTCAAAATATCGCCATTGACGATCACCGGTATGGACCGAGCCTCGACGACCTTTCTAATGGCGGCCCAATCCGCATTACCCCGATACATCTGCATGCGCGTCCGACCATGAATTGTCACCATTTGGGCACCCGCCTCCTCGGCCAGTCGGGCAATCTCAGGGGCAGCGAAATAGTCACTGTCCCAGCCAAGGCGCATTTTGACTGTCATGGGTATAGAGATGGCCGCCTTGACCGCGCGGAAAATTTCATCGGCCAAGCACGGCTCGCGCATCAGAGCCGACCCACTTAAACCGCCGGTCACCTTCTTGCTTGGACAGCCCAAGTTTAAATCGACGAAATCAGCACCGAGGTCTTGGCAGATTTTGGCTGCTTCGGCCATTTTGTGAGGATGACGACCATAAATTTGGATACTGACCGGGTGTTCGTCCGGGTCAAACTCAGCCATTTTCCAAGCCCGACGTGTTTTCTTTGAAATCTGGTCACTGCTGATGAACTCGGTCACCGTCAGTCCGCAACCGCCCAAACTTCGAATCATTCGTCGGAACGGGCGATCCGTGATGCCTTCCATAGGGGCTAGGATCGTCGGTGGATCAATGCTGACAGTGCCAATTTTAAACGGTTGGATCATAGGCGCACGGTAACGGGCAGACAATGGAGTTACAAATCAATCTTCAAGTTGCATTGCGGCCGAGTCCCTTACTCGGATGCACCTAGACAGTAGGTTTCACTCATCGGGTCGGTGACATCGACCTCACGGCATGCGAGATCTCCACAGGTGTCGCCTACCATACACGGCACGACACAAAACGAGTTTGTTCCGCCACCGGTTACACTCAATCGAAGGCACGCGACGTCATCTCCGACGCAGCCCCGCCCGTTGCGGCAATCCACTGTACATGTGCCGCCATAGCCCGCGTTGACGCAGAGACCGGTGGGACATACGTCTGACTCGTTGACGTTGCCGAGCGTCCCTGTCGCCGTACATGGTTGACGTAGATCGGTGGCCACCGCGGTACGGCATTGTCCGGATATGCAGACATCGTGTCGGTTAAAGCAGTCCGATCGAACCACACACCCGTCTCCAGTTTGGACGTTTCCACGGGCAACACCACCGCAGAAATTTGCGATGAAATCGTGCCATTGATGAGCCCATTCACTGGGGTCTGAATCGATACAAGGTCGGCTGCTCACTTGTTGGACGCAGCTGTCGATTGCTGATTCGGTAAAATCTAAGGTGCCGCGGCTCGACCGGTCGTCTACATCACGTAGACAGTCGGATGCTGCCTGCTCCGCACACGCCTCGGCTGAGCGACCCGGCAATGCGAAGTATGATTGGATCGCTATACCGTTGCTGACACATTGAAAAATATAATTGCATTTGGCCTCAGCTACGCGCTGGCAATAGTCCTGATACGGGCTTAATTGACTGCTCGAATCAGTGTCCACCATCCCAGCGTCGATGCTGAGCACAGTTGTGCTCTCGGTTTCGCTACCACACCCATGGGTGAAGCAGGCCAATATAAATACGACCGGTAATACACCGTGATGTGTCGCCATCGAAAGCACTCCTGAGTATTTCGGTTACCGTTGGGATCTACCAGACCCAAGATGACCTCGCAATCGACTGTCTGACTTCGGTCTCTGGTGGCCGGGCAACGGTCTCAGATCGAAGGACTGTTTTTCAACGGATAGCTTGTGTTGTTAGTCTGTATTGTGTTGAAACAATGGTGTTTAGTGACGTTGGTCTCACTGGTTGGGCTTTGACCGATGATGGCACGTAGGAGCGTGAGAGCATGAACATCGAGTTTTATTATGACATTGTTTGTCCCTACGCCTACTTGGCCTCTACCCAGATCGAAGCGCTCGCTGAACGAAATGGTGCAACGGTTAGTTGGAAACCCGTATTGCTGGGTGGAATTTTTCGGTCCATCGGAGGCCAACAAGTGCCTATGTCGACCATGAGCCAGCCACGCGCACGCCTCAACTTACTTGATTTGGAGCGTTGGGCCGACCTATGGAACGTCCCCTTTTCATTTGCTGACGGTCATCCCAGACGCTCGGTGGATGCCATGCGATTACTGACGGCGCTGTCGGGCCAGGACCGGATTGACATGAGCCAGCGTTTGTTTCGAGCCTATTGGATCGAGGGCTTGGATATCTCAGATCGTGCCGTCCTTGATAAACTTGCCCTAGAGATGGGATATCAAGCGGGGCTTTTTGCGACTGAGACCGCCCGGAATGGCCTTTTTGAATGTACGGCAGAGGCGGTTCAACACGGTGCGTTTGGCGTACCTGCGTTTGTCATCGATGGTCGATTATGGTGGGGGCAGGATCGGCTTCACTTTGTCGAGGCGGCCCTAGGTGGCGTGCCCTCGCTGTCCGAAACAAACCACACAAAAGGGGATCGAATCGTTCGATTCTACCATGATTTCTCAAGCCCTTTCAGCTATCTGGCAGCCACGCAGATCGAGCAGGTTGTGGCCGGGCATGGGGCCACGCTGCAATGGCGCCCGATCCTGTTAGGTGCGCTTTTTCGTGAGATTGGTACGCCAGATGTCCCTTTGTTTGAGATGTCTGAGCCAAAGCGAAGGTACATGTCGACGGACTTGGGAGATTGGGCACAATTCTGGGGCGTGGACTTTTCTTTTCCTTCGAGTTTTCCCATTCGAACTGTGCAGCCTTTGCGAGCTGCACTTGTTGAACCGAGTTTAACAGGTGCTATTTATCGAGCCGCTTGGGCCGAAGGGCGAGTCATTGACGATCCAGCTGTGTTGGCAGATATTATCGCGGAGGCAGGCTTCGATGCTGAGTCTGTTTTAGCCAAGACAACGGACGCGACAGTCAAGGCTGCATTGAGAGACAATACCGAAGAGGCCCGGCAGATCGGAGCCTGTGGTGTACCTACATTTCATTTAATTCATCCAAAGGCTGAACATGATCCGCTTTTGCTCTGGGGCCAAGACCGAATTCATATGCTTGAACGGGCTCTCTTAGGCTGGCACCCCGATTGCGGTTAGACAGGATATACGGCTATGAAAATTCCAATTTTAGATCTTAAAGCGCAACTCCAAGCGTATCGTTCGGACGCATTGGCTGCCATGACCCGAGTGGTTGACCATCAGCAGTTTATTATGGGTGATGAAGTCAAACGCTTTGAATCTCATCTCGCTCAATACGCCGAAGTCTCCCGATGTTTGGGAGTCTCGTCCGGTACCGATGCGTTGTTGGCCGCGCTCATGGGTCTCGATATCGGCGCGGGCGATCACGTGTTGACGACGCCCTTCAGTTTTTTTGCAACAGCGGGCGTGATCGCACGTTTGGGTGCGCGTCCTGTCTTCGTCGATATCGACCCTCAAACCTATAATTTGAACAGTTCGCTGATTCAATCGGCCATGTCCGATGAGATTCGCGCGGTGATTCCGGTTCATCTCTATGGACAGATGGCCGACATCTCCGACTTTGCCGACAGTGTTGGACGACCGCCCATCATTGAAGATGCGGCCCAAGCACTTGGCGCTCGCCTGGATGGCAAAATGACAGGTCACTACGGTGACTGCGCCTGTGTCAGCTTTTTTCCATCTAAAAACTTGGGTGGTTTCGGTGACGGGGGTGGCCTGCTGGTTCAGAATCAAGAGTTTGCCGAGAAACTGAGTATTCTTCGCCTCCATGGGGCTAAGCCAAAGTATCACCACCGCATCGTCGGCGGTAATTTTAGATTGGATGCCTTACAAGCAGCAATCCTCGGTGTCAAATTGCCTTACTTGGAGTCTTGGGCCGATGCACGTCGGCAAAACGCGCATTGGTATAATGAGGCCTTCAGGGATGTTGGCTTAGTCTCACGCGGCTTACTGGCGACGCCATTTGAACTTCCAAACGCAACCCATGTCTACAACCAGTACGTCTTACGCGTCACGCAACGGGATGAATTACGGTCATTCCTCGGCGATCGAGGTGTTGGAACGATGGTTTATTATCCGAAGCCACTCCATATCCAGCCTTGTTTTGAGCAGCTGGGGTATGGTCCAGGAGATTTCCCTCATGCAGAACGTGCAGCGAACGAGGTCTTAGCCATCCCCGTCTATCCGGAACTGACGCGGGACCAACAGCAATATGTTGTCGATTCAATTGCCGCTTTTTATGGTGTCGGATAATTCAGAGAACAGCTAACCATGCTATATTTGGTCTAAAATCAAAAAATACTCGCAATTAAGGTATGTTTTTGAGATGATGTGCCCACAGGTGCTCTCTAAGTGACTGAGCCAGTGGCCCGTCAAGCGAGCAAGCTTTCCTCCGAAAAACCGGCCGTCGTTGTGCTTTTCGCACCAGTGGATCGACGGACGGGTGGCTTAATTTTAGCCCAACCGGAGGCTATTTTCAGACAAAGAAAGGCCGTCGTACAAGAACCATGCGGTTGTCAACCTATATTCAGAGAACGCGTGTGCTGGGGTCGCTTAAGGTCGATGAGCATACCATCGACTCCATTGCAGAAAAAATGGATGATTCGTCCACGACGTTTGATGACATTCTTGCGCTCCGCTCTGAGCGCGTCAGCCCCTTGCTGCTCCTCGGTGTTTGGCGAGCGGCAAAAAGACATGGCCAACATCAAGTCTATTTGAACGCCGTTGCTGAACGGCGTAGAGCCGAACGTCGCGACCCGATTGCGTGGGCGCTTCTCAAGGCCACGACCGCCCGGCATGAAGTGGCAGCCGTTGAGCGCGCTGAAGCGTTGGCGCCCTCAGGACGCTCGGCAGAACATCGGCGTAGAGATGCGGTCAAGGCGGCGATTACCTTATGGAACTCTTGCCTGGCGATCGCCCGTAAAGAAGCGAAATTACAAATTAGTCTAGATACTGACGACACGGCGCTTTCAGCTGAATACGCAGACTTCGTTGATACGGTTTTTGTCAACGATGTGCCTGCCCATCGCTGGCTGGGTATTCGACGGGGTGGGCGTTTAGGCATTTTAAGACTGAAATTTCAGTTACCCCTCGAACGACTAGAAGCTCAAATTGAAGCCCGTCGTGGCAGTTTATCAGCCGTTGCGGCCGGACGAGATGACGAAACGCTTTTGGATGCCCTGGTCCTTACCGACTTGATCCAATGGCTACTCGCACTCAAAGATGACGAAGCCCAGTTTCTTGCCATGCGCAGTGCAGGTGATACCTATCTCAATATGCTCTCGGCGAAACCGCCGCAAAATAGAGTTTTTGCGGCCATCAATGTGCCCACTTCCGGGCCTGTTGGTTTGGCGATCCTGCTGCGTGATGGGCGTGTTGTCGGTCACGATACGATTCCTGTTTCGGACACGTTGGTCGCTGATTTGGAGAAAGCGATTGGAACACACCCTGTCGAAGCGGTCATCTTACCGAGTGATTCGAAACGACCTGATGTCCTTCGACAAATCTCGGATGGATTCAGCGCGCTCGAAGTGATTCGAACATCGACGAAAGCGATGAAAGTTGCGATGCTCGCCGTCGTCAACGATGTGCCGAAAGCGACGAAGGGTGCCATTGTTCTAGGACGACGTACTGTCTGCCCGAAGGATCATTGGCTCGAACTCGATCCCGTTAGCCTTAATCTCGCTGAGTATCAGCGAGAATTAGATGAAGAGGCGTTGCGGGCATTTTTTGAGGAGATGCAGGCACTCGCGCGAGCGGGCATCCCCCCGAACGCATTGAAGCTCGAAAACTCCGGGTCTAAGGGGGCGAAACTGCAAGCCCGTCCAAGTCTCAAAAGCCTCAATCCACTGGTGAAGAACACCGAAGATTTGCGGCCAGGTATGCAGTTGGATGGGGTGGTGACCAACATCACTCAATTTGGAGCTTTCGTGAATGTTGGCCTGCCTCACGAGGGGCTGGTCCACGTATCAGAACTGGCCGACCACTTCGTGTCAGACCCAAATGAAGTCGTGACCATTGGACAGTCTGTAAAGGCTAATGTCTTGGGAATTGATATCGCGCGGCGGCGCATTTCTCTGTCCATGCGAACCAATAAAACGGTCGCTCGGCCACAGGAACCCAGACATGACCCGGAACGCATCGATGGGCCGCCGAAGCGACGGGGAGAGCCGCTCGATGACATTCCCGGCCGATCCAGACCGCAGAACCGTCCAAGTATCAATCGAGGCCGACCAGCCGCGAATGTAAGCCGCTCTCAGGCTCTCGCCGACTTGGAAGCTCTCTTTAAAAAGAAATAACGCAGGGCAGTTTAGTTGCGTCCAAAAAACCAGGCTGTTTCAACGCCGATGGACCAAACCACCATCGATGCCTTTGCGTCACCGGTTGCCGGAAGAAAATAGCCCTTGGCGAAAGGGGAGGCTGTGAATTGGCTTCCGGATTTTTGTCTCCAACGCAGGTCGTATTGAACACCAACCATGTGGATACCGCCCGCGACTGACCCGGAGAAACCCTGGGCATTGCTTTCGGTTAGGCGACCTACACCAAGCCCGGTTCCGCCTACCAGCAAAGCCGGAACCGTTTCATGGATTTGCCAACTGAAGTCCATGAGTAATCCCCCGTGGAAGCTGCTGTAGAGACCTTGATTGCCCTCGGCTGACCCGCCTACAACACTCAAGCCAAGCGTAAATCCATCGAACACTTCTTCCCCGAATCGAAGTTGGAATGCTTGCCCCGTATTCGAACCGGCGGATGCACCAGCGTCATCGAGTGCTGTACCCAGGGACGCCCCAGCTGATAGCCCGATATAGCTGCCTCTGCGGCCGCGGTCCTCGGGTGCAGCCCAGGCGACGGAGACAAGATTGAATCCGAAGATGAACAGTATTGTGATTCGCAGCATACTCGGTCTCCTGACATCTAAGGGATATCCATTGAACGCGGAGATGTAAAGCGTAGTCTAGGCTTCCTTCAGGTCGAGCCCAATTCACCCTATTGTCTCTCTCAATAGTCGATGCAGTAACGGGAGACTTGTTGCACCCCATTAACCCGACTATGGTTGCGTTCATGATGGCGCGTTCTAAAATGATTTCGCTCGGTGCCCTGACCCATGATTTTGTGGTGGGCCTATGTCTCCTCTTCGCCAGCGGTTTTGTTCATGAACTTACAGTTGGTGCTCTCGTGCGGACAACGTTCTATATCCCACAGGCCTTGGGCCTTGTGATCTGCCTCCGTGGACTTTCATTGCTGCGCGTTCAGCTAAGCCCCAGTCCTCGGCATGCATCAGGTCTTGCGTCTCTTTGGGGCGCACAATGCGTGGTTTGCACCATGACCGCCCTGGCTTTAAAAGCAGAGCCAGGCCATGCGGTCTTTGTCTATACTGGTTGGAGTATCGTGTCCGCGTGCATCACAGCGCATTTCTGGAGCCGCAGTAAAGAAGCGTTTCAGCCGGCGTCTTGAGGCTTCATATAGACATCGAGCTTGTTGTAGGGAATCTCAATCCCGGCCTCATTGAGTAGTTTGTAGATGGTCCGATTTGTTTCGTCTGTTGTGACTTCTCGGACATTGGGATCGCGCAGCCAGCAGATGTAATGAAAAATCAAGCCAGAATCGCCAAGTTCTTTTAGAACGATCTTCTTTGGCCGTGTCGTATCGATACCCTGTATGTCGTCTGAGACGGTTTGCAATGCCTCATCGACGGTGTCAGTTGGCGTTCCGTATGCCACTGCGAAGGGCAATCGAATCCGATATTTGTCGCCGTATACACCGGATGTTTCATTCAAAATCCTCGAGTTTGCAATGATGCTATTAGGAATGATGACTTCGATTTTATCCGACGTTTCAATGCGCGTTGTTCGCACGCCGACATGGGTGACTTTTCCCCGTGTCCCATCTTCGATTGTAATGAAGTCACCTTTTTTGAAGGGAGTATCAGCCAAGATGGACACGCCCGCGAAGAGATTGGCTAGGGTATCTCTTGCGCCGAAACCAAGAGCAACACCGAGAACACCAGCAGAGGCGAGCCAGCCGCTGACGTCAGCTCCCCATGCTTTGAGAAGTAGATAAACCGCCAGTAATGTAACCGCGATGCGGATGATAAAGTTGAACACCGGCACCAAATTAGCTGATAAAATCCCGCGGTTTTTTGCTTGGTCCGCAATCAGCGTGAGAACCTGCGTCATCACCTTAGTTCCGATGCCAGCCCACACGACGATCGCGATGGTTTGAGCAAGGGGGACGATATGGAACTTTTCGACAAAGTTCGAACCGGTGGCAAAATCGATGATAAGCCACGTGACCCCGATGACAAGAACCGTAATGTAAAGAGGCGTTCCCAGCTGCTTGATGACTTCATCATCGATGGGCGTCTGAGTTCTTTCAGCCACCTTCAATAGCAGATTGACGAGCCATTTTCTGACAACGAAAGCGGTGATAATGGTAATGGCTAAGACGATCAGCGTTTGTTGCCAATTGTGGTCGTCAGCCCATGTGACAAATTTTGTCCACATGACATCGAAGCCGGCTGATTTGGCGAGCAATCCATTCGAAAACACAAGAATTTGATTCATCGCTTGTTCTCCCCTAACGACCCGGTACGAACATCTGCTTGAAAGTAGCTTTGGCGTAAATTGCAGATCCTGAAGGCATCAGTCAAGTGATCAAGATCAGATGTGTCCGGTAGACCGGTCATGCGAGCCAGATGTCTGATGACGGTGGCCGGATTTGTCCCCGTCCGCCGGAGTTCCTCTATCGCCGTTGCGCCATCGCGTTTTGACATGCGCTCTCCATTCGCTGAGAGGACGAGGCCGACATGCCCATATTGCGGCTCTGGTAAATTCAATAGGCGGATCACCAGCAGTTGACGAACCGTCGATGGCAAGAGGTCATTTCCTCTCAATACCTGTGTACATCCCATGGATAGATCATCCCAAGCACAGGCGATTTGATAGGCTGCGACACCGTCAACCCGACGCACGACAAAATCGCCAATCGATTTCCTCAAATCGAATGTTTGTGGACCTGCCACCGCATCAGTGAAGGTCACGGTTTGGCTTCCTTGAAGCTCGATCGCTCGATCGACACTCAACCTGAGCGCTGGCGTTCGGCCGTTTTTTTTCGGAAGGTCATTTAGATTTTTCACGGGACTGAACTGCGCGGGCCGACACGTACCCGCATAGATGGGACCCTCATCGCTCGCGTGCGGAGCAATGGCCGCTTCGCGGACTTCTTTCCTTGAACACCAACAGGGGTAAAGACAGCCTAGACGATTCAGTCTTTCCAAAATCCCATCGTATTGCTCGAAGCGCTCTGATTGTCGGTAAGGACCCACAGGTCCTCCCAGCCTTGGACATTCGTCATAGTCTAGCCCAAGCCAGTCTAAGTCATCATAAACCCCTTCCAAGCACCCTTTTGGAATGGCTTTTGGGTCTAGGTCTTCGATGCGTAAAATCGTTCTCAAGTTGGACGATCTGGCACCAAGCCAAGCGATAAACGCGGTCCGCACATTGCCTAAATGTAACCGTCCAGTCGGGGTTGGAGCGAAGCGCCCAGCACCGATCTCAGGTGTATTTAAAACGATGGGTGATGACATCATTGACGCAACCTTTAAGGCGCTTGAGGTGACTCTTTGGATGGTGTCTTCGGTGGATCTTTGGGCCATTGATCTCTCGGTAGGGGCCAACCCTGAGCCGGCGCCCCTTTCTCGATCTTACTCCGGTCGATTAAATCATCGGCCTTTGTCTTCAGTACAGCCGAGGCGTTGAATTTGTGAATCAACGCAACAAAATCTTTACCTTCAGCTTTGAGGTAGACATATCGGTCCGTCTCAGCGCCCACGGCGTAGCTCACCGATCCGGATGGGCCCTTTAAGAAAACCGTTGCGCGTGCATTCTGGCCCAGGCCGTACTCTGGCTTGATCTCTCGCCCGGCCGGTAAGTTGAGTTTGATTGTTTGCGCGGCTCGGACTAGGGAGCGCACTCGAGCCAGGTCGATGACCACCTCGGGCGACAATTGTGCGACGGACCATGTACCGTCTTCATTTTGCTGGGCATCGATGGCGCCATGCTGGTTGAGGATCCGCATTTCGGTCGCTCCCTCAAGACGGACATAATCGGTATCGGCATAGTCGTCGATTTGGTGGCTTAAATTCCATGCTTGGACGCCGCGAGCCAAATAGACATCGTCCTGTCCATCGTATCTGGCATGCATTGATTGGCCTTTTGCATTACCAGCATAGATAACCACCTCTTGTCCTGCTTTGGTTTTTATGCGGATTTTTTTATCGTAGCTTTGAACACCGACTTGTAGCGCATTATGATTTTCAGGCTTGCTCGCAACTGGGCGTCTGATTTTGGCCAGGCTCAGTCGACCAAGCATGTCGTTGACCTTACCCGAATCCAAGGGGAAATTCTCGGCCGTGGGAATCACCCATCCCAACTCTCCGCGACGCATGGTGACACTCGGGCCATCATCGGTTTTACGCTCTCCAGCCATACGCGAAATCATGATTTCGGTGACCTCTTCAGGTGCAAAGTCGAGAAGTGTGCGTGTCTCGACTTCAATCACCCTTTTGGATGACCACGTATAGCCAGCAATGCCGATCTGCAGCAGCAGTAAGACCATGAGGTTTCGATTCATAGGTTTCATGCTGACTCCTCTGAATTTGAATCCAACGGAATCGGTCGAATCATATTTCTACGCGTCATTGCAATCAGTAAGACGATGATCAACGCGAGTAAGACCACGATGTAGTTTCCGAGCTCCCAGCGAGCCTTTTCGTCCGGTTTCATCGACTTCAAAGTCCGAGCGAATGCACCGGCCGAGCGAATCGAGAGCAGGTCCGTGTTCTGTAGGGCCCAATCGATTGAGTTTCGCACAAAAAGTGGGTTCCCTCTAAAGGCACCCCCCGTCATCTGACGGGCCAATTCCGCGGCCAAATCCGATGCCATTTCCGAGGAGCCCAGGACGATCAGGCGAGCATCTGCCGGGGAGGTCTGAATGGTGTGGCCAGGCTGGTCCAAAGCTCGAACGCCATTGCTACCCGATGACAATGGAGAGGGCCGATTCTGAAAGTGGCTGTTGAATGTACCAACCAAACTCACAGAAATTGGTTTTGGACCAATCTCTGCGTCTGGTGGTGGTCCGAACCCTTTCTCTGGAAAGGCACGGAAGTCTGGATCTAGGCGCGTATCGATTCTCAGCCATGACTCTCCCGACGACCAGGCAAGATAATCGGCATCGATGCCCTCACGCGTCTCAATGATAGGAAGCCCGCGCGCGTCGAGCTTGGCTTTGCCGTCTTTGTCCACAGGTGCTCTGAGCGTCACCGGTGATGACCAGAGCGCAGCCAAGTTCGGTAGGCCCTTCATGATGATGCTGTCCGGACTAAAACCGTCTTGCCTGATGGCTGGAAAGAACGGATACGGCATGTATTCGATGGAGTTCATTTGAGTTCGGCCGCGCCGCTTTGGTACCGGAAGTGGAAACGGAAGATTCCGTGGGTCCATAACGAAGCCATCGGTGATTTCTACACCATAGGTCTTGAGAAGGTCGAAGACGGTATCATCGACTCGTTTCGTTTGCAGCCTTCCGTTTTCAAATCGAATTTGATACATCCCGGTCATGAAGATCACTTTGCCACCACGCATGAGATACTGGTCAACCGCGTACTGGTGTTTGGGCGTCATAACGGGCGGTTTTGAAACGATCAAGACATCGATGTCTGCGGGTACGACCCCATCTTTAATATCTAGGTGCCTGACTTCAAACTCTCGACTCAGTTCGGCTTGCAACCCTTGATAATCTCGTTTGTCTGGCTTTTTGGGTAGGCCTGGAATGCTTGGCGTTCGATCGATTTGAACCTGCGTCACAATGCCGACCGTCTTCATGAAGCCAGGCACCATCCGACGGGCACCGGACTCGATCAAATTTTGGACTTCGGCTTTGCCCAATTCGCCCTGCGGTATGATGGGAAAGGCTTTCGAGCCACTCTCGACCAGCAATTGTAGCCAAAACTTTTTCTTTGAGAAGGGGTCGCTGGACATCGGTCTAAATCCGTATTCTGTCTCAAGCCGCTTGGCCAACGGCGCATTTCGCGACGGGTCGATCATCCGATAGGTGACTCGACCGCCGCTTCGTGCGCTGACATCTTTGGCAGCTTTCGCGATTAAGTCGGGGATTTTAATGAGTTCCCTCGGCAGATTTGCCGGACTGATATAGCCGGTAATTTTGATGCGGGTATCCGTCGTCGCGAGGACCGACTCTAGACTCATGAAGCCCTGGGAGACAGCGCGGATTGAGCGGGTCATATCGTATTCGAGATTACGCAGACGAACGCTGACTTCGGTCTCGTCAGCATGAAATTCAATTAAGTCAGAGAACGAGAGGACTTTGTATTCATCGCCGTATTGAACCAAGATGTGGAAATATGAATTGACGATGGATTGTTCGTTTCGACCTTTGATTTTAAAAGGGACACTCCGAATACCAAATCGTTCATTGATTTCGGCTTGCAAGTCTTCATCGCTTGTCGGGTTGACGAAGGATAACTGAACGATCCCTTCACCTCTCACCTCATATTCTCGTAAGAAATCACGGATTCTAGGGATCAGAGGGGCCAGCATTGGATGTGTCTTTGAGAAATAGCCCGTAATGGTCAACGGTTCCTTCAGGTTTCCTAAAATCTCAGTTGTTGTCTCACTGATGGTATATTCTTGTGCGTCCGTTAAATCGAGCCGTGCGCTCGTCACGGGCGCCAGCCAAAGATTGCCGGCGATGACGTTTAAAGCGGTCAGCAGAATACCGAATCTCAGAGCAGGTGCTCGGCTCTCAGTGTCTTTGGGTTGGCCATCCATTCGCTTGGATTCAAGAAAATAGGTATTCAAAACGAGAAAGAACACGGTCAGGCTCGCGTAGTAGAAGAAATCGCGAAAATCGAGAACACCGCGCTCAATACTCTCGAAGCGGCTTCCTGTTCCAATCCCCCGTAGGATTTCCCCGACTTGGGTCCCGAAGAAATCTACGAACACGCTGGCGCCGATCAGATAGAATGCGCCTCCGATAAGTAGGGTCACCATGAGCGCGACGATTTGGTTGTCGGTCCGAGCGCTCACGCAGAGACCGATGGCCATGTAGGTTGATGCGAGCAGCAGCGCCGCAACATATCCACCCATGACCGGTCCCCAATCCAGTGACCCAAGTTGTGCCACTGTAAGGGGAATCGGGAGCGTTAAAATCAGCGCCAAAGAGACCAGAAGCATGCCCGCTATAAACTTACCGACCACCAGGTCTCGGGTGCGCATCGGAAGCGTTAACAAGATCTCAAGGGTGCCGAGCTTCTGCTCTTCGCTCCACTGCTTCATCGTGATGGCAGAGACCAGGAAAATAAGCAGGACGGGAAGCCAGTTAAACAGCGGTCTGACATCGGCGAGATTTCGAGCAAAAAACTTTGCAAAGGTGAAGAAAATACAAACCGTTGCGCCTAAGAAAATACCAAGAAAAATCAGCGCTACGGGCGATAGGAAGTATGCGCTTAGCTCTTTCCGAACAATGACTTTAATGGATTTCATTGCGCCGCCTCGCCGCCGCTCTGCTCCTGAGCATGTTGAAACATCAAATCCCTAAATACCTGCTCCAAGCTCGGTGTCTCCGATCTGAGTTCGAGCAGCGGCCAGCCAGCCTGGTGAACGGCTTGCGCAATCCCAGGAAGTGCGTGTGTCGGGTCGGCACACTCGATCCGCCAGAAAACGCCCGCTGATCTGGGTTGGGCTTCCTGGATGCTGCTGACACCATCGACCGCGTCAAGGACGGCCCTTGGGTCGACGTCATCGGCCAGCCCCAAGGTAACAACGGAGTTGGTAAGCAAGGTTTCAAGAGACGCGTCCGCGGCTAAATGGCCATCGATCAGAATGACGACCCGATTGCAGACCGCCTCGATCTCGGACAAAATGTGGGTGGATAGAATGACTGTTGTGGTCTCCGCTAACCGCCTGATCAAGGACCGGATTTCCAAAATTTGGACTGGGTCCAGTCCATTTGTTGGCTCATCCAGGACCAAAACGTCGGGTTTATGAAGAATGGCTTGGGCCAAACCGACTCGTTGCCTATAGCCCTTCGAAAGGGTTCCGATAGGCTGTAGCAAACGCGCCTGCAGGCCCGTCGCCTTTACAGCTTCCGCGACAGCAGGTACTTGCGCGGACACGTCAAGACCCCGGAACTGGGCCATCATCAGCAAGTATTCTTGGACCAGCATTTCTCGGTATAGCGGTGCGCTTTCAGGCATGTATCCAATTTGCCGCTGAACACCAATCCGATCGCCAAGGACGTCAATCCCACCCACAGAGATCGATCCCGATGTGGGTTCCAGAAAGCCGGTCATGATTTTCATCACCGTTGTCTTGCCGGCGCCATTGTGGCCCAGAAGACCGACAATTTCGCCTCGCTGGACATCGAAGGACACATCGGCGACAGCCCTCAGGTCTCCATAATTTTTTACAAGATTCTTGATTGAAATCACGTTCGGCGACCCTCTCTCTGCGCTGCTCATGTGTGTTTGAAAGCCACATGCTCACTAGCTAGAGTATGCCCGTGGTGCGATGGAGACACAATTTTACAGCGACTTATGTTCTAAAACAGGAGGGAAACTACTACATCGCTTTGAAAAAATGCACCCTTTGTGGTCACATAGCCAGCAAAAGCGGATGTCTTGTTTGGGAAGTTTGGGGAACGCGCTGCTATGAATAAAGTCAATGGCTCTTTTTGGATGCTCAGTTTCGCGGTGTGCCTTCTCGTTGCCTGTGGTTCGAGTACCGGCAGCTCAAGTGGCTCCGATGGAAGCGTCGGTCCACAGGTTCCTGAATGCCAAGACGGTGAGGACAATGATCGTGACGGTGTCATCGATCATCCGGCTGATCCAGGTTGCATGAGTCCTGACGACACAGACGAGACAGATGAACGTGCACCCCAGTGCACGGATGGCCTCGATAACGATGAAGATGGTCAGATTGACCTCGATGACCGTGGTTGCACCAATCGAGATGACGATGATGAAAGTGACGAAGCGCCACTCTCGCAATGCCGTAATGGTCTCGATGACGATGAAGACGGCGACATCGATTTGGATGACGATGGCTGCGTCAATGCAGCGGACGACGATGAATCCGATGAACCACAACCGAGCCAATGTGACGATGGCTTAGACAACGACAATGACGGCTTTATCGACTTTCCAGCCGATCCGGGATGTGGTTCGGCTTTCGATTCAGATGAGACGGATGATAACCGCATTTTGCCCCAGTGTGCCGATGAGCGCGACAACGATGGAGATGGCCTTTTTGATCTGGCCGATCCGGGGTGCAGCAGTGTGGCTGACCCGCGGGAACAAAATACAGAAGAGCAGCCAGCGTGTAGTAACGGACTTGATGACGATGGCGATGGCTTGGTCGACTTTCCTTTGGAGCCCGGGTGTAGTGCTGCGGGTGATGATGACGAACAAGACGGCGCTCGGCAACCGGCCTGTGGTAATGGTCTCGATGACGATAACGATGGCGAGATCGACTATCCCCTTGATCCAGGTTGTATGGGGGTTGGCGATATGGACGAAACCGATCCCATGACGTCGACTGCGTGTTCTGACAACTTAGACAACGATCGTGATGGTGAAATCGATTATCCAGCCGACCCTGGCTGCGTCAGTCGAGCTGACCGCAATGAGCAAGCACAATGCACGGCGCGCATTAATGCTGTCGAGGTTCGGACAGGTCAGGTGTACCGCGGAGATTCAGGTTCTGGCCAATTCAATTTCGAAGGGTCCTGTGGCGGCCGAGGTGCAGCCGAGCTGGTTTTTTACTACCGCTTGACCAACGAGGTGGAGGCTCTCGAAATCACAACCGAGTTACCGGACAACCAGTTGGAAACAGCAATTTATGTCAGACGGAATTGTGCGGATGAGGCAACCGAATTGGTCTGTCAGCGCGAACCCTTAAACGACGGTGTAGCGGCCAACTCACTCAGATTAGATGAACCGATTGTAGGCGATTATTATATTTTCATCGATGGGGCCACCGGCCAAAATGGGGCCTTTGCAGTCCAAGTGAATGAAGTGCCTTTAGCTCAATGCCGCAATGGAATTGATGATGATGATGATGGGCGAACGGATTATCCAATAGACCCCGGATGTCTGTCACTATCCGATAGGGATGAAACAGACCCTGAGCAATTGCCCGCATGTTTTGATGGTATGGATAACGATGCTGATGGACTCGTTGATTATCCCTTAGACATCGGTTGTCGGGCAGCAAGCGATAGCGACGAGATAGATTCATGCGGCCAGGGGATTGCGTTCGATGATTTTCCATCTGATGAACTCTTTGTCGATGGCAATACGGACGGTGGGACCAATCAATTTCAGGGCGGTTGCGGTGGTGACAATCGCGTCGAGCGCATTTATCGATACGTGAATACCTTTAACGCGAACCTGACGTTTAGCGTGAACAATGAAGAGACGATTGCCAACACCTTGGTGTATGCCCGAACGAGTTGCGCATCAGCGCAGACAGAAATCGCGTGCGATACGGGTGATCGTGAGAATCCGAAAGGGACAATCGAGCTGACGAATGTCGCGCCCGGCGAGCTGTTCGTGTTCGTGGACACGGGCATCGGCATCGGCGGTGCCTTTAGGTTGACTGTTAATGCGGAGAGATTACCACCAGGCTGTTCCGATGCCCGCGACAATGATGGCGATGGCTCAATCGATCAAGATGATGTTGGGTGTAGCGGCCCCGATGACGAAGACGAGGTGGATGATGAAGTTGCACCCGCATGTGCAGATGGCATCGATAATGACGGAGATGGCCTCGTCGATTTCCCAGTTGAATTGGGCTGCAATTATCGTGGCGGTGACTCGGAAGAAGACCCTATGCAACTGCCCGCTTGCGGAGATGGGCTGGACAACGACGATGATGGCGTGATTGATTTTCCAGATGAGCCAGGCTGTATCAGTCGCGGCGATACAGACGAGGCTAATCAAGGCAGACCGGAGTGCAACAATCGGATCGACGACGATGAGGATGGACTGACAGACTATCCCTTAGATCCGGGCTGCGGCGGGGTCGGCGATTTGAGTGAAGGTGATCCCCCAACTCCGCCACAATGCGCCGATGAGGTCGACAATGATCGAAATGGTCTAGTTGACTTTCCATTTGACCCGGGCTGTCGGGCGGCCGGTGATTCAACTGAAGAACCCCTGGATATGCCAGCCGCATGTAGCGATGATATAGACAATGATGATGATGGTATTGTCGACTTTCCACGGGAACCCGGTTGTGCGTCCGCAGGAGACACGGATGAGGCCGATCCCAATTTTCCCACCCAGTGCTCAGATGGTCGTGACAATGACAATAACGGCCGCATCGATTGGCCTGATGATCCGGGGTGTCGCTTTGCTGCAGACACTCGAGAGCAATTACAGGGCAATCCGCCGAAGCGTTGTGCTGATGGGGTCGATAACGACGACGACGGCTTGGTCGATTTAGCCGATTCTGGTTGTCAGAATGCACGGGATAATGATGAGACCGATGTCTTTGCCGACAACCACTGTAGCGATGGTATCGACAATGATGCCGATGGGCTGATCGACTGGCCTGTCGATGATGGGTGTGAAGCCCAAGGTGCCCAGTGTGAGCAACTGGGTCACGGTCTCTGTGATGGCGAATGCCGCGACCTCATCAGTGACGCCAACCACTGTGGTGCATGCAATCGAACCTGCGAGGCAGACGTCGAGTGCATCGACGGGTTTTGTGGTGGCTTATACGTGTTCGAGGGGATTCAGCAAAATATCTCAGATGATATCTTGGGGGGGTGGGAGACATGTCACAATGACCTCTACGGTGACGGCAACACCATGGTTCAACAACTGCAAGACAACTGTGATGGTGCATATGTCATGTTGGGTTGTCGGCAAGTGGGATCACCGACTTGGCAATTGATCGCCATGGGCGAGCGCAATGCCGTGTTTACCAATACCGGTGATCGGGGAAATAACCTCAACAGTCATAACGGTGTAGATTGGTACTTCAGTACCAGTTATTCCATCGGCTTCGTCGCGCCAAATTCAGGCGTATCTCGAAATTCCTGCGATACGGCCAACAATCAATCGGAATTCAGACTCTGTTGGCACACCAGTGGTGGACGTCTGAACGGCGGATACCGCTGCGGGGCGCGCACTGGATTGAATGGGTCCAGAGACTATGAACGTCGGGTATGGACCAGCGCGGTCGGGCAACCCTGAATCGATTGAAGCCCCATTGGTGACCAAGACTCACCCAAGTTGCACAGTGACGTCGGTCTGGCTATCCTTGAGGCCTATGCGTCGTTTTTCATTCATTATCGGCTTGGTTTTTGTCCTCAGCTGCGAGGGCGTTGCACCCTCACCGACACCATTTGGATTTATCGAGCCCCCGGAGCCGGTCCATGCCAGAGAGCCGAATGCCGGTGAGTCGGTCTTGAATTCGGACCATCGGGGCGAAGTAGAGAGACAGGCTGATTTAGAACGGGCTCGAGTGCAATTCCACAATCCGGTCCGAACGGGCGTAACACGCACCCTTTGGCGAAGCCTAGATCTCCCGGACCAGAGTCCATTTTTAGGAAATGACTATAGGCGGATAGTACTCACCGATGAGGTGTTGGTGGGACTCGAATGTACCGAGATAGGCTGTGTTGCTGCGTCTCAAAGCGGTGGATTGTTTTTAACTGACTCATACGGTGATTGGCGAGCGATGCCGACTCAGCTGCCAGCGTTGAGTCGGTTTTATATCGGTCAAGATGCATGGATTGCTTGCCCCATGTCTGGGCGGCGAGCCCTCCTGAGTCAAGACGCGGGGCAGACTTGGATACGCGGTGGTTTTCATTGTTCCAGAAACTCGGCAAGGTCGGTTGTTAACACGTCTGAAATTACAGCCGTTCTAGATGGTGGCCGTGTCCGGATAGGCGGTTTTTTTGATGACCGTATTCAGTGGCGGTACGCACCTGTAGACAATCCAGAATGCCTGTTTTCTGGACCGGGGGCCTTGGTCATCATAGGGCAGACGCAGGTTGCT
Source organism: Myxococcales bacterium (assembly GCA_002731825.1). Classification (GTDB taxonomy): domain Bacteria; phylum Myxococcota_A; class Bradymonadia; order UBA7976; family UBA1532; genus UBA1532. Next base: position 317,334 of record PCCS01000001.1, read on the forward strand.
GTTTCAAGGGATGCAGGGCGTACATACGAGATTAATCTAAAAGACTTTGCACTCAGTCCAGTCCGCGATGGTTTGGTGACGGAAAAAGGTCAAATTATCGTTGTTGGTGAGGCGCCTGCGGGTGGCGTGCCAGTCGCCATTAGCTACGATTTTGGTGCGTCTTGGCGCCAGCCGGCAAATTGGCCCGGTCGCGACTCGCGTGCTGACTTCATCGCTCGCGCGACAGATGGTCGTGTTGCCGTGAGCAAAGCCTCTGGCCGTGCCCATGTCTTCGTCGCTGATCCACTCGGTGTCGACTGGGTCGAATTGGCCCCACGTGAGACGTCCATTGGACCGATTGCGTCATTCCGCGATGACTTCATACTGAGCACGACCCGAGGCATCGCAGTGGCACCCCATGAGCGCGGCATTTATCGCCTGGGTCTTGACCAACCGATGCAGGACGTGGTCGCCATCTCTCAATTTGAATATTTAGGTCTTGGCGTTTTCGGAGGCGTTTATCGATCCCATGATCGCGGAGTCAATTGGTATCCAGCAGGACCGAGTCATTCCTTGCCTTTCACGCATCTTCTACATTTGGAAGACGAACGACTGATCGCGGCTGGCGCCGGGTTGGTCGGAACGAGTATCGATGGTGGTTCAACTTGGTCTCTCCAATCGACAGATAATGGATGCACAGTGGATTGGCTGGCCGGACAGGCGACGACGCATTTTATGGGTTGCGACGACGGACATGTTCTCAGCTGGCGTCATGCTGACGACCGATGGCGTGTTTTACCACTCCCCTGGAGCGCCTCTGCCACGCAGGGGGTTTGGTCATCAGAGTCTGCGAGTTTGATCTTGATGAACCTCGATGGGGGGCAGTTAATGACGACGGTAGACCACGGTCAAAATTGGACTCCGGTCGAGCTTGATTCAGAGGAGAGAATCGTCGCCATTGATTCAGTTGGCGATACCTTGAGTCTACGCACCGCCGGTGGGCGTTTAGCCTGGAAATCGAGCGGGTCAACGCAATGGCAGTGGTTGAGTTCTGACCACGCTTTGGTTGGGGACGCCATTGCACATCGGCGCTTTGAAGACGGGCGATGGCTCGTCTTGGACCAGAGTGTCATTTGGCGTATCGGTGACGATCTGCAGGTCATGGCCATCGGTGACTCCGGTCAGGCCACCCGCTTCAAGATTCTTGATTCAGGAGACGTCTTCTTGTTGGGACAGCAATCCACCACCTTATTAAGCCGGGTCGGCGGGCATTAAGTACAAAAAAGAGTCGTTGGCGTGACAAGATGCGACTTGCGGCTTATGATGTATGTGTAAACAGATTTTGGTTGCTGAGTGAAGACAAAGGCCTATAAATTGGCCGCTGAACTGGGGTTACATGAGCAGCCGGTCTTAGACTGGTTGCGGTCCAATGGATATCCGAATGTTCGGCGGGCTGACATGATCCGTGCAGACGTTGCTCAGGCAGCGCGAAAGGCGCTACGAGGTCGAGCCCGCTCCGGCCGATTGGATGCCTCGCGTCACATGGCTGCAAAGCCAAGCGCTCAATCTTATTCGAAGGCGCCTGCCCTGCATGAGACGGGGCCCGACACGCCAGATGAATCCTTGAGCGTCAGTCTTGCAGAGCTACTCGATGACCATTTACCACCGGATGATTCGGCGCCTCGCGGTCGTCAGCCGAGGCGCGACTTCTCTCAGAACATGCAGGCAACGCTCGCCGATGATCCGACGATGCAGATGAACGCACTTTTCCAGCCTGAGACACAGTCAATGGTGGGTCAGTCAAAATCATCCAGAGTCGTAGAAGATGAGCTGGCTCGGCTCGCAAGCGACCAGCGCGTACAGGAACTGAATGTCGAGCGGGCCAAAGTCGCCGGACTTGAACGCTTACTAGAACGTGCTCAGTCAGAGGCTGCGAAGCAGGGGCAGACTTTGTCTCAAGTCGAGAGCTTGAAGACTCAGATGGATGCATTACTTTTGGAGAGAACTCAGCTCAAGCAAAACTTAGAACAGGCCAATCAGGAGTGGCAAACTTTGGAGCAAACTTGTGCAGAGTTACAGTCTGAGCTGGCCGATGCCCATTCGATGATAGACGAAAATGAATCATTGGTCTCCGAACACGATAGCGTACTCGATGATTTGAATACGGCGCGGGAGCGGGAGATCGCCTGGCGAACGCGCGCGCTCAAATTGGAGCGGGCGGCACATGAGGGCGATGATCTCGGCGCGATCTTTCGTGGAAACGGGCTTGACACCTTGTCATTGCAGACCAGAGCCTTGAGAGCGATGCTTGCCCAAGAACCCACGGCCGCAAGTCTCATTAAGGCGATTCGTCAAGTTGAACCGTCGATTCTCAATGACCTGTTCAAAGACCAGCTGGCGTCTACGTGTAGTCATCCAATTTGTCGGAAGGTCGCCAGTCTTCATTCGAAATATCCCATTGGTGTCGAGGTAGATTCCAATTGTGTCTGGTGCAGTGGTCACCATGATAAACGCTGGTTCGCTCAGCTGGCTGTCGAAGGAGAGCGTGCCGGTGTCCGACGTTTTCTTGTCATTGGTGGCCGGGAAGAAACCCGCTCTCGTCTCAGGGAATTGGCCGAAGGTCAGCCTATTGATCTGCGCCTGATTGGGGATGATGAAGAGCTTAACGTCGGGCGGGTCGGCAGTCGTATTGAAGGATGTGACTGCCTGATATTGTGGAATCCAGTCATCAGCGCCAAAGATGTGAATGATGCCTATGAGACAATCGCGTTAGAACAAAACCGGCTGGTCGTCCACGTGCTCGGAGAAGATGGCGATGTGGTCGGTTTCTGCCGTGCAGCGAGCTATCGCATCGCCAGAACGCATCTATTTTGTAGTGTCTAGATTATTCTGCAACACGCCTCATCAAGACAGGTCAATTTATGAGATCGCGGTAGAGTGGGGTTGACAGGTATCGCTCAGCGGCAGATGCAACGATGGCGACGATGGTTTTTCCAGCAAAGTCTTTTCGACGTGCCAGTTTCAAAGCTGCACAGCATGTAGCACCAGACGAAATGCCAGCTGGTATGCCCTCTAGTTTTGCCATTTTTCTAGCTGTCTCGTAGGCGTCTTCGTCCGTAATTGCTATGACTTCATCAAGCACCGATTTATCGAGATTATCCGGTATAAAGCCAGCTCCAATCCCCTGAATGTTGTGGGGGCCAGGTCGTCGACCACTGATGACTTGGCTGGTGGCTGGTTCAACCCCCACGACGTGAATCGACGCACGCCGTATCTTCAACGCGCGCCCGGTCCCAGTGATGGTTCCACCCGTGCCCACACCAGACACGAATGCATCGATATGGCCGTCGCAATCATTCCATATTTCGACAGCTGTCGAATTTTCATGGGCTGCTGGACCTGCGGCATTCTTGAATTGCTGAAGAACCAGAGACCCAGGGATTTTCTTTGCTAATTCATATGCGCGGGTGACGGCGCCTTGCATGCCCGCAGCGGCAGGCGTCAATTCCAGATCTGCACCGAGCCCCTTCAATAAAGCGCGTCGTTCTTCTGACATGCTTTCCGGCATCGTTAAGATTAACTTATACCCCTTGACTGCGCAGACAAAAGCGAGAGCGATTCCAGTATTTCCGCTGGTTGGTTCAATGAGTACGGATCCGGCATTGAGACGACCGCTGGCTTCGGCCCGCTCGATCATAGCAAGCCCAATACGGTCTTTAATACTGCTTAGGGGATTGAAGAATTCGCACTTGACTAAGACGGTTGCATCGAGATCTTGGGTCAATCGATTGAGTCGGATTAACGGCGTGTGTCCTATGGTTTGGGTTATATCATCGTAGATTCGGCCCATAATCTTAAAATCCCTTTTAACTCTAGAAACACAACCCGAACAGATGACTCAAAATGTGCCGCACGCTCTGTCAGCGGGCGCAGGCAGTTTAGTGGTTGCCGCACCCTGGGCTTTGACCGTGGTGACCAATGTAATGGGCACCTTCCGTCAGATCGCAATGAAAATGATTGTCATGCGCCGCATTAAATTCGGGTGTAAGCACGATATTAAAAATGCGTCGTCTCCACATCTCTTGGCCCAATTCGTAGAGAAATTCACCTTCACGTGTTCGAAAATTACGGGTCACGCCATGTTCCCAATGGTCGTATACGTTGAATTCGACGCCCTCCGAGTTTCGAAACCACAGCAGGTCGATCGCTCTGGATAATCCATGCTGACTGAGCTGATTGATGGTGCCATTATCGGATCGGATCCCGCGACATGAGTAGGTCCCGATATGTCCGACTTGGACGATGTCATACTCGGCGAGCAATTGAGTCAACGCATGAACGGCCAAGGCCAGATCGCAGGACATAGGTAGAGGGCCTGCTGCGCGATCATCATAATGAAATGTAATGCCGTTGACTGGGCTTTGGACACGCACATTTTCATTTACGACACACATGAGGTGTGGTGCGCCATCAACCACATCTGATATGGGGGCAAGCTGATCAAAATTAACGCCAAGCGCTGTCAATTGATCCATACATTCACTCATCATCGGTGTGGGCAGCATCTCATCCTCGCCTGGGACGCAGACGCCTCGGCCGACGGATGTCTCGTTATATCGTCTCCGCGTTTGACATCGATATCCAGGGCGACAGCCCGTGCGTCCAAAGGCGTCATAGTCACAGCGTTGAACGCAGGCGCCTCCACCGGCCACAACGTCGCCAATGCAGAAGGTGACTGGCATATCATCACGGTCCGGACAGATGCGTTCGCAATCAAGACTACAGTGGCCCCGTGGGTATCCATCGGCGTCGGTCAGACAGAAAGACTCCGAGTACGTGCAATCCGAATCTTGCTGACAAGGACCGCCAATCCAGCCTGCATTGAGCATTGGATCGGGTGGCAGATCCATATCCATAGCATCTGGCTCTGGCATGGGTGCCGGCGCGACTTCAGCATCCTCAATGGGTCCCAAATCGAGACGGCTGTTTGCCCCATCTTGTGGCATTTCAAACCCATCGCTCACAGTCGGACCTAAATCCATTTCCTCTGGCGTTTGAAACCCATCCTGAGCGGGTAAAAAAGCAATGACTGAGTCTTGTTCAGGATCGCTACAACCTGCGCTCACTGCGATATAGGCGACGAGCCATAGCCCGTTTGTAATCTGAATTCGCATGCTCTATCCCCCACAGCAGGACCCGGATACTAGCATCGATCAGGGATAACCCTCAACGGTTGCGTTCAAACGGATTCAATACGGACGCGACGGCCTCATTGTGGGTGATGGTGTAGGGCCCGCTTAGTTGTCGGCGGGGGTTGTTTGCTCTTCGATCGCGCCAGCGACGCGCTCACGAACCTCGGCCGCCGCCGCTGCGATGGATTGCGCCTTTGCTTCACTTGCTCTAATCTGATCAGCTTTTGCGTTGACGCGCGGGGCCGGAGCAAAGAGGTCATTGAGGCGCCGCTTTAACTTGGCCCGCCCTTCATTGGATTTCGCTCGAGACGCGTCCTCTTCATCCGCGTCTGTCGCCCGGGTCTCCGCTCTGCGATTCAGATTGACCATATCACCCGTTTTCGGATCGCGCTTTGATCCGCGCCCTTTGGCCAGAGCGGCGAAGTCACGACGTTCCGAATTGTTGTTGTCTGTTTTCGGCTCACGTGCCACGGCGACGCCTGTTACTCCATCATTCGGTGCAATCTGCAAACCTGACGCGGATTGCGGATTTGCTCCTCGATTCTCCGTCCCGTTTTGTTCTGGCATCGGTGCCGCGGTCGCCGTGAGAGCGCCGCCGAGTTGATTAATTCCTGGCATCTGCTTGACTCCGTGTCTGTGCCGCGATCCACGTCTTATGTGCATCGTTATACTGCTAGTATACCGATCTAAACCCGCAAGATCTCTTGAATTAGCCCTTAGATTTCAATCTGCACCATGTTTTAGCTTATAAGTATCTGTAAATATGAGTTTTTCAATGAATGCTCGTTCGTCTAATTAGTTTGGTTTTAATTGATTTACCACACTTGAATGGGTCCCCTGGACGTGTTTTTTAAGGGCTTCGTACGGGCTCGACCCGCGCCTGCATCCTCGTTAATGGGCTGTTTTTACAGTAAATTCGGGTGTGCATAGATTTTGTGATAACGTGAAAGATGTGCGGTGTAACCTTCGTCTACGCCCGTTTTTATCAGGTTGAATCGGATGTCTGACAACCCAGAAATAGACGATAAAAAATCGACTTCAGCCGGCTTCAATCCAGGGACGCAATTGGCCATTCGGCTGTCGAGTCGGTTACTCGTCTTTGTTTTGGTCGGGGTCATTTTGGTGACTCTGAAGACCGTGCTGATCCCTTTCGTTCTTGCGATATTTTTGGCTTTTCTGCTTCGACCCATTTCAGAAGAACTCATCAGCCGCAAGGTTCCCGCCGGCTTGGCGATTACCGTATCCGAGCTGGTGGCTATGTTGCCGGTGATGGCACTGATCACAATTTTTCTGTCCACAGCCGGTCCATTGAGCGAACAATTGCCCAAGTATCAAGATCAGATTGTTCATCAATTAGGCCAGGCTATCGACGGTGCGTTGACTCGTGTTGGGTCGCCCGATCGGCGTGAGGCTATTCGTAAAGAAATTTCCCAGAATGTTGTCCCGGGCGTCTTGAATAAGAGCGCAGACTATATTCAGCGCGGCATTCAGGCTGTGACGACAGCACTGGGTACGTTCCTTTTGGCCCTGGTCTTCAGTGCATTCATGTTGCTTGAGATCGGACGGATTCGGGAAAAGTTTGTGTCCATTTTCGGTCGGAGTGAAAATCTTGCAGACGACCTTGAAGGGATATCTAGTGATGTCAGACGCTATGTTGTGGCAAAGACGTTTATCAGCGCGATTACAGCCCTCGCCGTTTGGATATTTTTGGAGTTAGTTGATGTCGACTTTGCGCCCTTTTGGGGTCTCATCGCTTTTCCGCTAAATTTTATTCCAACCGTAGGCGCATTTGTTGCTTCGATTCCCCCGATTTTACTGGCATCTATCGATCCATCACATTCAGGTTTCTCCGTTTTAGGTGTGGCCCTTGGACTCGTGATTTTAAACGGCTTTATTGGTGCTGTTCTCGACCCTCGCTACGTCGGAAATGCAGTTCGTGTATCTCCTTTGGTGGTTTTTTTATCAGTCATGGTTTGGGGTGTTTTATGGGGTCCAATCGGCATGATCTTAGCTGTACCAATCATGGTTTGCCTTAAGGTCGTCTGCGGCCGTGTACCCGCTCTGAGTCCAGTCGCTCGGTTTTTAGAAGGGTAGGCATCTTCCCATGTCAAATCGGGCGATTAAGACACTCTTTATGGGGGGCGTAAGTGGAGCACTTGCGGCTCTGCTCGTCTTATGGATATCCAATCGAATGGCTGTGCCAGATGTTGGCGGAGGCGAACGCCTCGTCAAGGTTTTTTCCGATGCTGCACCCTCGGTTGTTTCGGTCAAAGCGATTCAAGTTGAACGTGCCTTTCTAAACATGAATATCAACGCCATTGAGCGTGGATCAGGGACCGGCTTTTTTTGGGATAAGTCAGGGCATATCGTGACGAATCTGCACGTGATTGTTGATGCCGATGCCATTCAGGTGACCACCAATGACCAATCAACGTATGTCGCGCGGCTAGTTGGCGCAGCCCCGTCCATGGATTTAGCCGTCCTGCGAATCAAACCGAAGCCCAACGAAACCAGACCTATCGAATTAGGGCAGTCATTGGGTCTGAAGGTCGGTCAACTGGTCTTGGCGATTGGCAACCCATTTGGGCTGGACCAATCGCTGACAACGGGTGTTGTCAGCGCTCTCGGGCGGTCCATCGAATCTCTGGTTGGGACAGAGATTGCGGACGTGATACAGACTGATGCGGCGATTAATCCAGGTAATTCAGGCGGTCCGCTACTGGACATTCGCGGTCGATTGATCGGGATCAATACAGCGATTAGGAGTCCCAGTGGGGCGAGTGCGGGCGTTGGTTTTGCGGTGCCTGTAAATACCATCAAACGCGCCATCCCAGATCTGATCGCCTACGGTCGAATTCGACGGCCAACGCTCGGCCTTCGCTTGGCACCCCGCCACATCGCACGCCGCTTACGTGTCGAGGGGGTTCTTGTTTGGACCCTGGACCGCGGAGGGCCGGCGGACAGCGCGGGGCTCCAATCGACACGCTATGATAGGCAGGGCCGTTTGAGATTGGGCGATGTCATCGTACAGGTTGATGACGTTCGAATTCGAACGGAGGACGATCTCATCGCAAGCCTGGAAAAATATCGTCCGGGCGATGTCCTTCAAGTGCGCGTCCTCAATGGGTCACGCTCGCGCACCGTCTCAATCAAACTTTCAAGTTTAAAGTGAGCCGTCTCTACGGACTTCGATAGACGAGCCGGAGCGAAAATTGACATCCACGTTTCAGCGGTCTGAGTGCTTTCATCCGTTGCATGATGCAGTCTCTCGGTCCACTGTGTCTGAACATGGATTCGTCCAGAGTGATTCGCGGGGTTGGAGGGCTCGTATCAACAGAGAACAAAAGGCGGCCAGTGTCTTGATTAATCAGCCCGAATTCACGGTGGCAATTTTTGAAAAGCTCACTTCGGGTAAGCCAGCGTTTTAGGCGTGACTGTTTGCATCCTTTACTGAAGTCGAGTGCCCGGACATCTGCAATGATCTGGTTTGGGGTTTGTCTATCAGCCGAACCAAGGGGCCGAGCGGCTCTCCGTGCAATGGTAATCCGCCGAGCAGGTGGACTGTCTCTCAGAATCGGCGCAGAAAACCGTTTTGGCATTGTGGATAGACGACTTCGGTCATGGTCCATATCGACAATCGGTCTGAGGCTCGGCTCCCATCCGGCGATCATCCAGTCAAGCGCCTGTTTTTCACACCAGATGGTTATGATGAATTGCCCATTTCCGGAGACTGTAAAGTCCCCGACCATACGATCGTCAATTCGTCGTAAGCGAATCAGTCTGGGATCGCGCCAAACGCTTTCAAGCCCAATTGGAAAACTCGCTGCATCAAGCTCCGGAATGAACCATTTTGAACGGGTCTCTCTTGGCGATTTTGCTGCTTTATAGACGACATCAGCAATGCGTTCAAACACGTCTTCATGTTGGCTATTATCCATCGGATTTGAACATCCGAGCAGAGCCAGAATAGCGACTATTATCGTCCAACGATTCATCGTGCCTGCACCGCTAAACCGATGCGTAGAGCAGGTCGCTGGCGATGGAGATGTGCCAGCCAATCGATGAAACTTCTATAATCGAGCTGATCCTTCATGTCGATGATAAGCCCCTTGCGCATCCCTCCGTTTGATCCATCAACATCCAGAGCATTGAGTAGGGGTCTAACTTGGCTTAGAGATCCCCCGATCTGCACAGGCTTCGAATGGGTATAATCCTGTAAATAGAGTACTTTAGGTGACAGTGATAGGCGCCAGTTTGACTCGCTCTGCTCACCTAAGGCAATGACGGCCAAGGGCAGCCATACAGGGCCATTTTCAGACCGTGCGAGCAGTTGGATACTCTCGGCTCCAGCCTGAGTGGACCAGGTCACAAGTTCCTGCAAGACCTGTACGGGTGTGTGGCTGGCTAGGGCGATTGCGGTGTGGGGTCTGTAGGTCGAAAAGGCCTCCGTTGCGGCTCGGCGTCTCGCCGAAATCTCTGTTTTAATGATCTCGATCGCCTCGTTCTGTAAATACGGCCGAAATGGGCGGCCATCGATGGATATGGCGTCGCCATCGGCTCGGATCAAAACAGCGGAATTGGGTCGGCCTTGGTCATCGCGACCCATGAGTCCGCCGGCCCAAGGTGTGCCTGCGGTCACGTTTGGAAGGCCGGATTCGCTGAGAAGACTCAAGCTGTTTCTGATGGCCTGCCGATTCGTAAACTCCGCGATCGACCAGCCTTTGGCTGTTCGTCTAATCTCAATGCCTATTTCAAGTGGCCAACCATCGTATTTGGCTGCGAAGGTTGCCTTTCGTGTTGTCTCATCGACGACAATGAACTCAGCGATGTAATCCGGGGTAAACCGTGTTTTTGAGAGGGTTTTAAATACCAGGAGGTCCGCTGATAGGCCCTCGTTGTAGACAAGACTGTCTCTGACGACTCTTTGCTTTAATTCTTCGAGCCCCACTTCTGCGGCGAGCCAAGCACGAGAGACACCCGGCCCCTGTTCGCACCCTAAAAGGCAAAATGCATAAGTCATTAGACTCATGCCAAAGGTGATTTTCATTGTCACGAGGTGTGGTCGTCTGGGTCCGCAGCCGTCTCTGATAGCGTCCCATCTTCGGCTAAGAATTCACACAGGCTGTCCTTATTGAGCCGTTCTCTTCGACCAATGACTGAACTGTTTGAGTAGGCGATCAAATCGTAGCGGTAGACTTTGGAGAATGCTCGATTGCCTGGAGTGCGATCACGTTTTTGTAATTCAAGGGTTTTGAGTCCAGCGTCGGTACAGACCTTTGCGTGAATTCGCCCTTTTTCTTTGAACTGTTCACTGATGATACGCGCAGGGATCAGCGTTTGGGCTGGTCGGATTTCAGCCTTTTTGAAAAGGAACCATGTCGCCTTGAGTGTTTCCCGTCGTGTCCCCACCCGAACATCGACAAGCTCCATGAATTCAGGCCTCTCAAAGCCCCACGTGTCATGGCACCAATCTTTTTCATCGTCTAACATGGGACAGGCCTCATCGTGAGGGCAAGGGGCGGCGACGTGCCAGCCTTGCTCGACACATGCATCACGAAATTGAATCACATGGCGACTGGGGACTTGGGCTGCTGGCTCGATGACCAAGATTTGCCCTTCAGGTGTGAGGAGATGCTTGAGTTCCCGAGACATCAGCCGAAGCCGATCGGCGTTTAGTTCGTTGAGTACGTTCATGCAGAGGACCAGATCAAAGGGAGGTGGGTCGTCCAGTTGGCGGGCGATCCCACGGGACAAATCCACGAGCTTATAGTCCACATGACTGAACTTCAGCGCATCTGCTAGACGCTGTGCAGCTTCGAGCGCTTCGGGCACACGATCAGTCGCCGTATGCTCAATCTCAATGCCTTGGGTGGCCGCGAGACAGCCTAGAGATGCAATGCCCGTTCCCGGGCCACAGCCGAGTTCGAGAACACGTAATGGGCGGTTCAAAGTTGGCAGTGGGCCCAGACGGTCAACGATGGCGTCCAGCTTGGGTGCTTGAGCACAAACCATGTAGGTTGAGTACGCGAGCGAGACGTCTTTATCCTTTAAGTATCTGGATTTGATAAATCGTTTTCGGTCCCGCGTGAGTCCCCGGTGTAGCTTTTCTAGGCCCTGAGACACTTTGGCAACTTGGTGCGCGTCGCACAGCGGTCCGTATATGGAATCGAGGGCGCTTAAGATCTGGCTCGGTACCCGTCGATACGAGTCTTTTGACTGGTAGATCCGTCGACTCATCGTCGTCTTAACTCTTGGATTAAACTTTGGAGGGCCGCCTTTAACTTTCGAGCTTTTTTGGTCTTCAATTCGACGCGCGAGACAAGGATATTATATTCATTTTTTGCGATCCCTAAGGCACGGGTCTTATCCGGGCGCGGTGTGGCCCTAAGTAATCTCGCTAAACGCAGGCCAGCACTGACAACATCGAGTCGCAAAGACCACGTCTTTGACGATTCGTCAGACAATGTATTTGCAAACTTATAGGCCTCTTCAGCAATCTTTCGAGCGTCGAGAGTTCGGTCCAAACGGCCAAGTAGTTGAGCATAGTTACCCATAGAGATGAGTTTGGCCCGACGGCCTTTTCCCATCAGTGAATCAGCCGCATTATAGGCCGATTCGTATGCTGCTAGAGCTCGTTTATTCTTTTTAAGATCCGAGTAAAACGCACCTTGGTGATTGAGTGCGCGGACCCATGATAGTCTTAATTTTTTGCGCTTCGGGTATTGGCTAACCGCATCCGCGAGTGTACCGACGGCGAGTTTGTGGAGGCGCTTAGAGCGATCTAAATCGCCTTTCTTTTGGAACACATCCGCCAATCGCGCCCGTCTCGCTGCCAGCATACCTTGGATCGATGGGTTTTTTTCATCCAAGCGTGCGCTCACTGCCAGCGCGACCAGAGCTTCTTTTTCGAATTCTATTTGATGTTTGACATCACTTTTTTCACGCGCCAGTTGGGCAGCTGAATCAGCGATTTGATAGGGCAATGAATTAAGGCGTCGATTCTGCTCATCCGCCGTCGTTCCACTCCGTGACCACTTCAGCCCCTTTCGACTGGCTTCAAAGGATGCGTTGTAATCGTCTTCGACCGCCGCAGCTTTGGCCACTTGCAACCAGCCGCGTGCGAGCATTTCTCGTACGCTCGCTGACGGGGGAACGGTTTCCGTTGTTTTTGAAACAGATTCGATCGCCGATTTTAAAATGGCCCTGGCGTCCGGTTCAGCTAAGGGGCCAGCCTCAGCATAGGCCACAGCAGTTGAGATGCGGTCGCGCCGCGCTCGAGTGTCTGTTGGTCGCGATTCCAAAAGCATCGTTGCCAGTTTGACTGCCTCATCAGACCATCTGTAGGCCGCTTGAAAATCTTTGCGATGCTTTGTCCAATGGCTCAATTGTTTCAGAATGACGAGCTTGCTGCGTTTGAGTTTAATGCTGTCCGGACGTTCGCCAATCGCGTCTACAATGGCGCTGTAGGCGGTTTTGTATTCAGTCTCGGCCTGTCGAAATTGTTTGTTGATGGTTGCTCGCTGCGCCCGCTCAAGAGCTCTATCAACTCTCGCTTTTGGACTTTGCTCGCGCTCTTTCATGGCTTCGACACGTTTGAACTCACTCCATTTATAGAGGCCGATCGACGTTGCGATAACCATGAATATTGCCAGTAAGAGCTTTGCTTGAATTGGGATTTTCTGTGACATAATTAACAGTCTAACCTAGCTCCGTTCGTGCGGCCATCTCCAAACCAATGTCTTTTGATTTGGGGGCCCTGCACACGGGAAGTCAACCGCAGGCGGACACACTCTTTCTAATTGTAGACCTGGTGCGCCTTTCTGGACCAACCTTGCAAACTGTAGTGGTTTGAGACCGCGGTGATTGGTCGACGTCCAAAGTCGTCCATTCGGTGCGAGTAGCTCAGTTGCGAGCCGAACCAATTCTGGGTAGTCATGGCGAGCCGACCACCGTTTTTTCTTAGAGCCAACACTTGTGCTGGGTGGATCAAGAATTATAAGATCGAAACGGTCACCGCGCTTTGCCAATTTGGGTAGCCATTGGAAAACGTCTCCGTAGATCCAGTCGTGTCGGTCGGTATTAATGCCCAAATGGGCCATTTGTTCGGGGATAAAGCCCGTCCAGAATTTTGATAGATCGATGCTCACTGTCTCGGCGCCGCCGACTGCAGCCGCGATGCTGAAAGCGCCTGCATGTCCAAAGGTGTTCAATACACGCATTCCTTTTGCATTTTCCGCGAGCCAAGCCCGCTGAGGGCGCTGATCAAGGAAGAGTCCTGTCGATAGTTGACGTCCTAGAGTGACACAGTAAGGGACGCCATGTTCCATAACTTGGATGGTTGTCGGTGCAGGAGAGCCGCTGATCAAGGTCGGCTTGGCTTGGCCGCCGTGAGATCTGTCTTTTCTACCCTGAGTCAGATAGACACCTTTTGATTGACCTAAAGAACCCGGCTTGGCATCGGCATCTTGTTGAATCCATAGAAAATCATCGAAGCGGTCAACATACCACCCAGGCTGGCCATCGGCTGCGCCGTGAACTTCTCTAAAGCAGGTGGTGTCTGAATCTGTTATCAAATCACGTCTCAACGCGCTTGGAGCGTCTTGGTGCGCGTGAGCGAAGTCGGGTGGCGGTGGGCTCACCCACTCGGGTCCGTTGGGGAGTTGCAATGAATGGCAATGTAACAACGTTCTTGGCGCTCGCCGATCCAGCGGATCTCCGTATCGTCCATCTCCTCGAATGGGATGACCATTGCTGGCGAGATGAATCCGGATTTGGTGCCGTCGGCCAGTGACAGGCTGGCATTCTAAAATCACCCCAGCTGCTGAGCGCGAAAGGACCCGATACATTGTGAGTGCTGTCTTTTTTGCCTGGTCAGGCATCGGGCTGTCTATGGAACCGCTCTTGGGCAATCGCCAATGATCAACAACGGCCAGATAGCGTTTCTTTAGGATCCGCCGCTCCAATGCCTCTTGGAGGGTTTTTGCCCCCTTGGTGCTGGTCGACAAAATCAATAACCCGGTGGTGTCGATGTCGAGTCGCTGATGAACTCCGACTGGCAGTGCACACCATTCCGTGACACTTGGCCGTCGACTTTGCCCATCGGGATGGGTGAGCCAACCTACAGGTTTTTCGACCACCCATAGATCGTCATCACGATGTATGGTCTTAGGCTCTTGCCCCGGGATTGGGAGCGAGTCTGGGTATTTGGGCTTCAACATGGGTCAGATCAGCTTCAGCGTTCTACACACGCCCCATCGATGCAGGTACGCAATAGGCCACATTCATCCATTGCTTCATCGCAGGCAATCTCGTTTTGGCTGGCCACGCACATGCCCGTACTGCCACAAAAAGGTCTTGGCTGGACGCATTCATCATCGTCTCGACATTCGACGCAGCTTCCAATTTGACTGTCTCCCAGAACCAAGCACTGTGCTCGATTCGGATTTTGGCAATCCAGTGGGTCTCGGCATATATCCTGTGATTCGGCACTGCAGAGGCTGTCTATGCCACAATATGGGCGTTCCATAGGGCAATAGGTATTGTCCAAGCATTCGGCACAGACACCGCCAAGACCATCATCACTCGTCAAACAAATCAGACTCGGATCGCCGCAGTCTTCGTCGTTCATACAGCCCGACATCATAACGGTACCCGAATCGTCCTGACCAGATTCTGTGCCAGCATCGTTGAAGGAAATGTCCAGCTCAAAGGTTGCGTCAGTTCCAGCCAGAAAGTCGTCATCTGGTTCGCATCCGATGCAGATCCATACACTCAGCAAAACAATGATTGGTCGTATAAGATTCATAAGGTCTCCTTTGACTCTGGTTCTTAGGGCAGAGTTCAATTTCATTCAAGTACTGATTATGTATTCGACCACGGCATCAGGTGCCTCTAGCGGCAGAAAATGACCCACCGACTCAAGTCTAATGACCGGATGGGTGACCGAATCGAATAGGGAATGATGAATACACTGGTCATCTGTTCCCACCAGGCAGCTGATGGCATGTTGAGGCGGCTTATTCATAAGGATCCAAGTCGCTTTTCCATGGGGACGGAGCAAGGGGACATTATGGCGGTAATACGCGAGCGCCGCCTCTAATCGACCCGCGTCTTGAAAGGCTTCTTTCACCTGCTCGATGCGGGGTCTGGGTGGCGTCCAGCTGGGACTCCATCGGTGCCAAAGGTCCTCGATGAGTCGAAGACCACGTCTGCGAATGAACCAATCAGCACAGTACTTGGCTTGGAAAAAGAGCATGTATCGGCTTCGATAGAGTTGCGCCGATACGGGTAGGGTTGACTTCAGGAAAATGGGGACGGGCGGGACAGACAGGGCAATCACTTGAGAGACCCGTTCGCAGCCGAGGGCACTGACCGCATAGGCCACGACAGCCCCCCAATCGTGGCCAACAAGAGTGCAATCACGGGCTTCGATCTCAGCGAGTAAGTGAATGATGTCGGTGGCCAACACAGACAGATCATAGCGATCATCCCAGGCAAAGTCTGATGGTGCATACCCCCTTAGAAAAGGTGCCCAAACTGTACAACCAAGGGTCGCAAGCCCATTGGCCATGGCGTCCATTGACCAGGCATTATCAGGAAATCCGTGCAAGAGAACGATGTGTCTGGCGCCATCTCCCCAGCGAAGGATATGCAGGCGCTGTTCACCGCAGTTTATTTGGAGTTCGACAGGGTCGATTTCATCTGCGCGCTCGGCTGTTTCTGAATTGGTGTCTGTCATTCAAAATCCACTTAAAAAACGCCCTTATTTTTTCAGACCTGTTCTCTGAAGGCGTTGGTTTATACACCGAACGTCGCCTAGTTAAGCCCGTTCATCACCCTCAGAATTCATGAGCAGAGCTGTTCGAGGGCCGTGCTGGCTGCCGTACGCAGTGTCAGATCGTATAGGCTGGATAATGGCGTCTCCTCAGGGTTAATTTCGATGCAGAGCGCGCCCGCATCTTTGGCGAGCAGCGGCAGTTGTGCGGCGGGATAGACCACGGCCGATGTCCCAATGCTCACGAAAAGATCGCAGTTTGAGATCACCCGTACGGCATCGCTGAGCACCGCCTCGTCAAGCATGTCTCCAAACCAAACGATATCGGGTCGCCAAAATGAACCATTTGATTGCTGCGCGTCAAAGGGACTGTCCCGGGTTGTCTTCCGCACGCCGATCCGTTCATCTCGCACTCGCCAAAGACTGCCGTGGAGTTCGATGACCGAGTTTGAACCCGCCAGTTGGTGTAGGCCATCAATGTTCTGCGTCACAATTGTCATAGCAGGATAATTTTTTTCGCATGCCGCGATCAACTTATGACCCAAATTCGGTTGGCACTGGCCCACGAGTTCGCGCCGGTAATTGTGAAAGTCCCAAACTGCGCTGGGGTCACGATCGAAGGCATCCTGGCATGCGTAGGTCAAGTAGTCGTACTCTTTCCAGATCCCACCGGCGCCTCTATAGGTTGGAACGCCACTTTCAGCGGACATACCAGCACCAGTGAAGAAGACGATTCGCTCATAATTGGCAACGTTGACGTCCATAAACTGACAACTCCCTAAGTTTTTGTTCAGCAAAGGTCCACTTCAAGGCGAAGTATTGCTATCATCCAACGCAATGGAACACCTATCAAGCCCCCAATCGAAAGGCGTCGTCTCTGCGGGCGACGCCCAGACAGCCCAAGCAGGCCAGATCATCTTAGAACAAGGGGGTAATGCCTTCGATGCTGTTGTTGCATCAGGTTTTGCCGCATTTATCTGCGAGGTCGCCCTCTGTGGACCACTTGGGGGCGGGGTTATGTTAGCGAGAACCGCTGCGGGAACGACTCGGGCGGTGGAATTCTTTGGGCGGACACCAGGCCTTGGTGGGCCTAAGCCCAACCAATTGGATTTTGGTGAAGAGACCATTGATTTTGGGGTGACGACTCAAAGTTTCAAAGTCGGACGAGGGGCAGCAGCTCTTGGACTGGCGCTCCCTGGATTGATCGACATTCATAAAAAATGGGGCCGTTTGCCCTTGCATCGTGTCGCTGAACCGGCTGTGCGTCTCGGTCGAGATGGATTTGTCGTCGGCGCACCAATGGCCTACATTCTAGAACTGATTTCGCCCATTTTTTCATGGACCCCGGAGTCCAAGGCCTTGGTCCATATCGATGGGCGGCTGCCCACGGCAGGCGACAGAATGTATAACGCCGACCTTGCAACGGTTTTGGAAGATATTGCCGATAATCCAGCCGAATTACACGGGCTCTATTCTGATTTTGCGCGCCATTTTGGACCGTCGGAGGGCGGCCTCATAACGACCCAAGACTTGACGAATTATCAGATTGAATATGCAGATCCAGTCTCAGTGAAAATGCGAGATTGGACTCTATCGACAATGCCATCACCGTCGAGTGGTGGCTCGTTAATCGCTCTCGGCNTACGCCTCTTGGAGGGNATAGGAGATGACACGCGGTTCTTGTCTCTTGAGCACCTNGTTCAAGTCGCTCTGACCCAGCGGATTCTTCTCGACATTCGGACNCCNGAATTTGATGAGCGGCTACGAGAGCCCGCATTCATCAAGGAATTATTGTCTCAGNCCAANGTGAATCGTCTTCGCGAATGTCTNGCTCGTCCGCCCATNGNAAGACCCGATAATCATCTCGGTTCGACCACTCAAATTAGTGTCATCGATAGCGAGGGCGGNGTCGCGGCGATGACCTTGACCAATGGTGAAGGGTGCGGTTGCGTCATCCCGGGTACGGGTATCGAAGTCAATAATCTGCTNGGNGANGCCGATATAAACCCGCGTGGGTTTCATTGTGANCCGCCTGGCACCCATATGTCGACAATGATGGCGCCGACGGTTGGTCTCAATGGTCAAGGAGATTTNATCGCCTTGGGGAGTGGCGGTTCGAATCGACTCCGTAATGCCATTATGATGACGCTCTGCAATCTAATCGAGTACGACTGTAATCCAGCCGACGCTGTATCAGCAGCGCGTTTACACCTGGACGCATCCGAGACCGATTTTGAGTTAAATGTTGAAGTCGCCGAACATTCTGATGGTCTATTGGATGGTTTGGCGGAAGTGTTTCCGAAGCTGGTCCGCTTTCCAGGACGAAATATGTTTTTCGGTGGTGTCCATACAGCCTTGTCGCTCAATGGCCAACTCAGCGGCATAGGAGACGCACGTCGAGGGGGCTGTTCTGCCATCGCCCGTTGAGTCCCGAGTCCCTTGGCCGATGGATGGCCTTAACACCTACATGCCAGTCATCTAGACGCGTCCCACAGGTCACTTTAGCAAGGGTCTGAGATGTTGCTCCCCAAAAGTTAAGCGTCATGTGCGTCATGTGCGTCATGTGCGTCACACACTGATAGTAAACTGAGTCTTCGAGGTCTCGATTTCGACCGCGTTGAATTTGAAATCCACCTCAATGAGCTCCTGGCATAGGCATTGCAAAGCTTAGCGTTCACGCTCGAGAGAATTCGGAAGGATAGACTTTTTATGCGGCAGCTCTCTTTCTCATCGTTATTTTTGGTGGTGTTCATGGGGTGTTCTGACCCGTATCACGATTTTAATCAAATTCAGGACGGGCCCTTGGCGAACGGGGCACGATTCGTCGACAAAAGTCGTCTTGGACAGGCGAGTTCCTATGTTGGTGATGCGTGTTCAATGGGCTGTATTTGGTCCAGTTATGCAATCGATTTAGGGGCTCAGAGCCCCACTCACGATTGTGCTGGCACACGATGCGCTTGCGTTGAATTTGGTAACATCTACTCAACATGCGTAGCCGATGTCGATTCGGGCGGACAGTCAAGCCCGGACTCTGATCCCATGACGTGGTTTGAAGATGTCGACGACAATCAGCCCAGGGTTGGTGATCAATGTTCGGTGGGGTGTCTTTGGTCTGCATACGCCGTGTCTGTGGGCGCTCAACTGCCTCAAGACACCTGCGATATAGGGGCATGTGCCTGTGTCCTACAGGGAAATGTCTGGTTTGACTGTCAGCCGTCGGAACCCGTCGGTGCTTGGGGAGAAGAAGACTCTCAACCGGCGCCTGCGTCAGCTCCGCCGCAGGCACAACCCCAATCTCAACCAGACTCGAATTCGATTCCGTCTTCTGGTCGATCCCATGTACCTTATTTTTGCCAATATCGTAATCAATTACAGGGTTGGGCGACCTGTCAAAATACATCGATCGCGATGATTTTAGCCAAGTACGGCTGGAGGGGAGTTCCTGATGATATTACTCGCACCTACGGCCGCTTCACGGCCCAAAGTCCGGGCGGATTAGCAAATGTTTTTAATTTGATGGCATCGGACGCAGGGCTATCTGTGCGTGCTACACCCGAGACAAATGGAAGTTTGCCGGAGCTTCGTGCAGAGTTAGCCGCAGGGCGACCAGTGATCATTCACGGCTATTTCACAGCAGGTCATGTTATCGTTGTGACGGGATTCGACTCAAATGGCTACTACGTCAATGACCCTGCAGGCCGATGGAACGAGGTTTTTATGGGCGGATATCCGTCGGAATGTTCTGGAACTGAAGGACATGGGCTCTATTACTCAAAAGCCGCCTTTGAGACCGCTGTTTCCAGAGCAGAAGACGGCTATACCCAATTGCCGCTCTGGTTCCACACATTTCGTTAGGTCTGTCTAAGAGGCAGATCCGGCGCAAGAATGGCGCATCCCCCGATGATGTCACCCGTCCATTTGGCGAGTAGCGCCTCTTTGAGATTTTGCAGCTGAAAGCGATGGGATATGTACGGTTTGATCCGGCCTTGTTCAGCCCAGAGAAGCAGATCGTCTTGTCGAGTGGCGCGCAGCGATGGGTCATGTTTGGTAGAAATGACCGCTGGACAGCCGAGCACGTCCAAGCTCTTCATGAGAATTAAGTTTGTTGGAATCCGGTTGGCGTTAGGCGCGCCTCGGCGTCCGCGCCCTCTGGCTACATCGGGGGTCGATGCCCAACCAACGATAAGGAATCGAGCACCGAAGCGAGTGCAACGAATTGCTTCCAGCGACGTGGGTCCCCCAACGCCGTCGTAGACGCAGTCAACACCTCGATTGTCTGTCAGTAATTTTACATCATCTCTAAAACGTCTGACGTCACCGTCCGATTCCCCCTGTGTACAGATGACATGGTCAGCACCCAGTTGTTTGAGTTGTTCGACTTTATGGGCTGTTCGGGTTGTGGCTAAAACCCGTGCGCCCAGAGATTTAGCAACCTGAATCGCAGCGACACCTGTTGCACCTGATGCGCCGAGAATCAGTAGACTCTCATCGGCTTTTAGCTGGCCGCGGGTGACAAGGCAGTGGTAGGCGGTTTCGTAATTACCAGCAAAGTTGCACGCTTGATCATAGGTCCAGTCGGTTGGGATTTTTCTGATGACCGAAACCGGAACCACGGCATAGGAGGCAAAACCACCCGCATGCTGATAGGCCCCGCTAGATCGTGGTCCCACAGAAAAGCAATCGACGAATACCGGTTGATTGAGCCATATTGCATCCGAGTCTGCCCCAACTGCGATGACATCGCCGGCGAATTCCATGCCCGGTGTATACGGCAGCGTTGGCATGTGCTGGTATTGCCCGCTCGTCATGAGCAAGTCCACCCAACTGAGACCGGCGCTGCGAATGGCGATGAGGGCTTCACCAGGGGTGAGGTCAGCGGGATTGGGCGCCGTCTGAACCTCGATTGAAACGCTTTGTTCAATGCCTTCGAGAGGTGAATCTGCCAGAGACGAGACAAGGGCCTTCAATCCATTTTCTAGTTTCGGCATTCGCAAAATCCTCGCATATCAGTCAATGGCGCTTACTCTGTATTTTTAGATGGCGGCAGACCCATGGTGTGGTTGAGTCTGTCGATAGTCGTTCAATTCGTAAACCAGCTTGATTAAAAATCGTACCACACGGCCGGCTTTGGCGCTCATAGGTTTGGAGACCCATCGATGTCCGAGACCAATCGATTTGTCGGACACGCTGTCTTGACAATTTTAATGAGCGGTCTCTGTGACCCGATCTCGTTTTGTCTACGGCGCCCTCATTACGATCCCCGAATCACCGTCGTTTTCTAATTTTTGATTTGGCATTTTTGTCCGATAGGCATTTCGGTTATGTTGCATTCTGCTTGGAATTAAACTATCGTCCGGTAGTTTTAGGCCGTGGGAGCGGCGTAGAAACGTGGGGTCTGGATACAGTTAGGACCCGATATCAGTCGAACAGGAGTATGGACCGTGACAAAGAGACGCGCTCTCACCGCTTCGAGCATAATCGGAATCACGTGTATGATGGCAGGCTGCTTAGCAGACCCAGGCGAGGGTTTGGCCGAAGCACCAGTCGCTGCGACGACCATTAAAATGGACTTCGAAGCTCGCCCCTTGCCGGAGATACCACTGCCCAACGATTTGGCGACCATCTACGATGAGACGGCCGCGACCAAGCGGCGGATTAATGCATCGATGTTAGCGCCTACAGCACTCGAGAGACGGGTTCGACAGAAAGTCGATCAATTGGATGGCTGGGGCATCAACCAGCCGATTACCGTCCCATTTACCGGACCCATTGGCATTGAGTCCGTCCTCGCTGGCCACCGAGATATCGATTATGACCTCACCAACGATGTGATCTATCTGATTGATGTAGACCCCGCATCTCCAGAGTTCGGCGAGAAAAAATACCTGGATGTTGGTAATGGCAATTACCCCTTCGTGGTCGAGGATTTCGACATCTATGGGCCCCATGATCCGCGCGGCCAAACACTGACACTTCTCTTTGAGGAGGTCGATGAAGACGTCAATGGCAATGGGCAATTGGATCCGGGTGAGGACACCGATATGGACGGTGTTCTAGATAAACCAAATTATCTCCCAGGATTAACGCCTGCAGCCGATGACTTGAGTGGGCGAGCTGATGCGATCATGACCTTCTACGAGCGTGAGACAGAGACATTGATCGTGCGCCCGATGCTGCCTCTTCGTGAGCGAACGACATATGCCGTTGTGGTTACGCGACGGCTCCTCGACGTCGATGGCCAGCCCGTTGGATCGCCATTTAAGTTTATCAATCACACCGCACAGACCGAGGCTCTAAAGCGCCTGCCCGAGGTCCTCGGTCCCGAATTGGAGCTGGCAGACGTCGCTTTCGCTTGGAGTTTTACAACGCAGACAGTTGAATCGGGCTGGGTTGCTGTACGCGAAGGGTTATACGGACATGGCGTGCAAGGGCATTTGGGCCGAGATTTTCCGGCAAAGCTTGACCTGGCTGAACTCAGAGATGTCGCGTATTTCGAAGGCAGCACCAATCCATACACCCTCTACACGGAAAACTGGCTCAATGTGTTTAAAACATTTGGACCACAGTTGTTTAGCTTCGATGAGTCAGACGACCTTTTTCAGCGATTGGCAGAGTCCCAACAGTATATCGATTATCACGTCATGGGCAGTTTTGACTCACCCCAGTTATTTGAGCGCGATTACAGCTCGCATCCAGCACCGGATTGCGCTGGTTTATGTGGCCATTTAAATGACTGTGCAACCCAGCGCGAAGACCCCTCCATCGCTCTTGATTGCGAGGCGCGATGCGTCGACTGGAATCCAGCCCAAAGAGCCTGTCGAGCGGACCGCTGCCAAGCCTTCGAAGACTGCGAAGACGAAACACCTCGCTTGTCCTATGATGAACAATCATGGCCCGAAGACCTCCATTCAAAAGCGGCATCAGCTCGACGGGAAAAAGTACACTTTTGGATGGCTGTCCCTCGTAAAGAAGTCTCTCCGAGAAAAGATGGCAAACCGGCCGGTGTTGTCATCGTCAGTCATGGCTACACCCTAAATCGAGTCGATACGATGGTTCCGTTTGCGGGTGAACTGGCCCGTCGAGGCAATGCCGTGATCGCAATCGATTGTGTCTCCCATGGGCCAATTCCCCTTGAACCAGACGTCGAGACCCTGGCTTCCTCACTCCTGGAGGGCTTTGGTATCGCACCACTCATTGATGTGCTCCTTGACACGAGAGCAGCAGATTTGAATCGAGACGGGTCCATCGATTCGGGCGCTGACTTTTGGACGTCTTACCTGTTTCACACCCGCGATGTCGTCCGCCAATGCAATCTAGACCATATGCAGCTTGTACGTATATTGAGGTCCTTCGACGGCCTCTCAAAAAACATTGATTTAGACGGTGATGGCGAAGCTGAATTGGCGGGAGACTTCGATGGCGACGGTGTCGTAGATGTGGGCGGACCCGACGCATCAATTGGAATGATTGGGACGTCCCTTGGTGGGATTATGTCCGCTATGCTGGCCGGCACGGAGCCAGGCTTGACGGCGTCAGTTCCAGTCGCGGGTGGTGGCGTACTAACAGATATCGGTGTCCGCTCATTTCAAGGCGGCGTCGTCGAAGCAGTTGTCCTCCGTTTGATGTCATCCATCTTCATCGGTCAACGAGACGATGATGCTGGAACGACCCGCATCCAAACGCTGGTCCCGAATCTCAATGACCGATCTCTTTTGGACCTGGGCAATTGGGACGACTTGGCGCCGGGACATATCGTTCTTGCCGTCAATATCGACAATGACGAAAGAGTGTGTGCACGCGTCGATGATGGGGGTAACTTTCGACTTCAGTTAGCCACTGACTTAGACGACCGAATCATTCTGTCTGCGTTCGACGAGGAAATTCCGTGTCTGTGCGATACAGACTGCGTGCCTGAAGGGGAGACAGCCCTGTCAATTTCGATTTTTGACACCTTGGGTCTTGATGTGTCTTTTCAGGGACAATCCTTTGGTCAGGGACAGCCGTTGCGCGCCTTTGCCGAAGGCTTGGGCCTGCGCAGAGCATCGCCTGCCTTGCGCCGGTTTATGGGCCTAGGTCAGTTGGTTCTCGACCCCGCGGATCCGTCCTCGGTTGCACCGCACTTCACCGATCGACCAATGGTCTTCCCCAACGTGGGTGATCAGACATCAACGCATACGATCGTTGTCACGACCATGGGCGATATGAATGTCCCTGCCAGTTCAGGTGTCAGTTTGTCTCGTGCAGCGGGTTACGTGGATTTTCTCGACTTTGATCCGGCCTATGACAACACGGTCTTCGCAGGCAGCCCTCCCAACCAAATTCTCATCGATACCTATGTCGCTGAAGCTGTTCACACTTTGGGCCGTTTTGAAGATGTGGATGGAAACCCAGTTCACTATGACGTCGAAAACTTCAGCGAGGGAGAGGACATTTATGCGTCACGGGACATCCCGCGATTGGACCCGCCATTGCGACTGAAATTAGACGAAGTAGACCCCACAGGTGGGGTATCTGGTGCCATGTTCTTGTTTGTGCATCCGTCTGGATGGCACGGCTTCGCCCTGCCCGGAACCGAGCGTGCGCAAGCCTTGGCCGCTTGCCAAGTAACATGCGTGGACGATGATGAGGACTGCCAAACTGATTGTATGACCTATGCTGCTGAGGTCTTTGATGGCGGCGACTTTATGTCCGGTATGATCGCCAATTACTTTGCCTCAGGTGGAACGAACTTTCGGACCGATGTGTGCCTGGGCCGAGATAATTGCGAAGGGGACAAACCTCCGGTCCCACCCGAACGTGAGTTCCCCGAAATGTATGAGATACCCTGAACAACAGCTCCAGGAGACTGCTCAAAGGCCGCCGTCGGCCGATACAGCGAGACGATATGAAAAGACGACACTCACTCTGCATCGCCCTATTGTTATGTCTGCCATCATTATCCATGGCTGACGAAATTGAATCAGACGAGGCCTTACAAGGCCGGTTTAGCCTCGAGACCGTCCATCAAACGATGGGCCCGATCGTGGCCGATGATACGGGGGTAGACAGTCCGGCCGATCGTTGGCTGAGTACGCGCATCATGCTCTCCACTCAATTTCGCCCAACCTCGAGCCTGAGCCTGATTGCGGAGGGAGAACTTCGGTTGTATCGGGCCTTTGATACGGGGATGGACTTCGGGCTTGACTACGGCGATGACACACTCGAATTCGGTCGACATCAATCGGCGCGCACAGCCTATTGGGTCCCACGTCAGTTGAGTATTCAATGGACCACATCGGTCGGGTTGTTTCGCTGCGGACACCAAAGTGCTCACTGGGGCACGGGTTTACTGGTTCACGATGGTAAGGCAGCGCGTTTATTTGGTGATAGTTGGACTGGAAATCGAGTCGAACGATGCGTGTATGGCGCAAAAATTGGCGACCACCTGACTTTCTTTACAGGCGGTGATTATGTTTTTCGGGACGATAATGCCGAACATCTCGAAGGTGACCGAGCGTACGGTTGGACACTGGGTGTCCGCTATCTCATCGATAAGGCCTCATCGAAGGCCAAGCAAAGCGTGATCTCGCTCTTATTTGCTCAGCGTTTTCAGGAGGACCGACTTGATCCCAGACAACCAGACGGGACGCGGACAAGACTCGATGTCAATTCCATCGACCTCTACCTCAAATGGGTCTATCCCTTACGGACAGGCGCGTCCCTCCTCCTAGAATCAGAGATGGCCATCATTTTTGGCGAGACGACACGCCCGTACTTAGAAGAGACCTTCGAGACTGGTTCGGACGTATTGGCGGCCGGTGGCGTGCTGCGATTCGGTTACCAAGGGGCGTCTGTAGATGCGATTTTGGAAACGGGCTTTGCATCAGGAGACAACGACCCACAAGACGCAACGATTCGACAATTTACCTTCAATCGGTCTTATACTGTTGGTCTGATTTTATTCGAGCATGTTCTTCCTGTGGTCACGGCGCGTTCAGTTGATCGCGTGACCGATCCTGAACTGCTTGATGTACCACCATCCGGACTGAGGTATACGGTCAATCAAGGCGCTGTCCGGAATGCGTTCTTTCTCTACCCAACATTCGCTTGGACGCCCGCTGACAATTGGTCTCTGCGACTTGCTTATTTGTTTGCTCAGCGAGCCTCTGATGCCCTCGATGTATATCAGTCGGCCATTAACGGCGGTTACAATACCTCGTTGGGCGGTGACCAGCCCGGTGGGCGCATCTTAGGACAAGAGATCGACCTTGGGATCGACTTTGAGCATCGACTTGGTTCACTTGGGTACCGCATCAGTGTGGACGGAGGCGTCTTCTACGCGGGCGATGCATTTGCCGGAATTATCGACGATCCGATTTATACGACACGCGTCTCGGCGGGCATCCAATGGTAATGGGATAC
This sequence comes from Myxococcales bacterium, assembly GCA_002731825.1. Lineage (GTDB taxonomy): Bacteria > Myxococcota_A > Bradymonadia > UBA7976 > UBA1532 > UBA1532. The sequence continues at coordinate 343,680 of PCCS01000001.1, forward strand.
AATATGAAATTGATTTATGTCTTGGCACTGGTCGCTTTCGGTTTTGGCTGCGGCGAGGTGAGTTTATTGAGTGGCGAGCGAAGCGTTGGTTTGAGCAAGAGAGTCAACGGGGGTGGACCCGTTATTATCTACGACGTTCTCGCAAAGCCACTACCAGAAATACCGCTGCCAAATGATCAGGCAACGCGTCTGGATCCCACCTCCATTACGGGTCGTCGTCTCAACGTCAGCAAAAATGCCCCCACCGCTTACGAGCGCCGTGCCAGGACCGAATTCAATAGCCTGGATGGTTTTGGCACATACAGTCCCATTACGGTCAGTTTCGATGCCAGGTTAGACATCCCGGACCTGCAAGCAAGACATTTGGATACGGACTTTACGAATGATGCAATCTACGTGTTGAACGTCAGTCCTGACTGCAGTCGATTTGGTGAAGAAGTTGGGCTCGACATGGGTCGTGGACGGTTCCCGATCACGTTGTTTAAACGCGAACGTATGCAGTTGGACCCAGATGCACCTGATGGCTTTACGACACACGGTGGAAACCTCTTATTCGACTTCGACAACCAAGGTTTCTTAAATAATTTGATGTACTCGGAATTAAATGAGCCGGACACAAACGGAGATGGTGTGCTTCAGGTCGCCGAAGATATCGACCAAGATGGTGTACGCGATAGAGCCAATTTCATTGACCCCAGCGCCTGTGATTCAAACACGCCATTTGCCTGCGCTGAAACATGCTCTGACAACACCTGTTTCCAGGCCTGTCTCACAGAGCACGACCGCTGTGTGGCTGACAATTTGGTCAATTTCTATGAGTACGAGACCAATACACTGGTCCTTCGGCCGATTTGGCCGCTCGAACAGAAGTGCACCTACGCCGTTGTCTTGACCAAGCGTCTCACAGATGAGGATGATCGACCCGTTGAATCACCGTTCCCAGGGGTCAACCCTCGAAACCAAACAAAGGCACTTAAACCCTTGGCAGAGCTTCTGCCAAAATACGATTTGGGCCTATCGGACATCGCTTTTGCCTGGACCTTTACGACCGGGGACATGACGGGTGATATAGAGGCCATTCGTGCGGGACTCTATGGCAGCGGTCCATTCTCGCAGCTCCAGACCGAGTTTCCTACGGAGACGTCCATGACCCTGTGGCCGCTCAATGACTTAAGTGAACTGGAGTATTCGGGGACGATGATTGACGGTGCATGTGGTGGCGGAGCTGTCAGCCTTTATTGGAATATTGGTATGGACGAGTGGGAGGCCAATCTCTGCGCATTGGAGGCCGATCTGAGTGGGATGTCTGGTATTTTTGGCGGCACCTTCGATGCGCCATATCTTTTGAATGACAAGGACGGTCATGCCACTGAAGCCTACCCTGCTGATAACGATGAGGTGTGGCAGATCGATCCCCACAATGGCACCATTGAGTACGGCCGCACCAAGGTTTCATTCTGGTGTAGTCTGCCCATCGAGGCAGACGATTGTACATCGGGTAACCCTGAAAACCGACCTTTCTGTAAACCCTTTCCAACCATTCTTTATGCTCACGGTTATGGTGGCAGTCGTGCGGAAATTGCCAGCCACATGGGTCGGCATAATTCGATGGGCTACGCCATTTGTGCGTTGGATGGACCCGGCCACGGTGGCAACGCGTTAATCTTAAATCCAGAAGCCGCCGCAACATTCTCTGCAGGCATCGGTTTTTTCGAGCAATATTACTCGACACCCCTCATCGGCCTGCTTACCCGAGGGCGAGACCGAGATTTGAATAACGATGGAATCCCTGACCCGGGTGGCGATATGTGGACATCGGATCTATTCCACACCCGCGACATGGTCCGACAGGCTGCGGTTGAGTACATCCAGTTCATTCGGATTCTCAGATCCTTTGGTCAGACAAGCAATTTGGGGGATTTCACTGGTGATGGAAAAACAGATATGGGTGGACGTGATGGGACCATTGGTATGTGGGGCATTTCCCTCGGTGGCGTCATATCCGGTGTCATGGCCGGGGCTGAGCCTGGTCTCGACAGTGTCTCCCCAAATGCAGGTGGTGCCGGTCTCTCAGATATCGCCTCTCGAGCATCTCAGTCCGGTGTGCCCGAGGCTGTTCTCTTGCCGATTGTCGGTCCATTGATCGCCGGTTGTTTACCGGTTGATGAGCACCAGCGTCCCGTAGCCGCAGGGATGGCCACAGACGCTGATTGTCTGGGTGTTGGGCTCCCAGCTGGTGACGGTGGTACAATGACCTTTGGTTTCATGGCCAATGACGTCGCGCGACTTCGCAAAGTGAAAATCGGTCAGGTGAGTGGTGTTCAGCCGGGCGACCGTGTTGTGATCCAAAATCTAATCAACGAGGAGCATGTAACGGGTTGGGTCAATGACCGTGGACGTATCAGACTGGGCATCCCTGCGGATGCTATCGACGCCGTCTCCCGGCGGTCTATGTTGGGGTTTGAAGACGGTTCAGCGGAGCCGCGTCGAGCCGAAGATCCAACGCGTTTTGGTGACACGCTCACCATTACCGTCTATGAGGGGGACACTCAGACAGTCCGAGGGAGTGTCGACACATGGCAGACAGATACGACCTTTCAAGGCACCACATATGTTGAGGGGACGCCCCTGGTGGCCTTGTATGAAGGGTATGGTCTGCCACGGAATTCGCCTCGATTCAGGCGGTTTCTTGGGCTTGCTCAGTCTGGTATCAGCAAAGCTGACCCAGCCATTTGGGGCGTGCATACATTCATGGAGCCACTTCAGTTTCCATACGATCCCAATGGCCGCACTGAGGGCGGTGAGACCAAAGTATTGATGATGCCGACTGCTGGAGACAAGAATGTACCGGCCAGCGCTGGCATTGCCATGGGACGGGTCTCAGGGGTTCTCGGTTCGTGGAAGCATGACTCATCCATCTCGAAAGAATACGGCTGGCGAGAAATTTTCAAGCCGGATCCACGCTACGGAAAGTCACCCGATGAGTATTTGATCGATGTCTATGCCATCGAGGGAGACGGTCGACTACAGCGCTACCGCGATAACCCGAATAATCCAAACGTCATCTTTGATGTTGAGAATGTGAGCGACGGTCGAGCGATGTTTTCGTGCGGAGACAGTGACTGGAGCGGCAGAAACGGTGAAAATAAATGCCCGGCGGCTGTCAAAGGATCTGGTCCGGACTGCGCAGACGATACCGAATGTGACGCTGATGGCGCACGCTGCGTTAAGGGTCGATGCGAAGTGTTTTTTCCCATTCCCCGACCCGAAAATGGTGGTCTACGGCTGAACTGGGCTCACCCAGATGGTCGCTTTAACGCGTTTCGTCTACCACTTATGAGACCGGCGGGTCAGCATGGAATCTATAATGCCCAGTCCTTTCGAGACTTTGACACCGATGCGTACATGGTCAACTTCACCATTCGCTTTTTAGGGACACGTGGAGAGAAGGTTGAACATGTTGATGGCTGCGATTGCAGTGCATCGGCGCTTCCAAACATTACCGTCGATGGACGAGACATGAATCCAGCCCTCTTTCTCAGACGGAATGACCAGATTGACCAGTCTTGCCAAACCACCGATTTAAAAGTGTGTTCGGCTGAATGTGCCGCCATCTGGGGGATTCGGACGCCAGCTGAGTCCGCCTGTCTCATGCCCGATCAAGACAGCCTTTGACCCCCTGAAATTGTCCGTTTAGACTGTTGGAGTGTGGTGTACGACACGGACTCATGCACATGAGCCGAAAAAGAGTCGTCGGTGTGAGGGATAGGGGAGACTTTGCGGACTCAGTTAATCAGTTATGTCATGTGCTGCTTGGCCTGTGGGTGTTTAGGCCCATCGCAACCAAGTTCCGTGACTCCGGCTATTGAGACATCAGAGGCACAGCCAGCGCAGGTTTTGGATACCGCCAATGAATCCAAGATCGACACGCCCCATTCAAATGAAGTCATTGCCTCTCTTGACCTGCGCACGATGCAGGAAACCGGTCGTTTTAAAGACCTTAAAATTGCACGTGCAAATCCGATTTCGGACCCTTTTTATAAGCGCGCTAAAGCGACTTTTGAGGGCTACGAACTCAATGCCATCTTGGCACTCTCTCCGAAGTACAAAACCCTTGATCCAACTCGACACAGTCTGCGGTTCGTTTGCCTTGATGGGTACAAAACGACTTTTTCTCTCGACAGTATACGAGGGGCAAGGGGGGTGCTTGCGACCCGTGTTCAAGGCGACACGCCTGTGCCTTGGCCGGTGAAGGCGCGTGGCAAACAGAAACAAACGGCGGGTCCCTATTATCTGGTTTGGGACGCTGAGACATATGATGAAAAGCGGCCGTGGCCCTATCAGCTGACTCAAATCGAATTCATTTCCAATGAATCGGTCGACAGACGTTTGGGCACTCATCTAAAGAATTTGGATCGCGCTGGAGAGGCACTCTTCCGAACCTATTGTTTGGCGTGTCATTCTGTTAATTTACAAGGTGGTCAACTGGGTCCTGAACTCAATGTCCCGAAAAATATCACCGAGTATCGTTCTCACGATTATCTCTTGGCATTCATCAAGAAGCCCCAGGATTTCAGAGCCGGTAGCGTGATGCCTCCAAGTCCATTAAAAGAAGACGAGATCAAATCCGTGATCGTGTATCTTGGCCAGTTGAAAGACGCGAAAGTCTGCTCCAATGCGTCCCAGTGCAGTGACTACATGGATGCGTTACACAAATAAATGCTCGGCAGTGCTGACGCGGACCGGCGTGTCAGGTCATGGACCAGAATCTGATTAAACGCTGGGTGTGTTCTAACAATGACCCGTAACCTGGCTGCTGAATCCAGCATCTAGGCACGGGGCCTAGACTGGGAGGAACGGGAGCCATGAAACAATTCTACGCGTGTGTACTCACGCTTTTCATCGGCGCGTGTACGTCAGACAACCCTGATTTGTCGTTCGACGATCCAAACCGTACGGGCTTTGATGCCACGATTCGGTCGACGGATGGAACCATTCAAACCGATGCGTTATCCAACGGCGGAGCTGACGTCAATGACGTCGTTCTCGATGGGGCCGCAAGACGTCTCGATGGGTCTCAAGATGGTCAGCTTGACGACGGGATCCGCGTGGCGGATGACGCTGAATCAGATTCTCAGGCACTCGATTCGATGGTGAGTGCTGACGCCACAATGATGCAGAGAGATGGTGCCATTGATGCGCGGGTCGAATCTGACAGCTTCATTCCAGTGCTGGATGCTGACGGCGATGGGTTTGGCATCGACACGGACTGTAATGATGATGATCCGGATATCAACCCAGCGGCAATAGAAGCCTGTGATTCCGTGGACAATGATTGTGATGCTGTGGTCGACGAGGGCTGGCCAGACCTCGGGGTTGAGTGTTCTAGCGGTCGGGGGGCCTGTGTCACTGATGGGCAATTCGGGTGCACTCCCGATGGGACCTCGCTTTTCTGTGATGCACCGGTCATAGAGCCGGCAGCGGATGTCTGCGATGGCGTCGATAACGATTGTGATGGCGTCGTTGACGAGAACGCACCGGATTGTTGTGAACCTGGAACAGTCCGGCCTTGTGGACAAGCTGGTGGGCAGTGCCGCATTGGCCAGCAAGACTGCGGTCCGACGGGGCAGTTTGGTGCCTGTATTGGTGCAGAGCTGCCTGCTCCAGAGGTCTGTAATGGACTGGACGATGACTGTGATGGAGAGAGTGACGAAGGCGTACTCAATGCCTGCGGTGGATGTGGTTCGGTTGCCAAGGACAATTGTAACGGACGGGATGATGATTGTGACGGCTCTATCGACGAAGGTGTGCTCAATGCCTGTGGTGGCTGTGGTTTGGCTCCAAGTGAAATCTGCGATGACGTGGACAACGATTGTGACGGACAAGTCGACGAGGGCCTTATCAATGCCTGCGGGCGTTGCGGAGAGGTGCCAGTGGACGCGTGTAATGGTTTAGATGACGACTGTGACGGTGCCATCGACGAGGGGGTCTTAAACGCCTGCGGTGCCTGCGGAAATGTGCCTGCCGAGGTCTGTGATGGCGATGATAATGATTGTGACGGAGAGACCGATGAAGGCTTTGAGGCTGATTGTGACCAATGTGAACAGCGCCAGCCGGAGCGATGTGACGGCATAGACAATGATTGCGACGGAGACATCGATGAAGGTGTTGTCAACGCATGTGGTCTCTGTGGCCCCGTTGCAGTTGACGTATGCAACGAGCGCGACGACGACTGCGATGGAAACATTGATGAAGGGGTCGTCAACGCATGCGGCGGTTGTGGCCCCGTTGCAGTTGAAGTATGCAACGAGCGCGACGACGACTGCGATGGTCAAGTAGATGAAGACTTCGAAGGGGGATGTGGTGAGTGCCTTCGGCCAGCGCCGGAGCGATGCGACCGCATCGATAACGATTGCGACGGGGACATAGACGAAGGTGTTTTAAATGCCTGCGGTGCTTGCGGAGACGTGCCCTCTGAGGTCTGCGATGGCGCAGACAATGATTGCGATGGGACCTTAGACGAAGGTGTTTTAAATGCCTGCGGTGCTTG
>PCCS01000002.1 GCA_002731825.1 Myxococcales bacterium
CCGGGTTGTTGACCTTCTCCGGGTTGTTGGTCCTCACCGGTTAGTTGGCCTTGACTGGGTTGTTGACCCTCTTGGCTACGTTGACGTTCGGATTCTTCAACCTCCCGCATTAGGTTTTCGAGTTCTGAACGAGCCATGCGAAGCGCGGAAGTTTCGTCGCCAAGAATACTTTCTGCCGCAGTTTCAACAACACCCTTCAATTCATCAATGCCTTCCCGCGCGGCTCGTTCGAATTCTGCTGCATCGGACAAGCGATTCCAGCGTGTGTATCGTCCCGCGTCTTCGAGAGCCTGTTTGGTGCCTTCTCTGTCTGCTTCAAGCACGGCATCGTGTAGTTTTCGTGCAAGCATTGGTTCGGCTTCTTCGGCCTGTTCACTTAATTCGCGGAGGCGTTCCAACAAAGACTCCAATTGCTTACCTTGTTCTGCGAGTTCGGTGGTGAGCTTGCCGTTCTCAAGATTTTTTTGAATCTCACCGATCGTTTCTTCGCTGGTTTTTTCGCGGGCTCGTTCTGCGAGTTTCTCAGCAATCTGGCGTTCGGCCTCTGCGAGATTCCGAGCCTCATTTCGAGCATCGCGAATCTCTTCGGCAAATTGGTTCGAAGTGCGCTCGCGGAAATCCTCGGCTAGTTCTTTAAACTCCTCGGCTGCCCGCGTTCCTGCATTCGCAGCCTCATCGAGTTGTTCCTTTTCCAAATTCTCGGCAGCTTTCTGTGCTTCTTTGCGAGCTTCGTCCAGTTGTTCGCGCGCTTCTGCGGTGCGGCTTCGGTTTTGCTCTTCCTCCATCCGTTCGTTGAGTTCGTCGAGGTCTGCAACCATCTCTTTCTGTTCTTCCTCAAGGCGTTCCAGTTGGCGGCGGATTTCTTCTTCCTCCTCCACGGTTTGAGCCTCCTCAAGCATGGCCTCGAGTTCTTGGATCTTGTCGGTGATTCCCGACTGACGCTGCGCTAATTCCTTCAGGCGGTTTAGTATCTGCACGTCCTCACGGGTTTCAGTCTGGCGTTGATCCTGTTGTTCAGTGGCCAAACGTTGCGTCTCGTAACGCTTTTTCTCCTCCTTCAGATCCATGTTCGAAAGCTTTTGCTGCTGACGCTGTTGGCGGCGACTGCTGTTGCTTGCACTCTGTTGTTGGTTTGCCTGGGTCACTTGGAATTCACGCGCCCGCATCTGCAATAATGCAGCGTAGGCCGCCTGTTCCTTCTGTTGCGCAGCCTCGAGTAACTCTACATCGTCCTCAGATTCGATGGCGGCAAGCTTGTCGGCGGCGGCTTGCATTTCCTGGGTCGCCTTCGCTAAGTGCGAGGCCGCTTCGGCGTCCCCGACCATCGCGGCGGCAGCATTGGTCATGTTGATCACGTCGAGTTGTCCCCGATGGATCACGGGCGCGTCTTCCTGAAGTTGCGTGGGCTTGTCGACGATCAGGCGTTTCAACTTCCATGTCGCATTGAGAATGTCTTTCTGCTTCTCGATCAAGGCGTCGGCTTGGTTGCATTGTTGGCCTTCGGCTTGTTCCTGCTGCTCTTGTTGTTGCTGGCTTTGCGAATCTCCCTGGCTTGGCTGTTCGCGGAAGATCTCTTCAAAATGACGAACTTCCGCGAAGCGTAGGTCGCTGCTCACTCGACGTGGTTCGCCCTTGCCGTCGGTGTCCTCAGCCCAGAAATAGTAAGTCAGCAAATCGTTTGGTTTCGCTCCGAGCGACTCGAAATCCAACACCGTAGCAACTACTTCCTTTTGGTCGGCCTTGAACTCGGCGGTATCGAAAGAAATATCGCGCGTCTCATCGCCAAACTGATAACTCGCGCCCGCCGCAACGATTTTAACATCATCCCAAATCCTGGCTTCTGCTGTGAGTTCTTGAATCGGAGTGACTTCGGTATCCATCTCCGGAAATACTAGGTCGATCTTCGGAGGAAGGTTTTTCTTCACCTTGATGCTGAAAGCAGGGGGGCGGCGATTCTTACGGCCCTTGGAATCGCTAAGATGCACGCGAATTTCGGTGTCTTGGTGCGGCATGAATTCGATGGTCAACTTCGAAGGATCATCAGGTTCAACTTCCAACTTCACGGAGCTTTCTTCACCTTCAGTTTGAGCAACGAAACTTCCCGAGGCCATTGGCTTGTTGGTGCGCACAATGAGTCGTAAAGTCGATCCTTCAAGAACCGTGACGCGGCGGGTATCTTCGATTTTTTTGGTTTCCAAATCTGTTGCTACCGGAGGCGTGATCTCGGCATCAATGCCTTCCACTTTTGGCAACTCNTAGGTNGTGANGGTGAAGTCGCGGCTTTTTTCTCCAGCTGCAGCGAGTCGGTAAATACCATCCGCGGTAATCTCCGCTACTGAGGCCGAAAATACTGGATCGGTAAGATTCTGACGCATCGGGATCGTCTTCCCAGTGTCTCCGATCACCATTTCCAATTCCACTTTACCGGGGAGGAGTCCGTCGAAGCGAGCGGTGATCAGCAAACGGCTGCCGCGTTCAATTTCAACATCACCGGGGTAGACTTCCAAGGTCCAGTCTCCGCCGGGTGCTTCTAGAATCGCGGTCTTGTTTTCGGCGAAATCCTTGTCCCGCCGATCCCGGACTTTATTTGACAGAATCAGCCCTGCAAGCGTTACTAAGCTGACGATCATTGCGATTCCAGTAAGGTTCGCCGCAAAGTTCCAACCAAGATTTTCTTTGAAGGCTACCTTCTCCCGCCAACCTGCAGCCATGGATTTGTAAAGGGCCTCATCGATGACTTGTTCTTGTAAGTAGCTAAGCTCACCATTGCTTTCCTGTTCCACTGCGGTAAGTAAGAGTGCTTGAAGCTCTGGATTGTCCGTTTCAATTTCACGGGCTACTTTGCGTAAGTCGATTGGCTTTTGACGCAAGAACAGTCTCACAATGAGAGCCGTCAAGAGGCAGCCAAGAATTGGAAGCAGGAGCCAAGCGGGTGACTGGGAACTCCCCTCATTTGCTGCTGACAAAGCAAACCAGGCAAGGGCCGCAGTAACCGTAAAAACGATACTTCTCTTCCGGCGGCTATGGATTTTCTCGCGGCGATTAATAATAGGGTCGAGGTGACGATGAAGAATGGTATCGAGATTCATACTCATGAGACAGTTGCTTCGGTTTGTAGTTGAACAGGGGTGGATCGTGAGCCAAGCCACGATTCGACGACGAGAAGGACGAGGAGGACGACAACCGCCCAACGCCAAAAATTTTGTCCCGCTTCGCTTTCCTGATTACGCAGAGTGCGGTTGCGGGAAGCGGGTGTGCCTTCGGCAGCCTTTCCGACGGGAACTCCGAGCGCCACGAGCGGTTCCTTGCCGAGCGGAGTGAGTTCAGATTCAGAAGGACGCAGATTAACGGCGAGGGCATTTCCGCCTTCCAGCCGGTAGATGCCAGGCTCGTCCGGGCTAAATGAAACTCCGGCTTCGAGCTCGCTTTTTTTTCCAGAGGGCAGAGTGATCTGATTTATTCCTTCTTGGATAGGGAGGGGATCGCCCACAAAAAATTGGCGCACGCCGCCGACTTTTGGCCCGGCATCTGAGAAGATGGAGAAGAGCAACGGCACGAATTTCGTGGAGAGGCTCAGTTGGCTGTCCCGAGGATGCCATCCGGACATCATGACCAGGAGGGAACCTTCACCGATCGGGATCTCAATCCAGGCAGGTGCTCCTGAGTCAAATTCCGCAATCACTTTGGAGCCGTCCGGTAAGTCGGCAGGATCGACTTCGCGGTGTTTCCAAAAATGGATCTGAGTGAAATCGCGCCAGCGTGGGTCCCTGAATTCTCCCAGGGTGGGGTGGTCGAAATCGATGTTTTGTAGCAGTGAGTATTTCCCGTCGTATTCATTCAGTCGCGGCGTTTTGCCGCCAGCGAGTTCTCCGAGGGTTTTTGCCATGCTGGTTTCTCGGACGACCAGAAGCGCGCGGCCTCCTGCTTTGAGAAGATTACGGACCTTTGTGGTTTCTTCCGGATTGAGAGAGCGGGCAATAGTGAGGATAGACGGATTTTCCTCAAGGTCATCGACAAAACTTGGATTGAGAACTTTGGACAGGCTGAAGGCACGGCGGAAATAATACTCCGGGCGATTGCTGTCGTCAGGTTTGCCTGCGCCCATAAATTGCAACTTGATGGAGGCTGCCTTACGAGGAGCCAGGAAGAGGCGATTGTCAAACTCCTGACCTTCACCATCTCCGCCAAGAATGATCTCAGAGGCTGGTGCTGCGAGTTGGAAAAAGCGACTCTCGCCAGGTGGAACGATCGCACTAATCGTTTGCGAGCCCGCGCGAATCTCAAAAGAGCTGGTCTCGGAATCCGGATCGTTGCGAACACGGACGGTTGGTTTGTCAGGGTCAGAACTGGCGGCTGCTGAGATCGCGGCGTTGTTGGTTGAGCTTGCTTCCACTTGAGTCAGTACTACGGAGAGTTCCCCCGGCCAAGTCGCCTCCGCAACGGCATCGAGCGTTGCGCCGGATTGGAGGTCGCTAATGACGACGATCTCAGCGGGCAGACTTGAGTCTTCATCCCCGACGGCATCTGCGATCATTTCCGCTGCTGCGATCATCCCGTTGCCGAGATTTGATCCAGACCATTCCGGTGAGATTTCGTCGATTGCCTTCATCGCGATGTCGGCACGGCGTGAAGGATCAGCATCGCGCCAATCTCCAAAGCTGACAAGCGTGCGCGGAGTTTGTCCGATGGTCATGACCGCGACCGAGCCATCGGACTGGACGTTTCCAATCATTTCCTTGGCTGAGGCGATCGCGTCGTTCCAGAGTTCGCCGCGGCGCATCGAAGCGCTTGTGTCGATGAGGACGACGGTGCGTTTTTGTCCGGCGGCACCTTCTTTGTCTCCGCCCGCCAAAAAGGGCCGAGAGAACATCGCGGCTAGTAGGAGTAGCGCGAGGCAGCGGAGTAAGAGTAGCGGGAGATTCTCCAGTTGGCTCCGGCGTTTGATCGGTTGTTGTTTGCTTGGCTCAAGAAACATGAGCGTGCTGAACTCAACCGCGTCCTTCGGGGGCTTCCTGCGAAGGTGCAGATAGATCGGAAGAGCGATCGTGATCGCGCCAGCGAGATACAATGGGAAAAGAAAACTCACGTGGCGCTGCGGACGTTGGGGTTGGTGCCGGTGCGGGCAGGGCCTGCGGCCCGACGGGCACGCGTGGAGAGGAAATCGTAAAGGGCCAAATTGAAAGGCCGATCAGTAGGGGAGAGGAAGTAGTCGATCCCCGCCGATTGACAGAGCGCGCTTGCGGCATCGAGATGCCTTTGGATTTTTTTGAGGTAATTTATGCGTGCAGACGCGGGATCGATGAAGTGTTGCTCTCCGGATTCAAGGTCGGTGAATTGCGCTGCCTTGTCGAATTCGAAGTCGATTTCCCGAGGGTCAAGGATTTGAAAGACGACGACTTCGTGTCCTTGGGCACGCAGCATTCCGAGCCGTGTTGAAAGCGTCTCGAGAGGCGCGAGCAAGTCGGAAAGAAGGACAAACATGCCTCGCCGATCATGCATTTGGGCAATTCGTTCAAGAGGTCCGCCGAAGTCGGTGGTCTTGCCCTCGGCCGGAGCTTCGAGAGCGAGCATAAGACGCCGAAGATGACCCGGGCGGTTGCGGGCGGGAAGGTAATCACACACTTTGTCATCGAAGCGCGTGACTCCGACGGCATCACCTTGTTGAGAAAGGAAATAGGCGAAGGTAGCCGCAAGGGTAGCGGCGTAGGTGTGCTTGTTGAATTCCGGATTGGATCCGTATTTCATCGAGCGACTGCCATCGATCAGCAACTGGCAACGTAAGTTGGTTTCGTCCTCGTATTTCTTGATGTAGTAGCGGTCGCTCCGCGCGTAAACGCGCCAGTCGATATGGCGAACATCGTCGCCGCGGGCATACTGTCGGTATTCGCTGAACTCAGATGAAAATCCGTGGTAGGGGCTGCGGTGAATTCCGCTCCAAAAGCCTTCCACCACAACGCGCGAGCGTAACTCGAGTGACCGAATTCGCATCAACGCATCCGGGTCGAGGAGTCTGGTGGAAGTGTTAGCAGACATTAGAATGGCCGTTCTATTTTCCCAGGATGCTCGGGACGTTTTTGATCAGGTGAGCGATGATTTCCGGAACGCCGATGCCTTCGGCCTCGGCGCGGTAGTTGGCGAGAATTCGGTGACGCAATACTGGTGCGGCTAGGGCTTGAACGTCGTCGATGGTGACGTGTGATCGTCCGTCTAGGAGTGCGCGCGTTTTTCCGCCGAGGATCAGGAATTGCGCGGCTCTTAAGCCAGCGCCCCAATTGACGTAGTCGTTGATGAACTCACTCGCACCCTTGCGACCGGGTCTGGAGGCGGCGGCGAGGCGAACGGCATAACGAACGATATCTTCGGCTACCGGAACCTGCCGAACCACGCGGTGGCATTCGGCCAATTCAGCGCCAGTAAATAGCGCTGCGATTTTCTCGCCGCTGGTGCCGGTGGTCTGTGCAACAACCCGAACTTCGTCGTCTTCGCTCAAGTAGTCGATGACGATATTGAACATGAAGCGGTCGAGCTGAGCCTCGGGAAGGGGATAGGTGCCTTCCATTTCGATTGGGTTCTGGGTTGCCAGCACGAAGAATGGTTCTTCCAAGGGGAAAGTTATTCCGCCTGCCGTGACCTGATGTTCCTGCATCGCCTCAAGGAGAGCGGACTGAGTCTTGGGTGGCGTACGGTTGATTTCGTCGGCCAGTATCATGTTGGCGAAGATCGGGCCTTGCTGGAATACCATCTCGCGACCGCCTTTGGCTTCGTTGATCATCTCGGTTCCGGTGATGTCGGCGGGCATGAGGTCAGGAGTGAACTGGATTCGGTTAAAGCTCAGGTGGAATACGTCGGCGAGAGATTTCACCAGGAGTGTTTTAGCCAATCCCGGAGCTCCAGTGATCAGGCAGTGGCCGCCACTCAGAAGGGCGATCAACATCTCGTCGATGACGTCTTCCTGACCAACGATGATTTTCGCCAGCTCGTGTCGGATGCTGTCACGGGCTGCCGCGATCTTTGCGACAGCATCGCGATCGCGATCGTAGTCGGATTGCACTTCGACGACTTCTTCTATTTCTTCGGGGTCCATTGAGTATTTTTTCAGGTTTAGTGAGTGAGGGCGTAAAAGACGATATTGACCCCCATCGGGTAGGCTTTCTTCTCGGAGAATTCTTTGAAATACCAGCGGCTTTCGCCTTCGCGTTCCCAGCCATCGCCAAGGTCGGTGTTAAAGCAGACGACGCACATCATGCGTCCCTTGTCATCCTTCATTTGTTTGTAGGAAACTTTTTCGGAGCCTTTTTTACCCCATTCCCAAGTGACGCCGGCATCGCGTCCTTGGAGCGCTTGTTGAAGAGCGGGCACTTGCGGTTTTTCCTGTAAGTCGAAGACGCAGTGAAAAATGGGATGTTCCAGCTCTAGTTCCTCAAATTCACGATCAGGGAACACGTATTTGAAAGCCTTCTCGAAGTGGTCCCACTCCCGGTCGCCCCAGAAGTCATCGACCATCAGGAAACCGCCATTGAGGAGGTATTTTCGGAGAGCTTTGATCTCGTCATCCGAAAGCCAAATCGACCCGGGCTCGATCATGTAAATGAAAGGGTAATCGAAGAGTTCTGGCTCGGTCAGTTCGAGAACTTTTCCATCGGGATTGACTTCCATCGAAGTCAGTTCCTGGAGGCGGTAGGAGAAATTGAGATCACTATCGGGATAGTCCGTGCGCCACTTCCCACCACGGCGGCCCCAGCCCCAGCCCTCGGAATCGAATTTGATTCTCACGAAGGTGAAGACGTCGTCAGGCATGTGATCTTTGACTTGCCAATCAGGCACGCCGTTACGGTAGGAGTCTTCGAGTGAGCCCCGACCAAAATCCCCCCGGTTTCGCTGTGCTAGGACCAGGCTTCCAAGGAGCACGGCAGAGATGATGACTGTTGAAGTGAGTGCGCGCGGGATCTTCATTCTTTTGGAGCTGGATTTGGTGTTCCTGGCTCGATGGGGTTGCCAACCAGCTTAAGTAACAAGGTGTGTGCCGCTCGAAATCGAGGTGCTTCCTCTAGAGCCAGAAGCACGTGGCGTTTTGCCTTCTTGGTATCGTCGTTCGCGTGCAGCTGGGCGAGGCGAAAGTGCACGTCGGCGGGATTGACCGGGTCGAGTAGCAAGAGACTGCGGAAGGCAGCAATTGCTTCCGGAATTTTCTGCTGTTCCTGAGCGGCGATTCCTAGCGCGCGATGTGGTGTGCGGAGCAGGGGAGAGAGTGCTAAAAGCCGGCGTGAAGTTTCTTCAACTGGGGCCCAATCTTTGGCGTTTAATTCGAGTTCGATCAAGCGGACGAGAGCATCGATGGCATCCGAGTCTCGCTTCGTCAATTCCCGAAGCGTTTGACGTTCGCCTTCAGTGTCCTCGAGGTTGCGTTGCGCGCGGGCAAGTGCACTGTAGCCGTTGCCGCCTCCGATAAATTCGGGGTAGAGCTCGATGAGTTTCCTCGCTGGGGCAATTGTTTTTTGCCATTCTCGTTCGGACAGGAGATAGGAACAGGTAGCCGCGAGTGCCCAGATATTGTTTGGGTGCTTTTCGAGATACTTGGCGATGCCTTTTGGGTCTCGGTGCAGTGGCGAGTCTTCCGTCGGGATTTCCCAATCAGCGAGCGGAGCGACCTTGCTGGCTCGGGCTACTGCGAATTTTTTGAAGCCCGATTCGAGTTTATCGAGAGTGGTCAGTTGGCGTTCGAATGATTTCTCGGCGACGGCGTTATCACGAAGGTCATCGAGGATTTTTCGCAGCGACTGTTCGCCGTAGGTTTCGAGAATATATTCGATCAGGAGAGACGACTGATAGTAGGCGAAGCTGATTGTTCCGGGTTCGTTGAAGGCGGTCAATGCGGAGCTCAGTTGTGCAATAGGGATCAGTCCGCCTGGCTGAAGCATGCGTCGCCGGAACTCGGAAGTCATCTTGCTTCCGCACGCAGGATCGCGGAGCCGTTCTTCATAGACCGATATTCCCTCGGTGAACCAACGGGGGATTCGGTTGCGGGTCGCTCCGAGGGTGACGGTGTGGCAAAACTCGTGCCACAGCGTCGATTCCCAATTCGTTCCCATCGAGCCCGCACTGCCCGGACTATTCATTGCGATGACGTTTCCAAAACAAGCGCCAACGATTCCTAGTCCGCCCGGGAAGCCGAGGGTGCGAATGGCGAAGTCTTGCTGGTCTGGGAAGAAATCGACGACTACTCGTTTCTCCGGCGTGTAACCATACTTCGGGCATAGTTCCTTGTTGGCTTTCGTTAGTAGATCCAAAACCAGCGGTCCGTAAATGGCTGCCTCCTCAGGCGTCATGCGCACGGCGAAGTTGTCGACCTGCAATAATTCGAACTTCGCGAGTTCGTCGTGAAGCAACATCAGGTTGTAGGTCTCTACGTTGTATTTGTCTTTCTCATGAACCTCCTTGATGAAATTCCAACCTTCTTCTTCGTCTCCGAGACGCAAGAGGTTTTGACCGAGCGCTGTTTTGGCAGCCTGGTGAGTGGGGTCAGATGCGAGGGCTTTGCGTAAGTATTCGGAGCCCTCGTCGAAGCGACGTTTCTGGGAGACTTTCGTTCCAATCCAAAAATCGACCTGCGGATTCTTCTTCCAAGGTTCGAGGGCTTTATCACGGGCCTTCTTCGCGGAATCGGCTTCATCACGAATGTGGGCGATGGCTGCTCGGTAGGCCCAGGCTCGCGGGTGGTTCGGGTTGATTTCAAAAGCAGCTTCCAACTTCAATTGAGCGCCCAGGTAATCTTCGGCGTCGATCAGGTGTTCCGCCTGCAGAAGCATCGATGGCACGTGGCGTGGGTTTCGTTCGTAGGCCAGTTCGAGCAGCGACTCCGATTTCATCCGATCCGATGGCGAAAAGGCGCGCGCCAGCTGATAGAGGATGTCGGGGAAAGGGCCGATCTTGGTGCGGGCTTCGCCTAGTATTTTTGCAGCAAGGGCGTAGTCGGCTTTTTCAATCGCCAACTCGGCAGCCGCGAGGTGGGCTCCCATATTTTTGGGGTCTACCTTCCGCGCTTTCTGGAAAAATTGCGCCAAGACCATCTTGGGTTCACCGCCGAGGAGGAGGGCCGCCTTGCCCAGTGCGACCAGCTCGATGGAATTCAAGGCCTTCGGATTGGCGTTTTTGGCAAGTTTGTTGAGCTCGTCGAGCACGGCCTTGGCTTCGGTCTCCTTTCCGCCAGCGAGTAGAGCCTCAATCGCCAAAACTTGGATGGGAAAGTATTCCTCGAAGGTCTTAGCGGCAGCAATCGCTGTTTTCGCGGCCTCCTGGTATTTTCCTTGCGCTAGTTCGGCTTTGAGAAGGGCAGTGGCGACGTTTGGGTCCTTGATGCCTCCTCGTAAAATCCGCTCCGCATACTCTTCGGCCTCGGCGTAGCTGCCAGTGTAGTAGTCCCTTAGTGTACGCTGGGCGTAATAAGAGAGCTCGCTGTCCTGAGCGACTGCAGCTCCGTTCAAAAATCCCAGCGACAAGCACCCAATCAGGACGGATTGCCACGTGAAAAGAGAGCGATTGGAAAGAGAAGTCGGCATTGATGTCTAACGAATCAAACGGTGCCGCTGAAGTAAAGATTTCAAGTCCGGGAAGAAAGGGGAGCGGAATTTCTATGGCCCGGTTACCACCCGCCAGTAGGTGTCTTCGGCGGGTTTCGGAAGAGAGAAAGACCAGTTCGTCGTGACGGCAGTGAGGGAGACTCCGTCGACAGGAGACCAGTCTATAAGATTTGTTGAAGCCTCGAGTCGATAGACGATTCCGGCAACCGTGGTGAAATCAAGGTCAACCATGCCATTCGAAATCGAGATCGCGGTTATCCGCAATCGGGAATTTGGATCGAAGGGGCCGGTGTATGCCCACGATTCTTGAAGATTACTGTGACCGTCCTGGTCTGGATCCAACGCCGAGTCATCAATTCCAACAATCAACCCAAAGGCCCTTTCGTAGGAATCCAACATACCGTCGTTGTCAGAATCGGCAGGAGCTTCACTTTCCAGAACGACGACCCGGCCACGCTGGATGACCGAGGAAACGGTCGCGCTTAATTCCAAATCAAAAACGAGATCAGAGCTGGTAAGAGAAGCCTGGTGGATCTCCACTGCAAGGGTGTTTTTTCCGGTAACGAGAGCGGAAGGATCGATGCTAACCGGTTCGTAATACAATTCCTCGAAATCAGAAACAGCCGCGGTGGCGAGAGCGTCGTAGGGTGGATCCGCGGTCAGGTTCTTTCGGTAAACTTCGACCCCGTTTAAATAGACCGCCATGCCATCGTCCATGAGTAAGCGCAGGAGCAATCCTTTTACCAGACTCTCGTCTGCTACCTCAAAGCTCGTCCGAAAATAACTCGTCTCGTGCTTGTTATTAGGATCACTCCCGAATGAAAGCGAGGTGGCTTGGTTGCCATTACCGTAACCCAGAGGTGCCGGTCCTGCCGACCAGACGCGGTCTTCAAAATCGGGATCTCTCCATCCGGTGCCCTGATCGGAGCCATCATCGAGATAGTTCCAGACTCTTTTCTGATCGACCAAAGTTACAGCCGGAATTTCCGCGCGAATTTCAAAATCAAAGCTGAGATCGGAGCTCGTTCCATTTACCTGGTGAACCTCAACGGCGACGACATTTCGTCCCTCGACAAGTTGTCCCGGTGGGACCAAAACGGTTGCGAACTCCTGCTCGTCTTCAATTTGCAACAGAGCATAGTCGGAGAAGGTTGCCCCCGGGGCCAGGTTGCCGTCCCGATAAACCTCAGCTCCATTGAGGTAAATGGCGGCGGCATCATCTCTCTTTATCAGGAATTGCAAACCCGTCGTTGCGACATCTTGGAGAAAGAATTCGTTGCGGAAGTAGGTTGTGGCAAACCTGTTGGAGCTATCGCCGCCAAAGCCAACTTCAGTGAGTTCATCTCCATCGCCGTAGCCCATTTCCGAGAAGCCGGAACTCCAGCTGCTGTCATCAAAGTCAGCGTTCCGCCAGATCGTTCCCTGATCCGAACCGTCGTCGAGGTAGCGCCACCTCGCGCCTCTCGGTAGGAATACCGAGGGAATATTACCGCTCGAACCGGCCTCGTAGAGAAAGCCCGTCTCTCCCGTAAATCCCGGATTTGGGAGGTAGGTGAAAGCACCGTCCGCTTGAATGACGGCTGTGCCGTTCGTTGCTTGCGAAACTTCTCCGGCTTGAAGGGGATCGCCCTCTTTGTCGGAATCGTTCGTCAAGAGCCCCGCGGTCCGTTGTCTTGACAGACTTAAATCGAAACTGAGATCAGTGCTTGTTACTGAAGATTGGTGGACTTCTACCGCCAGCACATTTGTCCCGTCAATCAGCGCGAGGGGATCGATCTCATATCGCAGATACCTCGACTCTTCCTGTTCTCCTACCGTTGTGACGGCAAGAGTTAGATAGTTGGACGTGGAGGGGAGATTGCTCCGAGCTACTTCAATTCCATTGAGATAAATAACCGCGCCATCATCACGAAGAAGATCAACAAAGAGCGAGCTGACATCCCTCGAATTACTTACCGTGAATTCTTTGCGGAAATAGTAAGTTACTTGCCCCGAATTTATTCCCCCGCCCTCATCGCCATCCCCAAAACCCAGTTCTCCGGCTCCGGAAGTCCACGTGTTGTCATCAAAATCGGCAGCTCTCCACGCTGTTCCCTGATCGGAGCCATCGTCGAGATATTTCCATATCGATTCTTTCGTGATCAAGGTATCCACGCCACCGTCTCCAGCACTCACCTCGAGAAAGCCATTCTTGTCTACGTAGTAGACATCCTCTCCCAGAAGCGGGGCATCATTGTCATCAATGACGTTCAATGTTACGGTGGTCGGTTCCGACTGTTCTCCTCCAGTCGCGGATGGGATGGGAGCGGTGGCAACAACTGTGCCGCTGATAGCGAGTTCGAGGTTGTTGCCGTCGAAATCGAAGGAGCCACTGAAATTGAGAGGGATGGTCAGGGTGAGAACGCCTCCATTTTCCACAATAGTACCAGTTAAATCGACATTGGGTACGGGCGTGTCGAGATTTTGAGGACCCGAGGGAACCGCTCCGGACGCAAGCCCCGTTCCATTTACCGTCGCGATGCCAACGATTCTAAGTTCGTTTCCGGTTTGATTGAATCCTCCATTGGCATCAACTGCGGAGGGACTCCCTGGAGTATTCATCAAAATGGAAACCGCTCCGCCGTTGATATCGGCATCCACGCCGGCAATTCCGAATGCGAAGCGAAAACGAAATCTGAGATCGTCATCCAGACGCAGATTGAGATCATCGATCTGGATCTCATTGTATGGCAGTGAAGAGGGGGAAAGATTCGCCCGCATCGTCCCCGAAAATTTCGACGAGTCGCTGGAGCTAGTACTGCCGAAGGAGGTGCCGAGGGAGGCATTGATGTTAGCGGAGGATCGGGCCGGGTCGACGTTGAAGATGCCCGGTGCCGAGCCGCCCGACGCACGATAGGTAAAAGAATCCTGTCCTGCGAAATCGAGGTCGGGG
>PCCS01000003.1 GCA_002731825.1 Myxococcales bacterium
TGCGCATGAGACAATTAGCCGTCTTGCATTTGGAATTTCATACAATCGCTCGAGATCATCGAAATAACTTTGAGCTTGCCCAGCAAATGTCAGTACAACTCGAGCGTTGCCATGACGCGCCCATTTCAAGAGAAGCGAATTCGTCGTTGATGTGAGTTGCGCACGGATCGCATAAATAGTTTTTTGCGCGACCTGGCCTACCAACGCCTCCACCAATGCGTCCGTGACATCGTTGCCCGTCAGAGTTGAATCCAGTTGATTCCACGCATCCGCGACAGCCGAGGCGTCGGTTGTTTTAATGTTCAGTTTTGCTTTGCCAAAACAGGACGGCCCCTCAATCCAAGTAGTCTCGATGATCGCGTTCATTGTCTTGTCCATTCGTCTGTTCATGGTATTACCGATTTTCCCCAAAATCCCGTCACGCCCTGGCAATAGCAAAAACCATGCACAAAATAAAACGTCCTAGATCGGGGGTAATCGGTCCTTTCTCGCCTGTGATTGCTGGCGAACCCCTTTTGCACCGCGTAGTCTGATTCGCAGCCAGCCTGTCGATACGCCGACAATTCATGAGAATTCTAACCGCGCGAGAG
The DNA here is from genome assembly GCA_002731825.1 of Myxococcales bacterium. Taxonomy (GTDB): domain Bacteria; phylum Myxococcota_A; class Bradymonadia; order UBA7976; family UBA1532; genus UBA1532. The sequence goes on from PCCS01000003.1 coordinate 591, forward strand.
TCGGTGAACAAGCATCTCGGTTAATTTGCCATGATGGTCGCAGTCTTCTAAAAACTGCGTCATTTCTCTCGCCGACCCTTTGAAAAAAGGGGCACTTAAGGTACCGATGATAGTCAGACGGGATAATTGTAAGATGGGGATGAATGGCGACCTATATCATCGGTGATGTACAAGGCTGCTTTGCCTCGTTCCAGAGACTTCTCATCGCGCTGCGTTTCCGCACCGAGAATGACCGGGTTTGCTTGCTTGGGGATTTGGTGAATCGTGGCCCTGATTCGCTCTCCATGCTTCGCTGGGCGAAGGCCCACAAGGCCGTCTGCGTGCTTGGTAATCACGATTTATATTGTCTGCATGTCTACTCCGGAGGTGCCAGACGGGATGGTGATACGCTCTCGGAGCTTTTGGCGGCACCTGATGTAGATGAACTCATGGATTGGTTGCGACGGCGTCCCCTGGTCTGGTCCGATGACGAATGCATCCTGGTTCATGCGGGTTTTCGACCGGATTGGAGTCTTACACAGGCGATTGAGATCGCCGCGTCTGCAGCGCGTCGACTTTCGGGGCGCCATTGGCAAGAGGCCTGTCGAGATATGTTGAGTGCGGATTCGAGCGCGGATGACGTATCAATTCTGACCCGAATTCGAATGTGCGACCAGTCCGGAGAGCCTGACTACAGCTATAAAGGCACACCCGAATCAGCGCCAAAACATTTGTCTCCGTGGTTTGAACACTCGCCGATCGGGACATCCGCGCGTCCGGTCTTCTTCGGACACTGGGCGGCATTGGGTTATCGAAACTTAGGACATGTGATCTCCATGGACACCGGATGTGTTTGGGGACGAACATTATCGGCTTATCGATTGGATGATGCCCATGTCTTTTCTATTCCTGCGGTGGCGACGGATATCTTTAGCGGTCAGTGATTCTCAGGTGCATGAGAGCAACAGCGCATGGTATGCTCACACGTGGATACTCAGTAGGGGCAAGCGGGTAGAGAATGGGAATACTTACGCGTCGATTCACAGTACTCATTTTGATGTTTTTATCGGTCTCCCAGGCATATGGTCAAGATTTGGTTCGTGGCTGTATCGAGACCAATGGTCAGGGACAGGGCTTAGACCTCTTTGTCGATACTGTTGGTGTTTTGCACATGAGTCATGCGACTCGAATTCAGGGGAGCTTGCGGCTGACATCCATCGAGGTGGACGGCAGCGTGACAAACCAGTCGATTGCAAACCGCATTCATCGATTTCCAACCAGCGACACATTGGGTACGGGACTCCTCATCGAGGGCACGACAGCCATCGTCTGTTATCACAACCAGCTCGCCGAGACGCTTAACGTGGCGATCCGGTCCAATGGGCAATGGCGCATTGATACTGTAGATCAGAATGTAGTCGGCAATGGGTGTGCAGTGACGACAGCCGGTAATGAGACCTTTGTTGCCTATCACGGCAACAATCAATTGCTGGGGGCACGTAAAATCGGAAATGGGCAATGGTCAGCGAGCGTTGTCGACGCGGGGGATGGAAATGTCGGGGAATTACCGAGTTTCGCCCGAAGTGCCGCAGGGCAATTGGTTGTTGCCTATCGTGACACTGCAAATAGTCGACTTAAGGTGGCATTGAGAAATGGGGCCGGGTGGCTTGTCGAGACGCCTGACATGCCGGTCTTGAATGCGGGTCATAATCCTCGCATTGTTGCTGTAGGAGATGACTTTAAGATTTTTCACGGCCAACGGGTCGGTCAACTCGATGTTGAAACCGATGGCAGTCTTTTGATGACCACGCGCGGTGATGGCGGCGTTTATGAGTCGGTTCTTTTTCCCGATTTTGCTGTCGGTGGAACCGTCGGTGCAGCGGCCAGTGACCGTGGCATTTTTGTGTCGACTCGCCATTTGAGTCGCAGCGCGCTGTTTGGTGACTCGGATGGATTGTTGGTTTTTTCTGGCGACCCGCTCACCTCTGACACATTCGAGCAGTATGGTCCGGCGCAAGGTCGACATACCTACTTATTTATCCGCGTTGCTCTCGACCCATTTGGATTACCCGTTATCGCCTTTGTCGACTCGTTTTTAGGCGGTTTTGGCAGCCCCGATGGCTCGCCCATTTGCTACTGGCGCCCCCGCGATACGGACGAAGACCGCATTCCCGATGAAATCGAACAAGAGTTAGGGACGAACCCCAACTTGCGGGACACTGATGGCGATGGTCGTAGCGATGGCCAAGAAGTTTTGATCGATGGAACAAACCCGCTTTCAGACGATGTGTGTCGTCCCGTTCCTGAAGTCTGCAATGGTGATGATGACGACTGCGATGGTCGGACTGATGAGCAGCTATTCACCGATTGCTATGAGGGACCTGAGGGCACTGATGGCATTGGGATATGCGTCGGCGGCACCCGGCGCTGTACAGACGGTGTTTGGCTTGGCTGCGAGGGGCAAACCACCCCATCTAATGAACTCTGCGACTTGGTTGACCAAGATTGTGATGGCCGAGTCGATGAATCCGTCCCTGGTACGGGTGCGGATTGTGACACCGGGCTCGCGGGCATCTGCGGTGACGGTGTTCTTGCTTGCTTTGCGGGCGCGATTCGTTGCAGCGCGTTGACGGCTGCCCAACCGGACATTTGCAATGGACTCGATGACGATTGTGATGCGGTCGCGGATGAAGGTGAAATCAGCTGTGGTGTTGGCGTCTGCGTGCGACGCGTCAACGCATGTTCGGGTGGACTGGACAACGTGTGCATTCCGCTCGCGCCGACCGGAGATGATTTGACGTGCGATGGTGCAGACAATGATTGCGATGGTGAAATCGATGAAAGGGCGCCTCCTCAGCGATTGAGTTGCGGCCGTGGCGCCTGTTTTCGAGAGGTCGATTTACCCTGTCAAAATGGGCAATGGGTGGGCCAATGCCAGCCTGGGGCACCAAGCGATGACACTCAATGTGATGGCATCGATAACGACTGCGATGGACGGATTGACGAAGGCTTCCTTTCGACAGCCATCGAATGCGGCCTCGGCGCATGTCGCACAGCCGGCAGCACAAGGTGTCTCGCGGGGCAGATCGTCGAACAGTGTCTCGCATTAGACCCGGCTGATGATGACACTCAATGTGATGGCGTTGATTCCGATTGCGATGGTCGTACCGATGAAGACTATGCAGAGACTGCGACTGAATGTGGGGAGGGTGCATGCAGCCAAGTTGGTGTCGTCGCTTGCGTGAACGGCATTGCCGTGGACCAATGTCGCCCATTACCAGGGACACCCGACACCGATTGTAATGGTCGAGACAATGACTGTGATGGTCGTGTCGATGAAGGCTACGGTGGGCGTGCGGTTCAGTGTGGGATTGGCCTTTGTCGCGGCGAGGGCCTCACCGTTTGTTCTGGGGGTGAAGAAGAGAGTCGCTGCCAAACTTTCGACCCGGAGCCCGACACCAATTGTGATGGGCTCGACGATGATTGTGATGGCCGGACTGATGAAGCTTTTGTCGATATTGCAATCGAATGTGGCGTTGGAGAATGCTCGCAGTCGGGCGTACGTCAATGTGTAGATGGGGCTTTAGTCGATTCCTGTGACCCTGTGCTACCCGCGTCGCCGGATGCCCAATGTGATGGACTCGATAACGATTGCGACGGGCGCGTCGACGAAAGCTTTACCGGTGTGTTGGTGACATGTGGTCGTGGCGCCTGCTTGGCAGAGGCGACTGAGATTTGCATCGATGGAGAGACCATCGACCGATGCACGCCCGGGGACCCTGAAGCGGCGGATTGGGTCTGCGATGGACTCGATGAGGATTGTGACGGCCGATTAGATGAGGATTATGAAATTATACCGACATTATGTGGCGTCGGTGAATGCCAAGCTCAGGGTCAAGTCACCTGTCTCGACGGGGCGCCCAATGTTGTTTGTACACCCGGCCAGCCCAATCCTGACGCCAATTGTAACGGAGCCGACGATGATTGTGATGGCTTAATCGATGAAGCCTTCATCGGCCGCCTAGTGGATTGTGGCCGCGGAGCTTGCCAAGCACAGGCTCGCTCCGTGTGTATCGATGGACAACAGCAAAGCACCTGTCTGCCCGGTAATCCGGTCGATAACGACAGCCTCTGTGATGGCATTGATTCGGATTGTGATGGAGATGTCGATGAGTCATTTGTGCCAAGAGCTGATTCATGTGGAGTTGGTGCGTGCAGTCGAGAGGGGCTCTGGAGATGTATCGGTGGGCGACAGCAATTAGAGTGTCAAGAAGGCATGCCTCAACCGGATGCGCAATGCGATGGGCTTGACCAAGACTGCGATGGACGAGTCGATGAAGCGTTTGCTGGGGTGGCTGTTCAATGTGGTGTTGGTGCCTGTCTCGCTGATGGAACGGAGATCTGTCGTAATGGCCAGGTCGTCGATTCATGCGTTCCGGGACAAGGGGCAAATGCTGACCGGACTTGTGATGGTTTAGACGATGATTGCGATGGACGGGCTGACGAGGACTATCGGACAGAGACGGTCCAGTGCGGCGTTGGTGCCTGCCGTGCCGAGGCCTTGACCGAATGCATTGACGGTTCCGTGACCGATTCATGTCAACCGGGTGTGGCCGCGGCGTCCGATGAGACCTGTGACGGCCAAGATGATGATTGCGATGGCCAAGCGGATGAAGACCATCAAGCTGTCCCGTCTACTTGCGGTGTCGGTGCATGTCAAGCGGACGGGCGTCTCGTCTGTCGTGCTGGTGCGCTGGTCGATGTGTGCATTCCAGCGGGACCCAGTGGTCCGGACACGGGGTGTGACGGTGTTGATCAAGATTGTGATGGACAGACGGATGAGGGGTTTGTGGGACAACCGACGAGCTGCGGAGTCGGAGCGTGCACTCAGGCCGGTCAACTGACCTGCAACAATGGTCGACTGAATGATACGTGTCAGGCAGCAGCCCCAAACGGCCAACCGGATGTGTGCGATGGGACCGACACGGATTGTGATGGGCGTGTAGACGAAGACCACGTTCTTGTTCGTACGGAATGTGGCGTGGGCGCATGCGGAGCAATTGGTCGATTGAGGTGTCGGGTTGGAGTCGTCGTCGACACATGTCGTCCAGAGGCAGCACAGGGACCTGATACAGCGTGCGATGGAGTCGACTCAGATTGCGATGGGCGCAGCGATGAAGGCTATGTGCCAACTGAGACAGTCTGTGGTGTTGGTGGTTGCATCAGATTAGGACAACGTCAATGTGAGTCGGGACTTGAACGAGACACATGTCAACCAGGCGAACCAGAACGAGGCCAAGATACATGTGACGGCATCGACAGCGATTGCGATGGCACATCCGATGAAGATTACCAGGTGACGAGAACCTGGTGTTCGACGGGCGTTTGCCTCTCCAGTGGGCGCTTGCGTTGCATCGAGGGCACCGAAATCGACAGTTGTGTTCCAAAGGAGCGGTGGGGTCGTGATTCAACGTGCGATGCAATCGATGCAGACTGCGATGGTCGATATGATGAAAATTACCGCTCTGTCGACACACAGTGCGGCGTCGGGGCATGCGCATCTCGCGGCGCAACACAATGTGTCGATGGGTCCATAGTCGATGGGTGTGAACCTGGTGATGCCCTGGGCAACGATGATAACTGCGATGGCATAGACGATGACTGCGACGGACAAGTCGACGAAGCATTTGTAAGAACAGAGACATCATGTGGTATCGGCTTCTGCCAACGGCTGGGCGTGATCGCATGCGTGGATGGACAGGCGCTGGACACGTGCCAACCAGGCTTGCCACGAGGTCGTGACAGCGTTTGCGATGGAATCGATGCCGACTGTGACGGCCGACTCGATGAGCGATTCCGTGTACAGCCGAGTGAGTGCGGTGTCGGGAGCTGTGCCAGCGCTGGAGAGACCATCTGTCGAGACGGGCAATTGGTCGACACATGTCAGGCTGGGACACCCTCCGGAATCGACTCAGCCTGTGATGGTCAGGATCAAGATTGCGACGGTCGAGTCGATGAAGGCTTCCAGAACAGTCCCACTCGATGCTCGACGGGCGTTTGTATGGGGATTGGTCAAAGAGCGTGTGTCAGTGGTCAAGTGGTCGACAGTTGTCGTCCTGGCCAGCCGACTGGCGATGATGTGTCATGTGACGGGCTCGATAATGATTGCGATGGCCAAACCGATGAGGCCGTTCCCCGAACACAGAGTACCTGCGGGGTCGGGGCTTGTCGAAATACCGGTGAAACGGTCTGCGTTGGCGGTCGATTACAAAATAATTGTAGGCCGAGTACCCCTGCGCCCGACGACAATTCGTGCGATGGAATTGATTCCGATTGCAACGGTCAAATCGATGAAGATTTTCGGCCAGATCGGATTACCTGTGGCATTGGCGAATGCCTAGGAAATGGGATTACGCAATGCTTTGGCGGGGAGTTGATTAGAAATTGTCGTGTCGGACAGCCAGCGCCCGGTGATATCAATTGCGACGGTCTCGATGACGACTGCGATGGGCGAAACGATGAAGACTTTCAAGGCCAGCCTATCGAGTGTGGTCGCGGTGTTTGTTCGGTGACGGCGGTTGGTGTCTGTGCAAGCGGGCAGCTTCGTGCAACCTGTGAACCTTTGCCCCCCACCGGCGACGATGATGATTGCGATGGACTCGACAGCGATTGTGACGGCCGTGTTGACGAGGCCTCAAGTGTTCAGATCGAATGCGGTGTTGGCGCATGTCGACGTCCCGGGCAGCAATTCTGTAGGGATGGAGAGGCTGTTGAAGAGTGTCAACCCGGGCGTGCCGCGGACAACGACGTATCCTGTGACGGCCTTGACGACGATTGTGATAATCGTGTCGATGAAGACTGTCTATCCGATGCAGGCTCAGATTCAGACGTCGCTGACATGGGACGCACTGGGGACATGTCTCCTGCCGAAATGCTCGACGGAGATGTCGATGGTTTTATGGTATTGACCGATGGATCCCTGTCGGACAGCGCAGCTGGGGACGCATCGACGAGCAACATGGGGTTAGATTCTGAAATGGATTTCGAAGCGGAACAGTCCGACGCGCAGCGAGATGGATCGCCCGTCGATGGCTTTGTATGCGAGGCCGATGGTAATTGCGATGACCTGGGCGGATCCGAGCGACGCAAGCCCATTCGTGATGGGTGTGGATGCACGGTCGAGCAATCAAATCCAAGCAGTGGTTTTATCTTCTATCTTTTCTTAATTTGGGCGATTAGACTACGGCTGAACAGTCAAACTATACGTCGTAACACCTAAACAAGAGTTATGGATGTCAGATACCCTGCTTACAGGGCCTCGACATCTGAACGAAAGATACGAACGCTCAGGATCGTCTGAGTACCGGAACAAACTATGAGAGCAGTTGATATTCCCCAGGCGGATAGCCTGAGCCGCATTCGTGAACTTGTGCAGACCGTCCATTTTGGAGCCTCCGATACAGCTCGACTTCAAAAGGTGATGTCACTCCATCCGAGACATGTTGGCTACCACTTGCATGCAGCTCGCGTCTTGGATTGGATTGAACGCGCTGATGACCAATGGATCGTGACCACTCTCGGTGGCGAATTGATTGCGACAGCGGCTGGATCTCAAGAAGAACGAGCCATTTTTAGACAGTCCATTTCAGCCAGCGAATACCTTGTGGCCATCGCGCCGAGCCTTTTGGCCGATCAAGCACCAGAGCAAGACTTATTGTCGTTGCGCATTCAAGAGGTCGCTGGCATCGCGCCAGCGACAGCTCGACGGCGAGCGAGCACCTTGTTGCGCTGGAGAACGCAGAGTTTACCCACTCGCGTAAAGCGTTTTGAGATCGCTGATGTATCCGACGACGACGAAGCCAATCGCGAGAGCATGCGTGTGCATGCGGCCCATGTAGAGCGATACGGGCTCCTCGGTTCGTTACGTGTGGAGTTTGGGGAAGCGCCGGTCTTCATCGGCGCGAATTCGACGGGAAAGAGTACGCTTTTCGATGTTTTCCGCTTTTTATCCGATGCGTTGTACAAAGGCATCGATGACGCTATTTCGATTCGGGCCGACCGATTCGAGGACCTGGTTTGGTTTGGTGAGGGTGATAGCTTCGCACTTGCCCTTGAATTTACCATTCCGAAAGCAGCCCGTTATGATCTCGCTCGCATCCGGTACGAGGTTGAGATCGGGCGTAATGAAGACGCTGCAGTGGGTGTAACCCGGGAGGCAATGTATCTCTGCCCGAGAGAATTACCAGCACAGCAAGTTATTCATTCAAGTACGCCTCGAGGCTGGAGAAAGATCTTGGGTATGGGGCAAACCGGGCAAGCACGTTACGGCTCTGAACACCCATCGAGCCGAAAAACAACGACCGCACCGGTTGGCAGTCAAGCCCTTGGTCTCAGCCAGTTACCCGATGACCCAGAGCGTTTTCCCGCTGCGCGGCGGGTACGCAATTTACTCCTGAGTGGCGTGCAGCAAGTGTCCTTTGCCCCAGCAGAACTGGTCCGCCCTATGGCTCTCGATGCGCCAGCGTCCATGGATGCCCAAGGTGCTGGATTGGCTGCTGTAATCGGTGCTTTAGAGGCTGGACCCAGTGACGTGTTCTTGCGATGGATATCCCATATTAAAGAAGCGATACCGGGCGTTGAGACGTTGATGACGCGTGTTATTGATGATTCACGCTACGTTTTCGCTGAGATGAGAGGTGGTGTTCAACTGCCACTTCGACGGCTATCCAGTGGCTCGATTGTTGCTATTGGCTTGTGTACCCTTGGCTATCAAGATCGAAAAGATAGCGTGCTCATTGTTGAAGCACCGGAGGCGGGCGTTCATCCATCGACTATCGAAGCCGTAGCCCAAGGCACCATGGAGTCGGACTCTTCACTCCAAATTATGCTTACGACATACTCGCCGGCTTGGGTTGCAGCGGTTCCTGTGGATCGTCTACGGCGCTTTGTTCGCGAAGCAGGAGCGATTCGAGTTCTACCGGGCATCGACATCGGGACAGATGATGACGCGGAGGTGACGAAACCGAGCCTAGACCTTCTCTATGGCGCGGGCCTCCTGTAATGGATGACTTACTCATCATTTGCCCAAACCGTCGCTGGAAGGCTGTTTTAGAAGCATTTTTAGCTCGAACTCGCCACCTCGGCATTCGTGAAGTGACGGCCAGTATTCATGCGCTCAGCGTCGGGGGCTCAAGAGCTCTACTTCAGACGGGTGTTGACTTGGCCAATGCACAGGCCGATCGCTTCAACCATTGTTTACTCATTTTGGATGCAGACCAAGCTGGTGATGAGCGAGACGGCCCTGCTATTCAGGCCGACTTATCGAGCAGACTGAGTCCTGTTTGGGAGAAAAGAGCTGCGGCAGTGGTATCGAACCCATCTCTTGAGTCATGGTTGCTTGAAGCGCACCGTGTCTTCGCGCGTATTCCTGGATTGAGAGGCGTGGATGTACGACGTTGGTTGAGCGATTCCGGCCATTGGCCAATGAATTCAGCTCAGCCTGATCAAGCGAGACATGCAGTCAAAGAGTTGTTTGAAAGACACAAAGTACCGTTATCGGCGGCAAATTACCGAATTGTTGCAGCTGAATATCCACTGAGATTCGACAGGATTGAATCGCCCAGCATGAGACGTTTTATCTACCAGCTTCGGGATTGGTTCTTGGCGTAGTGCCGGCTGTCCGACTGAGTACGGTCTTGTCTACGAGATTTCTGAGCACACGGCGCCCGAGGCTGAGTGCACTGACTTTCTCGAATTGGATTCCATCAAATATCTTTGCCATTGGCCGCGTCAATTGAACCTCTAAGTGCGACCCATCTTCGACGCGTGTCTCATTTAACAATCCGCCTCGTTGGGTGCTTTCCAAAAGCCCGTATGCAATGGCAATGTCGATTGTAAAGGGCACGGCATCCCTTGAACCGGGTCTTTGGTAGCGGCCGTCTATAAAGAGACTGCGGTTATCCATGGGTGCATCACCGACGTGTGTTTGGGTCATCGGATCCCCCCGCGCGATGAGATAGTGGACATCACAATAGATTGAATTATCGGCTAATTGAACGGTACGGATCGTATCGTCGCCGCCGATCCGTTCCACAAAACTTAAGCCAATGGCACTCTGATCGGCAACATCACCATGGCCTGCCCATGCCTTGGACCCGAGGACGCCTGCGACGATCCAGTCACCCAACCGGTCAGTAAATCCTCCTTCAATGACATCGGCCTCTGCGCACGGAACGAGGCTTGAGGTGTAGGTCACAATGTAGCCGGCGGTGACTTCAATCTGGTAATCGAGATCTGATTGGGTGCGCCACTGGTCATCATCTGTCCATTCGACATGGTCTTTCGTCCAAGAGAACGTATAGCTCACTTGGCCACCCTGAATGGGCGTCATACCTCCATTGTCCGATGTGATTTCAGCATCGCTATCTGACTTTGAGTTTGGGTCGGAGCACCCTAAAATCAAACCGAGGTAAAAAAACGTGAGGCCGATGCGCTTCAAGACGTCTAGCTTTTGTAAGTACGACAGCATTTGCCTGGCTCTCCAGTGGTTTCGATGCGGGAAGTCCCTTTCCCAAAACGAGTCCATCAGAGGTGTAACACTGTGACACTGTGTTACACAATGTGATGTAACAAAGCGGCCTTATGTTTCTTTAAGGTGTTGGAATTACTCGATTTAATTTTTGGCACAGTCTGTGCTCTATTACCTGTTCGTCTTTACCTTACAGTCTTTTGGAGCCATCTTATGTCAGTCTCAGTCGCACTACGAACCTACGATAACCTCCGACGTATCCGACCAACCCGAGTCGCTCGCCCAACGCAGCGAAAGCGCTATGCGGACATGGAAGAAGCCGAACTTTTACAGGCCGTTTTGAGTGGCGTGCCGGCTGCGCTCGCCGCATTCGTACAGCGTTACGAGCTCTATGTTCGAAACGTGGTTGGCCGTACTGTTCGCCGCTACACCTCCAATGTCGACGCAACCGTCATCGACGACCTATGCCAAGAGGCGTTCGTTGCGCTCTTCGAAAATGACCGACGGCGTCTTCGCATGTTCGAGGGGCGGAACGGCTGTCCCTTACGCGCTTGGATTCGTGTCATTGCGATGCGAACGACGGTGAGCCGCATGCGGCGCTGGAAGAATCATACTCAACTGCCCAATGACGACTCGGACCGCGGCTCGATGAAAATGGTCGATAATGGGCCGGATGCGCTCGACCTTCTGGCCAGCCAAGACGACCAAAAGCGCCAGGCGCAGCTCCTTCGGCTCGCCAGCTGCTTGTCGGAGGAAGACAGAGAATTGATCGAACTCATCTACGTTCATGAACTTTCAGTGCCTGCCATTACTGAAAAGTTGAGCATTCGTCGAGGTGCACTGTACATGAGAAAGAACCGAGCACTGCGCCGACTTCGAAATCGCGCCCGCGCTGCTGGTCTGATGGGCTAATTCAAATGATACTGCGCCACAAGATCTGACCAGACGCCTAGAAGCGTACGGTCGCCGCGAGACCGACCTGTTGATAGACTGTTTTAAACTTACCGGCGTTTACTGTAACGCCGTCTGCCGGGTCACAATTACCCTCAATATTACAGGGCGTCAGCGGTCGCTGCTGGATGACCCGCGACTCCTCTTCACTCACGTTAATGGCTTTGTGATCGGTGTAATTGTAGGCAATGGATAAATCGAGCTGACTGCTTTCACTTAAGTCCATTGTATACGTCATGCCGAGAGCAAGGCCCATGCGCTCTCCGGCAGGAAAGTCTAAATGGCTATAGCCGGTTGGGGCAGCCGCTTGCTCCCAGAAACCACCTGCCGAGACAGATAGAACATCGGGACTCACGACATATGTTCCACCGAGGCGAATACTCAGCGAATCTTGCCAATTTTTTTCCACCACGACATTGTTGATGGTCTGTTGTGCACCAAAGAGTTCGACCTCACCGTTTATTCGAGTGCCGTACTTATCGAGAGATGACCAGCCTTCCCAGACAACATCTAATTCAATATCGAATGTCTCAGTTTTACCCTGTAAATGGCGATACCGGATTCCAAACCGGGCTGTTCTCGGTAAATCAAGATCCAAAGCGAGATGACCACCTTGGACTGTCAGATCGAGATTAGTCAAATCCGGGATTGTCCCCGGGATAGTGTCAATGATTGGTTTGCCTCGCGTCTCAAGGCGAATGGGAAAAGGACGTCCCGAAATGGCCAGCTCCAATTCTGGAATTGGGCGAAACCAGGCCCCTAGCAACGCGCTCGGGGTAAAGGTGTCCTTTGCTTCGACGCTGGCATGAACATCAAAATCACTGGCGTATGGGTTGATGTCGGGATTGATGGATGCATCGACGACGAGGCTAAATTTAAGATAGGGCAGGTGTACCCACTGGACGGTCGCACCAATGCCCCAGGTCTCTGTTCCGTAGGCCATTGTCAGCCCATAATAAATCAGCAGTACATCTAATTCGGTCAGCAGGTATCGTTGACCGCCGTCCTTTGGAAAGCGGACATTTCCGCTGGAATTAGGGCCGAGCAGCGAAAAGCCGAATGACATGTTTTCAAGTCCAAAGTCGCTTGTCGCGGCCAGACTTAAAGCGAGGGGGAAAAACGGTTTCTCATTTTCACTGGTGTCGAAGCGCCTGTCATGGCCCTCTAGACTACTATTAGATCTGCCTTCTATGCTGCTTTCAGACCGGGTGAACTCTGAAAAACTCCAAAACAAATTATGGCTGTACATGATGTGTGTGCCGCGAAGCTTTGACACAGCACCCGGGTTGTGGACGGTGGCTGTTGGATCGTCTGCTTTAGCGGAAAACGCACCTCCACGCGCCAATGATCGTGCACCTTGCTCGGGGATCTCGAATCCATTGGCCAAGGCGTGACTGGTCAAGCACAACAAGATGGCAATGGCTCTTCTAAAGCAACACATACGACAGCCTCCTCAATTTCTCCACGGGCCAATCACACTAACTTGCCTACATCAGGAGTCAACACACTTCTCCCCTCAGCCCTTAAGTTCTGGTCTATGCCGTGCTTTTGGGCGGCGAATTCGCTCAATGGTCTCAGGTGGGTGCTGTTTGCATCGAAGGGGCTGCGTTGCCATTATACCGAACCCAGAAAGACTTAGTCATCAGGGATCGACCAATCGATGGGGGATGTCTCGATTCGAGTTAGATACGTATTGATTTGAGAAAAGTGTCGACAGCCAAAGAAGCCTCGATGGGCCGATAAGGGCGACGGATGAGGAGACCGTAAAATCAGGTGTTTTCGACCATCGATCATAGACGCTTTCCTGCCAGCGGCGGACCCCCAAAGTACGAATACAAGCCTGTCTCGACGCTGGTTGAGCTCGTTTATCACCTGATCCGTCAGGTATTCCCAACCGTGTCCGCGATGGCTATTGGCCATACCGGCTCGTACGCTGAGTACGGTATTGAGAAGCAATACACCTTGTTTGGCCCAATGTGTCAGTTCGCCATGTTGCGGCCTTGGGGTGCCAATGTCCTCATGGATTTCTTTGAAAATATTCTCTAGGCTTGGCGGGATTTTACAGCCGCGACGGACGGAGAAACACAGGCCATGTGCTTGGCCCTCACCATGATAGGGATCCTGCCCGATTATCACGACTCGAACATCTTTAAAATCGGTCATCCAGAACGCATTGAACATGTCGCGGCCTGGCGGAAAGACTCGATGCGCAGCTCGTTCTTCAACTAAAAAGTTTTTCAGGGATTTCAGGGGGGGGTGATCGAAGACAGGCCCGATCACCTCCAGCCATGAACTTGGTAGCTTGGGATTCGCTTTAGATGTTTTGGCCGATAAGGTCGTCATTCCGTTTTAGACGCCCGCCGCACAAGATTAGCCGCCAGCACGTGCTGTCTTGCGTCGTCCAGACTGACTAGAGCTTCCAATGGATGCGATGAACCACTGGGTCCCCGTGAAAAATACGGTTGCAAAGGCCATCACGAGAGCCACCTTGAGTGCAGCAGGTCCGATTATGGCAAGCATCATCAGCAAGAGGGCATAGAAATCACGATGTGCAACGAACTCTAATTTCGCCATGACCCGCGTAAAGAGTCCTGCATCGGCATTGTTTAATCCAAAATCTAGGGCCAAATGCGTTCCACTTCCAGAGGTCAGCAGCTTTCGATATAAAATTGCAGCAACGCCCCAACCGAGCACAAATGTAGCTAGGCCAATTTGGAGCCACAACGAGTTGCCTGTGATTTGGAAGAGTGCATAGCCGACCGACACCTGGTAGCAGAGATTGATGATGTCATCGGAGACCGTGTCGTACCACTCTCCCGAATCACTGTGCTTGAACTTGAGTCGTGCAATTTCTCCGTCACACCCATCGAGCATTGAAGACAGCTGATATAATACTCCGCCGAGCGCCAAGAGCCACAACGATGATGTGGTTGTCATTGCGGTCACAACAGACGCGGCCAGACCCACCAGCAAACCAACGGTTGTCATGTGGTTTGGTGTGACTGAGGTGTTCATCAAGAGTCTCGTCACACATTTGCTGAAACGTCTGTTGATAGTCTTGCTGACGATACCATCAATGGGTTTGGTCAATGATGCAAAGAGCAACTTATGCGCATGCTTGATTGTCTCCGGCGTATCAACGTCTTGCCACCAGGCTGTTCCGACATCAGCAGTCCGTGCATGCCCGCGGGCCGCCAGCTGTTGCACACCATTGCTCAGTGACGCATCTCCATGGATCTCATAATGCGCAGACAGCTCAGTAAACAGCTGCTGACTGCATCGGAAAACACCGGTGTCGACGGCATCGAAAGAGTCAATCTCCTTCCCGATTTCATCGATTCTCCCATCTGCTGCGGTCTTCACCTTCGTGGCATCGTCCATATCAAAAATCGTATTGAGCTTCTTATCGACGGCCAAGACCAAGCCCTCACCTGCGGGCGTTTTTTGAAGCGTTCGATAAATGGCTGGGTCCACAATGTGGTCCGACATCATTAAAAAGAACTCGCCGCGGACGTGTGGTTTCGCTTGCAGAACGCTCACGCCATTACTGAGGTCGTAGAGTTCGTTCTCGACGAATACGAGCTCCAAGCCTTGATAGTCCTCATCGTTTTGGAGGGCTGCTTTAACTCGGTCTCCATCGCAACCAACGACGATGACGAACTTTTTTACACCCTCACGTTTCGCGGTCAGAATCGCTCGCTTAATGAGCGTGATCCCGCCCACCGGAACCAGTGGCTTGGGTAACGTCAGTCCATCTCGACGAATGCGAGTGCCTTTGCCTGCTGCTAAAATAACTGCCTGATCAATATTTGTTTTCATTGTTTCTGCCTTTTCATGGCGACAGCTGTCCCAAGTGGAGTGTAAATGCTCCAGTTTGTGACACTCGACTTGGAGTACGCTTCATCCAAAGCGCGCCCTTTTACGTCGATTCTGTGGCCGAGTCCAGTCAAACCGTATGTTTCGACCTCCTCACTAGCAATTGCCGTGCCTATTTTTGAATCAGCGGGAGTGATGCTTCGTTGACGTCGCTTTAATTTATTTGGGTTGGACTGTCAGTGCGAGCGCAGTTCGAAGAGCGTAGTAGGGGCCCGAGGTTGAATAGCTAACGAGATTAACGATCCTGTCCTGTACTGTCGCCGACCCAATTGGGGTTCGGTCGCGGCGAATCGTATTGACGGCGGCCTCTAGGTCGTCGGCGATTGCGAAGGCCAACCGAGTGATCATTTGGTCGACCGAATCGAGCCATTCGGCAATGCCATAGTCTCGATGTCTTTTCAAAATTGCCATTGGTTCAAGAAAGGCTTGCTTATCTGATTCGGATACGGATTCGAGCAGGGTCAGCAATTCGGGCATAGCTTGTGGCTGGGGTCGGTCGGGCTCTAGCCATTGATGAACGGTTGCCAAGAGTTTCGTAAGACGTGCGGTCGAACGCGCTGCATCCCGATCGAGTGTAGCCAGATAATACGATGGCTGGAGTAGGACAAAAGCGCGCGTTGCACAAATGATCTGCTCCGACCGGCTGAGCTTCGATAAGTCAGACGAGGCGACCAGTATGGGTTGAGCCAAGTGGCCAATGGCAACGCCTTCTACTCGACTTGATAAACGCACCTCCGGCGTTGGACGGCCGAGAATCGCTGCGACGAGGGCCACAAGGCGCTGAACGTGTTTCAGGCCCTCTGTTTGGTGATTAGATACGCCCACAGCTCGTTCAGTGCGGGATACGTAGTCGAGCAATGCTGGGGTCAGAAACTTGAGGATTTGTCCCACCTCTGCATTTTGAATCGTACTTTCGAGCTGCTGCCAGGTGTCGGCTTTCATGGGTCGTACCTGCCGCCCTTTGGTATTCTCGAGAACGCTTTGATAGAGGGCAATTTCATCTGAACTCGCATGGCCAAGCAGTTTCAGCACTCGGCAAACACAGTAGGCTTGGTCTAGTTTGTGACTGGTTGAATACAGTGTCACGAGCGCATGAAGGCACTCTGAATCACCTGGATCGCTCTCTATGAGCGACAAAAGCGTCTCCTCCGCTGCATCCAGATTGCCGGTCTTCGCTTCGAGTTCTGCGACGATCTTGAACAGTGAGCGATCGGCATCTCCATGTGTGAGTGCGACTTCATAGGCGCTCAACGCAGCTTCGTAATTGTCGAGGTGGCGTCGATTTAAATCGCCGAGTTGTCTTGCGATCATCGTAATCAAGTCAGCGTCTAATTCATTGTCAACAGAGCGGACTAACATCTTCCGATAATAGCGGTCTCTGCGCTCATGATTCCCCTCGGCTGTCAGCAGTTCATCTATGGCATGGAAGGCGCGAACGAATCTGGGATCGAATTCCAAGGCCTGGTCGAATGAACGGGCAGCGGAGCGACTGTCCTCCAGTTTGTCACGCTCGATGACGCCAATCGCATAATAATATTGAGCGCGACGTTCAGGCTCTGCTTCAACGACTGTGAGTTTCTTCAGCACCTTAATACTGGAGGTCCACTGCTGGGTATTTCGGAATGCATCCATCAGTTCGATGAGGACCGCCTTATTGTCGGGCTGATAGACTAAAGCCGCCAGCCAGGCATCTATCGCATCATGCAGCTTGCCTTGTTGTTGGCACATAGTGCCTTTCTCAAGGAACAAGTCGTATCGATGCTCTTCATCCTCGATGTGCTTCAGATCCGTATCAATGCGCTCGATGAGTGCGTCTAGGTCTTCGGCATCTCGCAGTAAGGTTCTATAGGCGGCAGCGAGTTTTGGATCCCATGTTCCGGTGGTCAACGCGGCGGCATAGTGCCGTCGTGCTTGTTTTGGGTCACTGAGAACGCTGGCATAGAGTTCGGCCAGCCGTTGATGTTTGTCGGCTTCGCTATCGAAGCCGCCTAAAGTCGAGTCCGAGAGATGTTCATAAGCCGTTGCCAGATGGGCCCAGCAGTCGCTTGCCTCGGCGTAGGACTCCATGGTCTCGCGGAGTTCAATCGAGGGTGATTCGATGAATAGCTGGGCGACAAGTTTCAGGGCGTCTTCACCACGGTCTAGGCTCGTGCTGAAGAGCTGCGCTAGGCTGAGAATCAGTGGCGCTCTCTCGCTCACCGAGCAAACCTTGAGTTTGAGCTCAATTAATTGGGCTAAGTTTTGCCAATCTTCGGTTGTTTCGTAATAGGCAAAAAGAGCGTCAGCGGCTTGATGATCGCTCGGGTCATTCTCGAGAATAGCCCGGCGATGAAAGACTTCAGCTGGTAAGTCATTTAGGCGAGCATACCAATCGGCAAGTCGTCTATGAAAAGACAGTGGGGCTGAGCTTTCCTCCAATAGCATTTCATAGGTATTGAGGATCTCAGGCCATTGATTCAGTTTGTCTGCCAAATCGGCTAAGGGGTCGCCCAGTAAAGCGTCATCCTTACATTCACGAAGCCCTTCAAGTAAGACCAGAAAAGCCTTGTCCGGTGAATCGAGATGGACATCCATCACTTCTGCCAGACGGCGATAGTGGTGCACACGAGACCCAGTATTATGGTCTAGTCGGTCGAGTAGAAGCTGAGATAGGTCTTCCCAGCGCTCCTTCTCGCTCAGAACCTTTGCGAGGGCCTCGGCAACATCATCGTTTGTTGGGTCGCTGGCCAGGAGGTCTTTGAGTACGTCTTCGTCCATAGAGATTCGTTTAACTGTTCTTACGATTTAGGGCGCTTCGAGTATTTCCAATTCACGGCCAGAAAACAATCGGATTAGACAAAATCTCAACTGGGGACCTCTTGCTACCGCTGACGTAAGATGAGTGAATGCTGACAGGGAGACTGTTGCAGGGCTGGGTGGGCACGGTATTTAGAGACTTAAATGATTCATGCCCTTGCCTATCGAGCCGGTGTGTTTCACGCCACGGGTTGGGTATCGGGATACCTTGGGTTGTCTCTAGCCCCCGTCGACTCCGGTATCAATTTCAGCGCCTGTGTCTAATGCCTGAAGTCGCAGGCTCAGATCGATGCCTGCATCCAGTGGGTCATCGTCAGCTCTATCGAGCGGCCATGCAGAATTGTAAATAAAACCAAGGGACTGTTCGGACAGATCGCCCTTCGTACTGCAAATCACAGCGCCGGCAAGGCCATAGCGATACTGGGTTGGTCCAGGGCATTCATCTGTCTCAGATAGGTCGGACTCGACGAAGACACAATGGATCTCTCCGTCTGTGAAAACGCGAATGCCGACTCCACAGTCCACACGACTTGATGCCAGCCCGTCAGAGCGGGAGCAGCCCCATGACATGAAGGACATCGGTACGAGCGCGAAAAAAAGGACCCATTTTGCATAGCGATTCATGATAGCTATCTTCGTTGTTTTCTAAATAAAACGCCACCAAAAGTCTGTCTGGTTTCCATCTGTCCTTGCCGTCAGTGATAAATTCAGCCGGCCTATCATCCTGGCTTGACATGTTTCGGCGAATAGAATTGGCCGCATGGGAAGAGGCCGCGGCTTAACTTGCGCTCAAACTTAAATCAGTAAAATTGAAGCGGGCGCTAGACACGACTGGCACAGCCGGACTACGCTGCATTAGTTTTTCCAAACAAGGCGCTGCCAATATGCTCTTCGGTATCCGACGAAATCGAAAAAATAAGGATACGCAGTCCATTGGAGAGGACCCGCTCTTCGATGGGTCATTGACCGGCTCTGAAGACTTCAGGCGCGATTGGTCAGAGCTTGACTTGTTCGCTGACTTGACAATTCAAGAGATAGACGCACTGAAAGAGGCGCTTGAACCCGTAAAGTTCTCGTCCGGCCAAGTCATTATGAGTGAGGGAGAGACAGGTAACGATATGTTCCTTCTTGACCGAGGACAGGTTCGCATTGAAGCCCGTGGTACGGAATCAAAGGAACACTTTTCAACGGTGCTACACGCGCCAACCGCCCTGGGCGAGATGGCTCTGATCACCAGCGAGCCAAGGACCGCATCGGTTTGGGCGCACACGGATGTCGATTGCCTCCGACTCAACCGGTCCTCCTTCGATAAGTTGATAAAGAAAAATGTGGCCGTTGCTCGAATCTTGACCAGGCTGGTCGGCGACCGACTGCAGGAAATAGGCGGTATCCAAAAAGTCGGCAAGTATCAGATTATCGGCGTTCTCGGTAAAGGGAATGTGGCGCATGTGTTCGAGGCGCTCCACCCAGAATTAGGGCAATCTGTTGCTCTCAAAATGCTCTCTCATGCATTGGTCTACGACCCACAATTCGGGGTTCAGTTCGATAGGGAAGCTCAAATTGTGGCAGCCCTAGACCATCCGAATATCGTTCGTGTCTTTGATTTCGAGCGCGCCTATGGCACTCGATTTACGGTCATGGAACGCTTAGAAGGTGAGCAATTAGAAGACCTGATTTATAAGGGGCAGCGGCTCTCTTGGAGTCGCATTCGGCGAATTTTATTCGAGACGGCCAGTGCTTTGCAGTACGCCCATGACCGCGGCTTGATCCATCGCGACGTCAAGCCCTCGAATATTTTTATCACCCGAAACGAGCAAACGAAGCTCCTAGATTTCGGCATTTCAATTCATAAGGATAATTCGGAAGCGAAGAATAAGGCGCGCTTGGGTTCCCCCTGTTACATGCCGCCAGAACAGATTTTAGGCGAGCCTTTGGATGGCCGCAGTGATCTCTATGCACTGGGCATAACCGCTTATGAAATGGTCGTCGGCGAAGTTCCATTTAACGAATCGGATATTCGGGCTCTTCTGCGCCGGCAGGTGCGTGAGAAAACTCCCGATGTCAGAGAGTTGGTCCCTGACTGCCCCCAGGATATAGCCGAATTTATTCAACTCACGACAGCCAAGAGACGGGACGACCGCTTTCCAGACTGTGTCGCTGCGATTCAGTCTCTATCCCAGCGCAATGTGTCAGAGCCATTGATCAGAGCCCATCGGGTCAAGCTATCCATCGATTACGGTGACGGGTCAGTTGGCGCTGTTGACCGAGCCATTGCGCAGCTGGAAGCCAGTCTAAGTGCGCATCAGTCGATCACCTTAAAGGTGACCCGACGGGGCTGACTTGAATCGGGCTTAATTAGCGCTGCGCCTGTCGAGTGAATTCAACGCAACGACGGCTATGACACCTAGGCATGCGACCAGCCCCACCGTCGGCCATCCGGTTTGAGACGCGTCCACTTGTTCTAAAATTTGTGCGCCCGGCAGACGCAGCGCGCCCACCATAAGGCCAATGAGTAATGCCATGGTGAGGTCATGGACGCGCTCGAATAAGAGCGCAACGACACGGCTGAATGTGACAAGCCCCGCAACAACTCCGAGTCCAAAACAACCCAGAAAGATCAGATCGGTTATGGGATTTCCGGCGTTGAGCACTGTCACGGGATCGGGGGTGCGGCCGACAAGGCCGAGTACGTGGTCTTTACACTGATGAATGGCTGTAAAAACCGAGTGATAGACCCCCAGAAACAGGAGGAGAAAAGAGCCACTTAAGCCGGGTAAAACCATTGCTGAGATCGCGATTAGACCATAGAGAAAGATCATGATCGGCGAGACCCGCTGCTCGGCTAAAACATGCACCGCAGGACCTGATTTGACCCAATTTCTGAGAGCCGTCTTATCTTTGAAGACGGTATCCGATTCGCTGAGCTGGATGCCGTGACTAGATAGGATGTCTTTCGGATCGAAGACCACAATGCCCTTGGCCTTTGGAAAAACATCTTTTCGAATTTTTTCAATGGCGGCCAGGTCCGATGGGTGCCTGAGTTTGCCACCATAGAAAACAGATACGTTTTGCCCCTGAGCTGTTTTCTGTCCGTCCAGAACTCGGAGTTGAATTCCGTCAGGCTGCAGCCCGACAAAAAACCATGCAAACCCCGCCGCGATCAGACCCGCTGCAAGATGTTGAATAGCCGGTGTCTTCATATGCCTGTAAGGAATCCACACAGAGGCTAAAATTAGGCCGAAAAACAGCGCATAGGTTGGTCCAGGTTGGTCGTCCATTAGGCTCAAAATGGTCTTACTTAGGGCTAAGACTGCGACGGCGACACCGGCACCAACCGGGATTAAAACACGCCAGTGGATCCCTTTGAATTGTGCCAACGCAGCTCGCGGTTGCCCCTTTAACAGACTCACCAAGAGTGCGGGAGATAGAGAGCGCAGAGCGTTGATGAATTGGGTATAAATGCCGGTGATGAAGGCGATCGTCCCACCACTGACGCCCGGTACAACGTCGGCTGCGCCCATGGCCAGGCCCCGAAGGAAAAAACCGACGGTTGAGACCGCGTTTGCCTCGCTCTTTGCTGGGGTGTCTTGCATCGCCTACTACCTATCTAAAGTTCGGCGAAGAATACCTGTCCTTAGATGTAGAGCAAGCGTTATTGAAAAAAACGACAGGCCTCGGTTACAGACCTTGCGTCTTGACGATGATTTCTTTCATCACCTCGGATGTACCGCCACCAACGGTAATGAGTCGACCATCGACCCAAGCACGTCCAATGGGATATTCGGTCGTATAGCCGAAGCCACCATGCATCTGCAGGCAGTCGTACAGAACGCGCTGAGAGAGGTCACCTACAAATAATTTTGCCATCGTAATGGCTTCTGTAGAGCCCATAGGATTCTTAACGAACTGGTCGACAGCCCAGTAGGTCAACCGTCGCGCCGCCTGGATGGCTGTTAGATGTTCGACCATCTTATGGCGCCAGACCTGGAACTTAGCAATTGGACGTCCGAACGCTTTTCGGTCATTCCCATAGGCGATGGCATCTCTGACAGCCTTTTCCATGCCAGCAACGCCACCTACTGCGGCGATTAGGCGCTCACCCTGAAAGTTGGTCATGATGTGGTAGAATCCGGCATTCTCATGGCCCAGAAGATACCGTTTCGGAATCCGGCAATCATCAAAGAATAACTCGGCGGTATCCGAGGACTTGTTTCCGATCTTTTTAATGCTCTTGCCTATACTGTAGCCTTTGACATCCGTTGGAAATACCACCAGTGATATGCCATTGAAGCCCTCGCCACCTGTTCTCACAGCTAGGGTAATAAAGTCTGCCCGCGTTCCATTGGTGATCCACAGCTTTTGCCCATTGATCACATAATCATCACCGTCGCTCCGAGCGGTCGTACGAATCGCGGCTACATCGGAGCCTCCACCGGGCTCACTGACGCCCAAAGCCGCAATTTTCTCTCCTTTGATCGCCGGCACCAGGAATTCTTTTTTGACGGCGTCGTTGCCAATTTCATTGATGATGGGGGTGGCCATATCTGACTGAACCATCAACGCCATATTAACGCCGGCATTTTCGGTGTGAACCAGCTCTTCTGCATAGGCGGCCGTATACCACCAATCTAAGCCGAGGCCGCCGAATTCTTCGCTATGTCCAATGCCCAATAGGCCCAGCTCTCCCGCTTGAGTGAACACCTCGCGAGGGAATATACCAGCCTCATCCCATTCTTCCGCGAAGGGCGCTAAACTCTTTGCAAACTTTCTGACTGTGTCGCGCAGTTGCTCATGGTCAGCTCCAAAAATTTCTTTGTCTTGCATTCGCGCACTGGCTTCTGTCATCTCGGCATCTCCCAGGTTAATCAACGCTCCATGATTTAACGGTCGAGACAAAAACACAACAGCAATCACAATAAACCACATTGGCTTTGGACGATTGGATGTCTGTGGCTGGGTGACTCACGGGTCTGAGACTCAGCTTAAGAATCCCTGTGAAAATTTGGAGCGGGCCTTTGAATATGACCGGAATCTTACCGATTAGACTGGGGCTAGGCATCATCATGGCGGCCGCGCTCATTTTTAATACACCCGTGCGTCTTTAGCATTCATCAACCGTCCACTTATGGGTATATTCTAGTTAGGATCGAGGTTTTCAGGGGTGAGTAGATGATTAAATTGGTCATGGCTGTCGCGTTGACTTTGTGCGCCGGTTGCGGGGTCGGACTCAATGAACTTGAGCGACAGGAATATGATGAACTCACGGATAGAGAGGAGTCTCTTAAGGCTCAAAAGGTGCAATTCCAAACAGCTGAACTCAAGAGCTTCAATGAGCTAAGCCGTCTGGAACGGCGCATGAAACGGATTTCTAAAGGCGTGTCCAGCTGCCAAGTCAATTTGAAGGGTCGGGCGATTGGGCCACTCCCGTTTCGGTTCAAGAAAGGCTATAGAGTCGGGTTTAAAAGACTAAATTCAAAAGCTGCTGAAGGGTGCCAGAATTGGCTGCTAAAGGTGGCCAGATGAGACCGACATTCACTGGGTTCATTATTGCATTATTGGCCCTGATGACNTGCGTTGGCTGNGGGCCGACNCAGCACAATCTGAAAACTCAGCGAAGCACAGTGAAGACCTTGGAGAAGGACCTTGGCAAAGCAAAGGCNATGAGCCGTGCGATGGCGCTCTATCGNTCCAATTTAGAAGGAAATAAAGGTCGCTGGATNGCGTTTAGCGCTCAAGAATTAGAGCGGGCCATGACGGCTTACATGCCCTACACGTTTCGTGGCCAAGACATGAGTAAGAAACGACTCAAGGGGCGTATTTGGTTCGAAAAACCAAGGGACCTAAACCTCCTCCCTGGTAATCGTCTGAGTTATCGAATGAACTTCAATGCGCGTAAAATTAAGGTCAATTTGAAGGGGGTTTTTGGTGCTGGACGCCGTGATGAGACCAAAATAAAATCGGCTCTAGAAGGCGGCGGCATTATCGACTTAGAGGTTCATTTGCGATTGGGAAATCGAAACACGGAAGTGTGGATGACAGCGACGGTCAAAGCTGTTCGGCTCCACAAGCACAACACATCGCGGCATAGAAAGTTTTTGAAGGACGCCTTGGTGGGACAGTTTTTCGGCTATCCGCTCCGCCTGAAAATACCTGCTGTTATATCCGCTCACAAGCCTATTTTATTGACCACGAAGAATCAGCTTGTCGTTTTGATGCGCGGTCGATGAGACTCAGCGACTGAGATTACGGTAATCGAGGATTGTATGACTTATAAGTCCCCGTTTCAGGCAGTCACTGTCTGTTGATGCGCTGGCGCCGATAGGCCTAGGGTCCGTTGGAAAAGCAAAGGCATACCCTGACTCTTTTCGGGCGAATAGACCGCCCAGACGCATTTGACCTAGAACCGTCTTTTCAATGGGGGTATCCACCGTTAGCTGGGATGGGAAGTTGACGTTATGAACAACACCGTTCACGGGGTCACCATCCATAACCGATTTGCTGACTCGAGCTGCATGGCCGGCCGCCAAGTCTCGTGCTAGAGCGACCTCACCGTCGACATGGCCGTTGGTGTCCTTGACGTGTTCAAAATGTTGTCTGTCGACGGCCTGGGAATAGGCGACAGCACGACACCCCCATAAGGACCCTTCGAGAGCCGCAGCCACCGTCCCCGAGGTCATGACAAGCGGGAGGGTGACATTAAAACCGACATTGATACCCGATACACAAATATCGATGGGCTTGGTCAGTAGATGACCTAAAGCCAGGTTGACACAATCGCTCGGCGTGCCGTCAACAGACCATGCGGGCCAGGGCAAATCGTTGCGTTGTTCGACAGCGACATCACGATGTCTCGAAAAAGAACGCCCGGCCCAGCTTTGCTCTTTCTTCGGCGCGACCACGTAGACATCGAAATCCGTTGAATGAGCCGCTGCAAGAGCGTGTAAGAAGGCGCTATCAATGCCATCATCATTGGTTATTAGGGCGATGGGTCGTGACACCGTTTACTCCTTTAATCTGGGGGTCAGTTCATGGCACCATCTGACCACATCGGTACGGTGGCTGGAAGATTGTTTTCAAACGCTCTACGTTACTGTTCGTTTCGACAGTGAGTCTATCCAGGGAGTATTTGATTTGGCCATTGCGGTAATCGTCGAAAAGACAGCAGATATCGAGATGACTTTAGACTGGGCTTGGCGGATGGCGCTGGCACGTTCTGAAGGCTTATTTGTCTTATTTGCACAGGTCGGTCCAGAGGAGGCCGTTTGTGACCTTGACCCTACCGCTGTTGAAAATGGTGAAAAAAATCAACTCTGGGTGGCTGTCGCGACAAAAGTGCGACGATGGTACATCGATGCGTTGGATGACCCGGAAACATCCGACCTTGTCATCCGTAAAGTCATTGCACCACACCCGCATCGAGCGGTCCTTGCCGAGTTAGAACGGGCTGAACCTAGTTTCATTATTGCTTCTGCCGAACGGTCTAAGCGCAACGATGATCGCACCTTATCGATGAAATTAGCGCGCCGTACGCGTTTTCCCATATTTCTTTGTAACGGTGGTACCAGCGAGGCACCGAAACGAATCTTATTCCCATTATTTGAGACTGAGTTTATCGATAGTTCGGTCCGAGAATTAGCACCGATTATTGGGGCTGATTCAGCGCGTTACACTGTACTTGCGGTCGTTCCGACCGCCGTTGAATTCGGAGAAGATGTTGGGCGTAAAAGCATCAGCCGAGCTTTAAAAACGATGGGGGTCGACAGCGCAGGCCAACTTAAAACAAAAGTTGTTATCTCAGATGATCTGGATGATGCCATTGCAATGACGGCGGCCGATCATGATGCGCTTCTGATGGCTGTGCCTGGGCCTTCGACTATGTACCGCAGTCTTTTTGGTCGGCTTAGGGAACGCATAAAAAAACGAGACGATGCATTTCCCTTCATCGTGTTCAGGCAGAGAAAAAGTTGGCACCAAAGACTTTTACCAATTCTAGACCGATGGCTTAATCTATGGGTGCCTCAAACAGAGCGTGCTGCCAGAATTGATGTCTACGAGAGTTTACAGAGCGGATCGCGGTGGGGATTCGATTTCATGATGTTGATCGCATTGTCGACGGCGATCGCAGCACTCGGGCTTCTCCAAGGCTCGCCGGCAGTGGTTATCGGCGCAATGCTGGTGGCGCCATTAATGACACCGATGCTCGGTGCAGGTTTAGCCTTATTACAGGGCAATCCCAGGCTACTAAAGGAATCGACGAAATCAATTCTTCTTGGTTTTTTGCTTGCGCTTGCCTTGGGGCTGCTCGTTGGGCTTTTGAGCCCAATCAAGGTTTTGACCAGTGAAATGGCCGCGCGTGGTGCCCCGAATTTATTAGATTTAGGTGTCGCTCTAATCTCTGGTTTTGCAGCTGCCTATGCCTACGCGCGCACTCACTTGAGTGCAGCACTGCCAGGTGTCGCGATCGCGGCGGCATTAGTCCCCCCAATTGCAACCGCGGGATTATGTTTTGCTCTCGGTGAATTTCAAGTCGGTGCGGGCGCCGTCTTGTTGTTTGGGACCAATGTCCTGGCAATTGTCGTCGGAGCGACCTGCGCGTTCTACAGCTTTGGTCTTCGTGGACGAGACGACCTTCGCTCTTGGGCATCTCGTTTCATCTTGCTTCTGGTGTTTGCTACGCTTTTGCTTGCGGTTCCATTAAGTTCTTTTCTCTGGGGAATCGCAGAGCGGCCTAATGCCGGTCTGTCAGGTCAGTTAAAACAGATGGTTGAGCGCTCTGGTTATGAACTCGGTGCGCTTGAAAAGCGGGGTGACTGGGTTGTTTTGAAAGTGCGTGGTGATGCTCGATTTCCGCCGGAGGCTGTGACTCAAATTGAGTCGGCTTTAAGAGAAGCCAACCAGCGTTCACTGAAGCTTCGAGTCATCACGGAGCTGGTCACCATCGGGGGGCAATGAGTGGGTCGGGGCAAGCTCTGGTTCGATATCGATGTATTTTAACTTAGGGACCAGTTCTTGAATTCCGATTTCGATTCGGTCCACTTCTCGACCTAATGTCCTGACGATGTCATCGGTATATTGTTTTGCAAAATTGTCCAGATCAGATTCTGTTTGCAGGCCCTTGTTCCAAGCCGACTGAATGGAATGTCGATTTAAATCAGCCAAGTACAGACTGTTGAATCGAAGTCCCAGCTGTAAATCATAGGTCTCGGTATCGATGATTTCACTTTTCAGACTCACGATCTCTGCAATGCTTGGTTGGGTGTTTAAGTACTCTCTTATCTTTGCCTCTGCCTCCGTGGGAATTGCTCGACCGAGGAGCAATTCACGGTTTCGTGCGATAAGCCAAATGGCGACCCAACCCAAGAGTAGTCCGATTAAAATTGAGCCCACCGCATCCCAGCGAGGGTCGCCCGTCCAGTGGCTTAGACTGATGCATGCGAGGGCGATCAAGACACCAACACAGGCAGCGGCGTCTTCCAAGAGAACGGCGACAGCGGGCGGGTCTGCATCGGTTTTCAAGTAGGCGAAGAATGATTGCGCCCCCTTGAGCGACCAAAGCGCCCGTGCAGCTAAGAAAAGAATGAGAGCTTCTACGACAAATGCGAAGATGAGGACGCCCACAGCCCAGGCGAGTCCGGTCGACTCGTTTGGATGAATGAACGAATGAATACCGTGGTACAGACTGACGCCGCAGCCGAGAAAGAAAATCCCCACAGCGCTCATGAGCGACCAGACGAATCGTTCGCGACCGTAGCCGTACTGATATGTCGAGTCCGCCGATTTGGATGATTTAATGACGCCGAGATATAATAAAGCCTGGTTCATTACGTCCGCGACACTGTGGATGGCTTCTGACAAAATAGAGCCTGAACCAGTCATCGCGAAGGCCACAAATTTGGCGACGGCCACAACCGCATTACCGATCATCGCCGAGACCACAGCAAAACGTGATTCTGAACTAGCCAAAGGGATTCACCTCATCCAATGATACACCCATAATCTATTTAGATTTTGGTCTGGGATGCAATGATGATTATTGCGTCCGGCCAGCTATGGCAGACGCACTGTTGATTCGTGGGCGTTGAGCAACTCAGAAATAATCGCTAAAACAGGGGAGAAAGGTTGGTGCAAATGGGGGCGAGTAAATCTTCGAGAAATCGGGGCCGTAAGGAACAGCCCAGCGACCGCATCGCTCAGGCTTTGCGCATGATTCACGGAGCCCTCAAGAGCGAAGCGGCGCGCCGGGGACGAGACAGGCCAAATACGATCACTCTCGACTTGGCTTTTGACGAAACTGGTGAGGTATCCTGGCATCGATCGGCCGACGTCCTTATTTCGGCGGCATTCGAGCCTGGTACGGACCCATCCCCCGAATACGAACACGGGCCTTTATGGTGTTTTCAATGCAAGACGGACGGCTGCGGACACTCTCGGCCAGATGATCCGAGGCAAACCTTTGCCGGGTATACCGCGACAGGTAAGCCCAAGTGGCTCGGCCTACTCGATCTCTGTCTGACGTTTCGACCCCAGGGGATGGATAGCTTATTCGGCCCCAAACCATCGATTGTGGTGATGGCTTTAACAGATAACCAGTTGAGCGATGAGCGGCTACCGCAGTTTACGGAAGGACATGGCACCCATCGCGTTCTGGGTCAGATCGTCGTTGGATTACTCAACCCAAAATTAGACGCGTCATCCCACCATGACGACAAACGCACACTGACCATTCAAGTTTTGAGTGTGAAGACAGGGGAAGGGGAGTTCGAATACCGATTGAATTTGATTGGGTTCACGCTCAATGAAATCGCAGACGCAGCCTCCAAAACCCGGGGTGGGCGTTCTCCAGCAGAGCGCTTGAGGCGACTGATTTCTAAAACCCAGGCGCGCTTGCATGCTGCGCCTCAAAAACTCGCAACCCTGACGGGCACTCAGGAAGAACGCCGCGCGATTTTCATTGAGAAGACCCTCAAGACACTGAAGCGAGACGTGAGTCAAATTTTCTCCAGTCAGATTGGGCGGACTGAGCATGCTCGAGTTCGACACCTGTCGGGTCAACGCCCGACCCGAAAGGCTTGGGATGATTCAAAGCGGGTACCGCTCGAACGTGTGCTTTATGACAAACGCCATAAAACATATGTGGTCATCGGAAAACGCAGTCGGGCGCATATCTTCTCACCGGCAGGCTTACACGTCACCAGTCTTAGACTCCAATCTGGCGAAATCGATAGGAAACTTAAGCGTGAAAGGTGGGTCCAAGTCACACAAGATGATTACGAATCGCTGATGGCTAAGTTGAAAAGCCGAGGTGACACTCGCGTGGTCAATGACCAATGACGACGCGTACACTTCGTTTTATCGTGGCCACCATATGCCTGATGCTGGGCGTTGTCTGGTTTGTCAATTCCGATGGCAGACGGGCATCGGATAAGGCGTTTGGCCGTTATGACCGAACTGTTCTGCCCGAAGCCTCAGGCCTCGCGAGAAGTCGAAAAAACGTGGGCGTTTTCTGGACCCATAACGATTCGGGTTCTGCTCCAATTTTGTATGCGACGACAGCTCGTGGGCGCCTGCTGGCGGAAATCGAATTACTTGGCGCATCATCCGTTGACTGGGAAGCAGTCGCAGCGGATGACCGTGGCTCGCTGTATATTGCTGACTTTGGCAATAACGGGAATCATCGAAGAAATTTATCGATTCACGTGATTTCTGAACCTAAGATCCAATCGACGGCAGACGAGGTGATTCGCATGGCGATCCCCGTTCATCGAAGCATTCAGTTTCGGTATCCAGACCAGACGGCGTTCCCGCCCAAAATGCGGAATTATGACGCTGAAGCCCTATTTTGGGGGCCGAGCCCAAAGCTCGGTCGACCGACCTTATTTCTATTAACGAAGCATCGAAGTGATCGTCGAACAAAACTATATCGGTTTGATTCGGTCGATGGGCAGCGCGATAGTCAGGCACTGACGTTGGTTGCAGAGACAGACTTAAAAGGCGATTTAAAAGGCCGAGGGTTGGTAACGGGCGCTGCGATCCATGACGATGGGCGGCGAATCGCTGTCCTCACCTACTACGCTATTTATATTTTTCAGCGATCAATTAAAGGCGACGATTATTTGGCTGAATTGCTCTCGACTATCGAACTTAATCTCGATGAAATGAAGCAAGTCGAAGCCATTAGCTGGGTCGGCCATTCCCTTTTTGTATCCAATGAACAGGCCGAGATTTTTCTTATCGACAATCCGATGAAGCAGGTGCGTTTCCCATGACTGCCCATCCTTCGGTCTGTGCTATAACGTGTGCTTAAAGAAGGTGCCCTTAGTTTATGTGGACTCCGTTAAAATTCGTACTGTCTCTATGGTGGGGGCTGAGCCTGCTCGGCTGTGTGGGTGATGCGCCAAAATTGGCGTCGTTGTCCCAGTCCATGGATTCGACCCTCGAGCTGGACGCCGGTCCCCAGCTGTCAACGCCCTTTGGTGAGGACCAATCGGTGCACAGAGACGCTGGCATCCCCGATGCGGCCATGGATGTCGGTCCGGTCGAGCACCCCCAAGATGCCGCGACCGACGATTTTGCACTCGCGGACGCGGAGCCTATTGATTCGGCAGTTGATGCAGCACCTGTTGCGGACAGCGGCTATTGGTCACGCTCGTATCCCAGTGTGATTTTTGGCGCCACGCATAATTCCTACTCTGGCGGTGAACGCGGGAGCCTCACGGAGCAGCTCACTATTGGTGTTCGCATGCTCGAACTCGACGTGCATGTAGATGGTTATTACACGGCGGACGACGATTGGCGTATCGGTCACTGGCGAGCGGGAAATGACGTTGCCGATGACCTGGATGGCAACCCTGATAATGACCGTCTGACACCGTGGTTGCAACTCATCCAGGATTGGTCAAACTCGAACCGTGGCCATGCGCCCATTACGTTGGCGATCGATCTTAAAGACACTTTAAGTGACCAGCCTGGCCCTGACCAAGGCAATTTGGGCGCGCTTAATCGGACCCTTCTCGATGTCTTCGGTAACAAATTGTTCAAGGCCGACGATCTGCAGGTGCGGGGTTGGCCCTCCATAGGTGAGCTGAGAGATCGGATCATCGTTGTGCTCTCAGGTAACCGGGCCGACACTCAACTCTACTGGCGAGATGTTGGTAAGGACCCAACCCTGTCCATGAATGCTCACGGCCGAGTGGTTCAGATCCATGCGTCTTTTCAAAATGAACTTTGGTTTTGGACCGGTTTCAAAAGAAATGATGAGACCATCGATTGGTGGCATCATGGACAATATGACACGGGTCAAGAGCCTGCAGTTGTCATGAATGATTCAGGAATTATTTTTGATATCCACAGAACACATCATAATTCAGATCGTATTTATGGCGCCGTGGGGCACTTGAATCCAGATTTTACGATCACCTGGTTTGATGCGAGACATTTCATTGATGGGCGAAATCCCAGTGTCACCCTGGTCGGTCAAGATCGAGTTCGTGTGATTGTTGATGATGACGGTGAGCGCGAACTCATTGAGGGTCAGTTATCCGAGGACAGGACCCAAATCGCTTGGGGAGACGCGAGCACGACAGCCTTTGCCCATTTTGATAACAGTCGGTCCCAGGGCTTTGAAGCCGTCGTTGCCCCCGATCTGACAGCGGGACTCAATACCCTTCAATATCGATTTGAGTTGGGGGTCCTCAAACGTATTCAATACCAGCAGATCATGTTTGCAGAGTACCAGCGAGGTGATAGCAACGAGTTCGCATTAAACTCTTATTTTGCTGCGGCCGCTGCCGATGATAATGCGGGGGCTTTTTTAATTCCTTGGGCGCTGACTAAGCCAACACGAATGTGGTCTTTTCACGAAGACCGAATAGACGATGTCTTTTTCCCGACGTTTCCTGCGACCGATGAACCGTTTGCAGACTGGTATCATGAGTTTATGATTCGAGTGGATGCAATCGATTGGGTCCCGCGGCGGTGATCTCCGCTGAATGCCTGCTAAATGCGGTATGGCTTTAGAAAGTACAGGGCGATTTCATCAAGGGCATCCTCTTGAGCTTCCAGGATATCCCTATTTGTAGACGAGACCTCACCACTGGCAATCAATCCACCACTGTGGCGTATCAATTGGAAATCGGCAACGGCCCGATACTCAATTTCAGCACGTGAGAAATCGTCGAAGGCGTCGACGCGTAGATCCACGATCAAAATCGCATCTGATGCGAGCGTGTCGACCCCATTAATGGCTTTAAAGCCTGAGATGGCGCGCAGCTCGTTGACAAGGTAGAGCTGCGTTGCCGAATCCAGGTCGGGAAAGACAGCGTCTCCGCTCAAGGCGATGGGTTCCACATAAACTGACCGGTATTGGACGAAGTCGATTCGACCTTCATGGGACAAGGTGACCGGCTGGCATGCCGACAACCCGGCTGCAAGGATTGCCAGTAAGAAAAACGGGAGTTTGGCTCGACGTTGTCTAGAAAACATAAGAGACTCCGGCGCTAAATAAGATCTCCTTGTGTTGACGACCTTGGTAGTCTTCACCAACCCCCAGGCCGTCGCTGCTGACGATGTAATAACGGCCCCTGAGATAGGCTGCTGTTTTCGGAGAGGGCATAAATCTAAGCTCGCCATAGGCTGGCCAGGCATGCTTATTTTCCCCTGGCGCAACACCATGAAGGAGCCAACTGTCGAGACCTGTTCCGATTCGGGCTTCCATTGTCGGCGTGAATGGAATGCGTCCAAAAAGATGAAATCCTAAAAGGCTGCCAACCCACTCATTGTCCACATTATGGCGAGGCGCGTCGTCGTCGGCGGTGATGATGCTGAAACTCGTGTGGATGCCGAAATTTGGAAATGCAAAGCTAAAATCAGCCCCTGCGATGGTTTTATCTTCCACCAAGAATACCTGTAATCCAAGATCGGCCTGTTTCGACGTGACAGGCTGCGCTGAGGCGGTTTTCACCGCCAATCCAATTATGATGACTGTAAATAAAGCCAGATGATTATATCGAGCAACCACGAATCATTCCTCCTTGCACTGTAGTCGACATACGACATACGTTCCCCGCTGCCTAAGATATGCGACAAACCCGTCATGAGCAAACTCAGTCTTGAGGATAGATGTGAAATGGCTGAGAAAATTCACGGGGAAGATCAATCAGCATAATTTTAGCCAAGTCGCATCATCCCGAATGTCGAGATGATGGTGATTTCGGGCTTTAAATTGAGACGGTCAATGTGTGAGCTTGACCTAGGCAGTTTCTGAGAGCGCTTTTTCTGTTCCCGGCGGGATTAATGGCTGAGGTGCTTCGATGGTATTGCTCGCCGGAAGCACTGTTGACGTGGTCATCTGAATGAGTACTTTTTCTTCGATTGCAATATCGCGGCATGCCCTCAAGCATGCACCGGCCAGTTCACTTGTATCTACTCTAGAGTCGGCCAATACAACTGCAATTGCACCCGCCCCCAGTCGTGCGATCACAGCGACAGACGGCACAGCGCGAGCGATTCGGTCTGTGACCGTATTCATCACCGTATTTACCTGCTCTTCTCCAAAGACTGCTTCAATCGCCGCCAGGTGCTGAACCTGAAAATAGAGAACTGGGGCTTGCGGCGATTGTAGAACGTCATCGCTAGGCACGATGATTTCGGCCGTGAAATATTCGATAGCGCTCCCTGCAAGTCGACCGATTTGACGAAAGTCGAAGAGGTCTTCAGCTGAGAAGAGATCGCGGTCCTCCGTAAAGATAATCAAACTCCCAGACGGCTGGTTTTCATCACCCAGATCGACACTCCAGAGGGCTCTTGGCCGGATACTGTCTGAGCTGACCAGGCGAGAGGCTAGGTTTCTGTTATGACAGTTGATTTGGCGCTGTCCCGAAACGTCTTCCAAATGGCGTTGGATTTGGTCGTTTATGATGAGTGCAATATCCGAATCAACCGGACCATTTGCTCGTGAGTAGACCAAGTAGTTATTTTGGCCTGCACTGATTGCGACGGCCACGGTCCCAACACCGGGAATGCTCAGAATTGGCTCTGATATTCCATGAATGATGTCTTGAATATTAGCCGCGTTTTGGCAACTTATACCAACTTTAACCAAGTCCGATTTGGACATAATTGAGGCGTTTTGTGTTCCGTTAGACATGTCCCATTCTCCTTATCCACTGTTGCGGGTATCTCCATAACAAAGCAACGGATGTGCCAAAACCGGTTAGATGGTATAAGTGTTTGAAATCATGTTGATTTTGTTTTCAGGGCTTTTGGAAGGTGGCTCTAGGTTGTCAAGCCGATGACGAAACTGCGTCAACGAATAAACAGACTGTCAAAGCTAGACTTAGACCTGTATCAGACATTAGAACCGTTTAGTCGCTGACGTTGAGTCGATAGCCTAGGCCTCTCACATTTGTGATTACATCCGGCTGACTTGGCTCTGTTTCGACCCAACGCCTGAGCCGGCCTATGAATACGTCAACAGTCCGAGTTTGAGTCGACCCGCTTTGACCCCAGACATTCACCAGTAATTCAGCGCGTGAAAGAGGTTGGTTGGGATGGGACATGAGATACGTCAGTAGGCGAAACTCGGTATCGGTCAACTCCAGCGGCTCGTCATCTCTCAAAGTAATGCGACGGGTGAGATCGACTGTGAGGCGGCCAATGGTCCTAATCTCTCCAGGACCATGCCATTTCTGTCTGCGGTAGAGTGCGTTCACCCTGGCCATCAGCTCGGGCAATTCAAAGGGCTTTACAACATAGTCATCCGCTCCAACGGCCAGACCTTCGATCCGAGCTGCCAGCGTTTCTCGAGCGGTTACAATGATTAATGGAATGATAGATCCCGTCGCTCTTAACTTACGACAGAAGTTGGTTCCATCGCCATCGGGTAATCCAAGGTCAAGAATGATGAGTTCCGGTTGAAACGCCTCCAAAGCTCGATGAGCAGATTCAAGGCTTCTGGACCAATGGATATCATGGCCGAATTCTTCGAGTGCAACCTGAATACTCATACCCAGTATCTCAGCATCTTCGATGATCAAAATACGGGCCATTCACGAACCTCGTTTGTTGGTGCTGCCATCATAGAATGGCAATGAAAATAGGGCTGTACAACCAATTCCATCGGGATTGTTTACTAAGGTGACCTCGCCTCCATGCCCACGGGCAATGGCACGCGCTAACCAGAGACCCAGACCGGAGCCGGCCTGGCTCCTGGAGCCGCCCCAGAAGCGTTTAAAAGCCTTGTTTAATTCGTCTTTAGCCAGACCGATTCCTTTGTCAATAACCTCAAAACTGACGTTTTCACCACGCTTCTTTACACTCACCGTTACATTTGGCGAGCCATCACAATACTTGATTGCATTGTCCAAAATGTTGTCTATGACAAGCCGTAAGGTTCTTGCATCTCCACGCACTGTAAGGGCATCGGCGACCTCTATTTCGAAAAGGCCACCTCGACTTGCTGCGATTTCTGCGGGTGTAGCGAGGGCTTTTTTCGCCAAGGTACTGAAGTCGAGTGGCTGGTTGAGTAGCGCCGTTTTTTCCACTTGGAGTCGTCCGGTCTCCAGAACATTATCGATGCGCAATCCAAGCAACCGTGTCTCGAGGACGATCCCATGGAGTAATTGATTTTGCTGGTCTTCAGTAATCTTGGGGTTCTGTAATGCCTGTGCAGCTGCGCGAATCGATGCAACCGGCGTTCGGAGAGTATGGCTCATTCCCATGAGATAGGCGGCTTGACTCTGCCGCAATTGCCAATAACTTCGAAGTCGAAATTGGACGGTTGCCATCAACACCAAAACGAAACCGAAAGCGATACAGCCCAAAGTCAACAGGGCGACATTAGGTTGTTGGGGCTGATAGACCCAGAGCAAAATCCAGCCGACTAAGAGCGCGACGACCATGCACATGGCCACCAAAGTGAGAAACAAGCCGGCTTTACCTGCCCAGAACCCGCGCGTTTGTGTCGCGCGGGTTCCAAAGACATCTAATTTCTTAGGAGGGCTGGCCAAAAGAAATCTCCCTAAAAGATTTGAGACGCATGGGATAGTTGCCCACAGCGCCACGTGTTGAAAACCGATTTACTTTTTTGGATGAATCATTTCTTTTCGTTCACGTTCGTGTTGTTTTAAAGCTCGCGGTTTCATCCGTTTGATCATGATGTCGAGTTCATTCATGAGAAACTTTTGGCTTCTGTGGAGCGTATGGTCACCGAACTTGACCTTATAAAACGCTCTCGTCGCCTTTAAGATTTGAAGGGCTCTCTTGGCATCTTCCATCTGATCCATCATACGAACGATGCCGCCCGTCGCAAAACCGTCTCGTAGGTCTTGACCCAGGACGGTGTCTAGTAGCTGGGGAAACTTGTATCGAGCGAAGCGTTTGTTCGCATAGGGCATAATGCTCTTAAACTCGTCCCTAAAACTATAATTCTGAGGTCGTTTTGAACTCGCTTCATCTTTACGTTTATCGAGCCATTTATAGAGTAAATCGAATGCCTCCTCGGTTTGCAGGCGTCCCAATGCTGTTCGGCAGGGTAGCATCAGTGAACTTTTACGTAAGTGGGGTCGACACCAGTTCGTGACTTTCGGGTACAGAAGCGCAGCCGCATAGAGCATGAGTGGGCCGCGGGTCCGCGCATCGGTGTGGCGATTGTAGAGTAAATCGAGCATGACTGGCGCGAGTTTGCATTTCTTGTGAACAGTTGCGCAACGGTCGAGTCCGTCAAGCGCCTTCTTTCGGACCGCCCAATCTTTGTCGCTGAGGACAACACTGATAGCAAATGCGAATAATTCACCTTCGCGATCGTGTTTAAGTGCGCTTTCGACGAGCATCGTGCGTTCATGCACAGACGTAGCCAGTGTCATGCGAGCAGCTGCTGAGCGAATAAATGGTCCTTCAAAGGCTCTCGGTAGCGTCTTTCCGACTGCAGTAAAAATATGATCCATGAGTGCATAGGCTGAGGCGCGCTCAAAAGGACCATCGTTATCGAGCATCCTGAGAACTGCCATCATCACATCGTTCAACCGAGCCTGCGCCTGTCTTGATTTACGTCGATACCGGGATAAGCGTCTCTCGAGTTTTTTCATCAGCTGCTTCCATTCGGGAGCTTGTACGATGCGCCAATGATTTCTTCGCTTTAGCAAAGTGTAATCGGCTGCGTATTGCATGAGCTTGACGACTTCCTTGTGGAACGCATTTGCCGTGTAGCTCTCCAATAGCTGATTGCTTTCGGTCAAACCGGCGTTCTGGATTTGGGTTGCTCGCTGGTTGACTTGCCGTGTCATTAAATTGTTCGACATGGTGTCGATGCGTTGGCGCGTGCTTTGATCAGACGGTCTCGGAGGCTTTGCAGCAGCCGTTTCTTTGGCTGGGGATCCAGCGGTCGCGTCCGCCAAATCAATCTGAGCCGACCCGGTTACAACCGGGGGGGCTGATGCTGTATCCATTGGGCCTGCTGCTGTATTCGCAATGCCTTGGTCTACATTTACTTCGGCGGATTGAGCAACAGGTGTCGCCAGCGCCGATTTTGGATTTGTCACAGGGGTCTGCGCCCGCTCACATCCAATTCCAGCGAGTAGGCTTAAGAGTAGTGCTGCAAAGATGGTTTTCAATGCTGACCTCATGACTGACGTTGACTTGCAGCATACTCAGGGCAACCACTTTCTCCAAGCCGGGTGCGGGACAAAATGAAAAGACGATCCGTTGGTCTACTCATCAAGCCCAGCAGTGAGGCGATACGGGCCCCGTCCCTCGACGTCATAAGAATCGACAAAAACGTACACGGTCTGGTTTTGAATCATGTCGATGCTGACGGAACTGAAGGCACCTATCGAGTCATCGTTACACGCGAGCTCAAAGATAGGCGCCGCTAGCGAACAGGCAGACCGAACCCATAATATAGTATCTGCGAGATCACCAGTGGTCGCGAATTGATAACGGCCGGCGCGCGGAGCGGTGAACTCAAAGAGATGGTTACGACCGGTCGCAGATGCCGAGCAGGTGGGCCGTCCGTGCGCCTCGAGCATCCGTGCGTCTCGTGCAAGGTCGCCATTGTAAACCCAGGGGCCAACAGGGTTGTCGGCAATGAGATTAATGGGACTCCATTCCGCAGGACAGGTCTCTAGAAAACGGCTGCATTGATTGCCCTGAGCTTGGTCGAGGCTCGGATCGTAGCACATATGCTCGACCGGACACCTGGTCCGAGCATTGTTAGGGTCGCACATTTGATCTGGGGCGAGAGGGCTTGGTGGTGAGAAAAAGGTGTCTTGGGCGTCAGAGCGTCCCCCGAACTCATCAACGATCCAAACACGAATAAATTCGACCTGACCCAGGGTTTGTCGGTCGTACTTGGCCGCTAGGCTGAGATTCACTCCACCAGAGAATTGCGGAGGATTCGGCACGTCATCGACGCTGACATCGAGGTCCTCACTGACTCTTTCCATACCGGTGAGCGTGGCTAAAATCGCGCCATCTGCGTCCAGTAGGGTGTAGTCGATACTCGTGATTCGAGCGCTGCCTAGAAGACCGGCGACATCAAGACTGAGCTGAGAAGACGTTTGCTCTAACCACGCCTCTGTTCGGCCCAGAACGGGAGCGATATGGGGCGCGGCTTGGAGGCGAAAGTCACCATCTGCCCACTGAAATGTTTTTCCTGCAAAAACATATACGATCTGCTCTGCGTCGAGGGGGATGACGACCGTAGTTATTGGACTAGGACTGGTCTCGCAGGCTACTTCTTGGTCTGGAAACGCGCAGGCGCTGCGTACCAAAAGACCGGCTGTTCTGAGTGGATCTTCACCCAGTCCCTCTGTCCAGAATCGATACGACCCATCGACCGGAGCGACAAACCGGTAAACCTGTCCGGTCAATTGGCTCACGCAGGACCCTTCTGTGGTGATGGTGTCCCCTCTGGTGTTGGCATCCACAGACCATCCCTCCAATCCAAGGGCCTCATTTAAATCGACGGGCAAAATGCCATCAGGACACGTTGATTGTCGCCCGAGGCATTGCGGTAAATTTCCATCATCGAGGTCAAAATCGATACAAGCAGAGTTTGGTCCGCATCGATTAGTCGCTCCGATGGGATCGCAGCGAACACCGTTTTCGACTATGGGAGGCGACTCAAGGATGAGGTCCATTGGGTTGCTACTGAGCAGTGCTGCGTCCAATGCAGAGATGCTTGCGCGCACCGGCAGTGGATGGGGCTCTGGATGACCCAACTGGGCCATCAGGGCCGAATATCTGAAAGAGAGCAGGCCTGTGAATGTGCCAGCAAACTGGGTTAATGAATCGAATTGCAGTCTGAAGGGGATGCCACCATTTGGGGTGAGTAGGGGCTGCCCGCGACCGTCGAATAATTCGAGCTCGAATCCGATAACATCAGAGTCGTCATCAGACCCTTGCAGCCGAATTCCCATTCCATCAGTCTCAAGATTATACCAAATGGACGCGCTATCAATGTTCGGTTCTTGGACTGCTACGCATAAGAACTGACCGCGGCCGATTCGATCAAAACAGCCCGTTCCAGGTGCGCACTGGTTGAGCGCCCAGAAGGGATCGCACCCTCGATTAGCATCGGCAACCAAGGGCGCTGTGAGGGGAACATTGGCTGTGTTGCTTGCGAGTCCAAATCGGTCTCGTAGTGTGACGATGGCCTGAATGCCGAACGCAAGCTCGAAACCACTCCGACCAGACCATGTCGCCTCGAATTCAACACCGTTGATGTATTCGATCCGTCGGAATGGTGCTCCATTGATTTCTCCTATAATCGAATTGCTCCCGTCACGGAATACGACGCTGAAAGTGGCCAGATCTTGGTCCAATTCTCTCCCCGTTGTGCGCACACCAATGGTCCCTAAAGCCGGGTTAAAGCTTACGGTCGCACGGTCGATGACAGGCGCTGTAATTTCTTGACAACGATGTCCAGCCTCGATGTCCAGACATGCATGACCATCCGCACATCGATCCATCCGTTCAAAGGGGTCGCATGGGTCTCCTTGTTGGTTTACGGGCAAGTCCGTGATCAACACATTTACGCTTTCAGACATAAGACCCTGGCCATCTATGAGTGCAATCTCAACCGAATGGCTGGTGGGGCTAATCAATGTCTCAGACAAGGCGATAAATTCAAATTCTG
The DNA here is from genome assembly GCA_002731825.1 of Myxococcales bacterium. Lineage (GTDB taxonomy): Bacteria > Myxococcota_A > Bradymonadia > UBA7976 > UBA1532 > UBA1532. The sequence continues at coordinate 40,853 of PCCS01000003.1, forward strand.
TTGCACCCCTTACCGGCTCTAGCGGACGCAATGTTTGACTCAGCCCATCGACAGCGCCAGTAATGTCTCTTGGAGTGAGTTGGACGCTGGTTACATCTCGAGTTTCATCGAATCCAGTGACTTGAATGGTGGCGCCTATCTCGCGTCTCCAGATGTTTGCAGACCGGATTTCCGGATTGGTTGGCTGTGAACAAACCGATTGGACATCGCCCGTTCGTGGGGGGCAGAACGTGCCGTCCACACAAACCGTTTCTATGTTATTAGAATCGCACTCCCCACCAAGTTGACGCACACTTCGCTCACCAATCTGCACTCGGACGGACTCTCCATTCTGACCGCTCCAGTCTCGGAGACTAAGCCAAAGATGAGTAGAAATTGGGTCAACTTGATTTGGAATTCGTAGGGTCCCATCAAAAAGCTGCATGCCAAAGATCTCCTGGATCAGCGTCTCGCTAGAGTCATCAAACGGTTCTTGCTCATCGCCCAGAGCAACCACAGCAAACCGAGCGTCCGCATTCTCATCTTGACCGCTATATGCAACGGCAATTTCATCGTCATCAATTCGGTTTGCGACCAGGTGGTTGACGCTCGGAGGTCCATTTCTATCGGCCTTGAATACTGCGACTTCAAAGGGCTGATTTTCGCCGCCAGCCCATGCGTCGACGAAAAGATAGATGGTCGCCCCCGCGTTTGCCTGCACAATAATCGTGCTTTGCAGGCCTATAGAATCGTCATTGCAATCAAGTTCAGAGTTTGGGTCTAGACAAGTCGAGCGCGCGTATAAAGTCGTATCGAATTCGGCTCTTGAGACCGTTGAAAAAGTGTAGACCCCATCCATGGGTGGGGTCCATGGAATGACCGTTTCGGCCCCTGAGCCAGCGCATGAGCCGTTGGCAAATCGATCGACGCCGACGACGCCACGAAGTCGCCAGCTGGTTGCCGTCAATTGCTGTTCATCTAAACGACTCAAATCATACGGACCGCATTGGTGTCCGTCATTTTGAGAGGCATCGGGTTGGGTTGATGAGTCGATGCCTTCAGTTCCGAGGTCCGGGCTAGACGCGTCGTCTACGCTATTTGAATCGAGCGGGGCCCCAGCATCTTGTGGTTCCCCCTGGCTGTCCAAATGAGCTGTATTCTCATGATTGGCATCAACGCTGGGTGCGAGATCGAGTGCCACAGACGAATCTAAAGCGATCACGATATTCGTCCCAGACTGGGTGTCCTCGGGGGCTTGGCATGCGGCCAACACCAGTAGGACTAGGCTTAGCCTGGCTACAGAAACTCTATCGGCCATCCGAAACGCCTCGTTGATGTTTAAGAGATTACGCTATCCGATGACTGAGGCTCTTTCAACTCTTGGCGAGATCCAATCGCCTGAAATAACCATCTTACATGCCGCAGCTGAGGCATTTTGACTGTCAGCGATTATCCGTTAAACATGTGTCAGTCTGATCATGGCGTCACCGATATTTTTGGCGGTGGATGCGCCCATGGGTGTCTGGTTTCACTCACCAGAAGAACCTTATCGTGCCGATCAGATCTTTTTGTTAGCACCAGCAAATGAAGCGGTTACCCTATCTTAGACTAGGTGACGTCTGGCATACGGAATAGATTTATGGGCAGAATGACGAGCAAAAAAGTAGCGTTTACGCTGATATGGACGGCGTCAATCTATGGACTGATTGCTGTAGCCGCTATCGGCGTATCCAAAGCTCAAGATCTGCAGCATTACCGACCCGCCGTTGGCGGGTCCAACTACTTCTCGACACACAGCGCGAAGGTTGGGCCATCTGGACGCCTTTTGACGGGTGTTCAAGTTCACTACGCCAGTAATCCTTTGGTCAGACGAGATGACTTTGGCCGCATCATCGAGACGGTTGTGACCGACTTGACCACCGCAGAGTTTTTAGCCTCTTGGGCGCTCACCGAACGACTTGAAATCGGCTTCTCACTCCCAGTGTCTCATGCAACGAAACCAAGTGAGCTTGATGTAGACGATGGGTCGGGGGTCGGAGACCTTCGCGTGTCGTCGAAAATTCTCCTTTTGGGCGCCAAACGGAGGCGCGGATTTGGTGTTGCTCTCATTTTACCAATGCATTTTCCCACCGCAGGTGATGAACACGAATTTTCAACGCGGCAATTCTCAATCAAACCCACTCTTGCCTTTGAAATACAGCAGAAGTATTGGCGTCTGAGTACAAATATAGGGTATCGATGGCTGCCGACTCGGCCAGAGCAATTGCCGCCTTTGGCTCTCGATGCTGGCACTTATTGGTCCGTCGGGCTCGGCTTTCGGCCCTATCCAAATCAGTTTGAATTACTCTTAGACGTTTTTGGCTCGCAGTTTAAGGAATTCAGGGACAATTCAGATGGGCCAGCCCCCATCGAAGCCTTGGCCGGCTTTCGATTATTCGGGGGTGACGACCTCGCGTTCTCTATGGGAATTGGCGGGGGGCTGAACGATGAATTCAGCTCGCCGGAATTTCGCGTTGTCGGTGGATTGAGCTGGTCGATGAGCGGTCGAGGTGGCAGTGGTCACTATGCCGTGAGTGCATCGGACCAAGATAACGACGGCGTTCGAGACAACGCCGATGCATGTCCTGAGCTCCGGGAAGATCGCGACGGTTTCCAAGATGCTGATGGGTGTCCAGATAAAGACAATGATCAAGACGGATTGTTGGATACTCAGGATAAGTGTCCATCCCATCCTGAAGATTTAGACGGTTTTCAAGATGAGGATGGGTGTCCAGACCCTGATAACGACCGAGATGGTGTGTTGGATACCGATGATCGTTGTCCCGCGCATGCAGAAAACCGAAACGGTTATGCCGATGGAGACGGATGCCCTGATGATGACAGGATCATCGTGGAACAACATCGCATTCGGCATTTAGACAAAATCTATTTCGAGACGGCAAAGTCGACAATTCAGACTCAGAGCTATCCGATTCTCGATAGAATTGCCACAGCGATAATCCAGCGTCCAACCTTGGCGAAGATTCGCATTGAAGGCCATACGGATGCGTTCGGAGGCGAGGCCTTTAACCAGAAGCTTGCGCAAGCGCGAGCTGAATCGGTGATGAATTACCTCGTGCAGAGTGGTGTCAGCGCTGAGAGACTCGACGCTTTAGGGCACGGAAAAGACAAAATTGTTGGCGATGGGAAGAGTCCAGTGGCTGCACGTCTATCCAGACGAGTCGAGTTTGTCATCCTCAAGCGCCGAGATTAGGCGCTCCTCAAGATCAGCCAGCCCAGACCAGCCCCGAGGGTAATCCCCATGAGCAGGCCCCAAATCCATGGAGGAATGGGGGACTTATTGAACTCGATCGGTGTATCGATGGTCAAGGTCTGCGGCCGTTTAACCGCCGGCAGAACTTTAGGGATTGGTACCGTTGGACCGCTCGCTGGAGCAATCCGAACAAGGACTCGGTCGATGGTCTTAATGACCGTTTTCGCGCTCTCGGGCCGCGATAGCCGGTCTTTGGACATTAAAGAGAGCAGCAATTGCTCTATTTCTTTTTCGATCTCAAGCTGAGTGTTAACGGAGTTGATGGGTTTAGGTGCCGTGTGCAGATGTTCGAGGCATAGACCACGCTCTGTATCCGACTTAAATGGTTGGTGTCCTGTCAGCATTTCGAAAAGGATGATGCCCACTGAATACAGATCAGTACGTGCATCTATTTCTTTCGCGAACGCTTGCTCCGGCGCGATATAGGCAGGCGTTCCAAGGCGTATCCCTGGTGATGTCGCGATGTGGGCTTGGGGTCCGAATCCCGATGTGGCGTTCTTGCTGGTGGGGGCGATTCCCATCAGCCGTTCATCACCATCGAGTTTTGCAATCCCGAAATCGGCCACCCGAACAACGAACTCTTCACTTTGAACTTCATCTAGCAAAACATTCGCGGGTTTGAGGTCCCGGTGGATAATGCCGTGCGCATGAGCTTCGGCTAACGACTGAAGAATTTGACGTGTAATCTTTAGGGCAGCGACCTGTGACAGTCGGCCGGTATCCATGAGGTCTCGTAGAGTGCCGCCGTGAACATAATCCATCACAATGAAAAGTCGCCCATCACGTAAGCGGCCACAATCGATCAATGAGACAGTGTGGGGATGACGCAGACCGCTCAGAATCCGTGCCTCGTTCACGAAGCGTTTCAACTTAAGCGAATCGTTGATCAATTCGGGTAGTAGTACTTTTACAGCCACTTCTCGCCCGATGGGTTCTTGAACAGCCCTGTAGACTGTCCCCATCCCACCTTCACCGACAATACTTTTCACCTGATATCGCTCTGCGATAGTGTGACCGATGAGTGGATCATTTTGCCCCAAGAGTTCGGATTCGAGCATTTACAACGGCACCCTTATCATTCGCTTGTTTATCAGTACGTATTCGACCATGTGAAACTTAAATTGCTTACAAGACGCAATATATACTTGTCCTTAAACCCTTGGTGACTTGATGATGAGAGCGACTGTCATCTCGTCAGAAAACCTTGGAGAGTATGCATGAAGAAGACCGTATCTTACAAGCAAGCCCAGATCACAGATGATTACGATGTCATTTTAATCGGTTCTGGACCAGGTGCTCTTGTCACGGCGGCTGCGCTCGCAAAGAAAGGGTCGAGGTGTCTGCTTCTTGAGCGGCATTACGCGCCCGGTGGTTATACCCATGTTTTCAAACGAAAACGGTACGAGTGGGACGTAGGCGTCCATTATGTCGGTGAAGTCATGCGACCGAATAGTTTGCTGTCACGTCTATTTCGATACGTGTCAGATGGGTCATTGGAATGGGCTGACATGGGTGATGTGTATGACCGCATACGCTTCGGTGATGAGGTCTATGATTTCGTTCGAGGTCGTGCGGCTTGGCTCGATCGAATGAAATCCTACTTTCCCGCCAATGAAGACGTTCGTGCCTTAGATCAATATGTGGCCCTCGTCACCGATGCCTCCCGGCAAGCTCGCGGCTTTTTTGCTGAAAAAGCAGTCCCTGACTTTGTATCGACGCTGGCAGGGCGGCGCATGCGTCGCGGTTTTATGAAATATGGGGCGCGGACGACTCTCGATGTACTCAAAGACATTACCTCCAATACTAAACTCATCGGTGTTTTAACGGGTCAATTTGGCGACTATGGGCTGCCCCCGTCTAAAAGCAGTTTCGCTATGCATGCCATGTTGGTGAGGCATTATTTCAATGGGGGCGCGTATCCTGTGGGAGGCTCGTCTAGAATCTTTGAGGCCATCGCGCCAATTATTATTGGTGCTGGTGGGACGATTGTGACGAATGCAGATGTCACTCAAATCACCCACAGCAAGGGTAAAGTGACCGGAGTTAGGATGGCCGATGGGCGTGAGCTGACCGCCCCGACGGTCATCAGTGGCGCCGGTGTCGCGACGACTGCCCATAGTCTACTGGATGACTCGACGGCTGAATTAACAGGATTGCGGTCTTGTTTACGTAAGTTGGAGAACTCAGCTGCTCACATTTGCCTCTATTTGGGCCTAAATGGAACGTCTGACGAGCTCAAGCTCCCTAAAGCCAATTGGTGGTACTACCCTGAAAACTACGACCATGATGATAATGTTGAGCGTTATCTGGCTGACCGGAATGCCGAATTTCCAGTTGTGTATACATCGTTCCCATCGGCTAAGGATCCGTCTTGGGATACACGTTTCCCAGACCGGAGTACGGTCGAGTTGGTTACCTTGGCACCCTTTGAGTGGTTTCAGCCATGGGTCGATAAGAAGTGGGGGAAACGGGGGGCGGACTATGATGCTTTGAAGCAAAACTTCAGCGACCGCTTACTCCAAAAGCTCTTTGAATTGGAGCCACAACTGGAGGCTGCCCTAGATCATGTTGAGCTATCGACGCCCTTGTCTACGCGGCATTTCTGTAATTACGAGCAAGGTGAGATCTATGGTCTTGAACACGACCCCAACCGATTTGGCACTCGCCAACTCAGACCTAAGACCAGGTTGAAGGGGTTTTATCTAACGGGGCAGGACGTCGCAACGGCCGGGATTGGCGGCGCCATGGTTGGTGGCGTTCTCTGTGCATCTTCAATTCTTAAGCGCAACCTCTTAAAAGAGGTCTTGGTGGCTTGACTCAGTGGGCCGCGGTCTGCGTATGTATCCATTGAACGCGACTGCCCGTCGGTTCCTTCTGCACATGCAATCGAACCGGTATGCGTGCGCGCATCTCGGGTACGTGGCTGATCAGGCCGATGAGTCGTCCTGCGGACTGAAGCTGCGTCAACGTGTCCATGACCGCATCCAGTGCGTCTTCGCTCTGGGTGCCGAAGCCCTCATCAATAAACATAGCGCTTAATTGAATTCCGCCCGCCTTGGCCTGCACCACGTCGGCTAGACCCAGAGCCAAGGCTAACGCAGCCTGAAACCCCTCACCACCAGAGAGCGTTGACGCATCGCGTTCTTTACCCGTGAAGGCATCAGTAACCTCCAATTCGAGACCTGCTTCTGACCGGTTGTCTTGGACAAACTCTGTTACTCTTGGCCTGTCAGGATCTTTTCTTTGTAGAGCATAACGCCCACCTGACATCCGTTTAAAGCGTGCATTTGCAAACACAAGAACCTCATCGAGAATCGTAGCTAGAATGTACTTTTCGAATTGGACCCCGTGCCGGTTTGGCGCTTTTCCAAAGGCGATATCCCGCAACTTGGCAAAGCATCCGTATTCTGCTTCACGGGCATCGCTTGCCGATTTTAATTCAGAGATTTCGGTTTGCGCGCGCAGCAATGGACTGAGTGTATTGCGACTGGCTTCCAACTCTTTTTCAATGAACTCTAGGTGATGTCGTGCCGATTGAACCTGCTCGTCAAGCGAGCCTAGGTCTGGTCTTTGGAGCCCTTTCAGCTCGGCCTCTAAATGGTTCAAAAGTCCTTGGTTTTTGTTTTTATCGGCGGCAAAGCTGTTAATTTCATTGTCCAGTTCAATGCGGTCTGCATGGCTCATAAGGCATACTTCATATGCATCTAAGGTTTCAAACTGAGCGGCCTGTAGGCGCCCATTAAATACGTCTTGTGCCTCCGCTTTTGCTTTTTTGGCCCGTTCAAAAGTCGATTTTGATGCTTGGCATTTAGCGCTGGATGCTGCGAGTCGCTGAGCCGCTTTGTGTTGGGCGTCTCTGGCCGTTTTGTATCGCTCTGAAGACTCTGTCCACAGTGCCTCGGTGTCCGTCTCGAGCTTATCGAGCGTGGACAGCGTTGGCCTTGGAGTCGGAAGGAGGCTCATTCGCTCTTCCATCCGCGTCTGCTTGACGGCCAATTCTCGGAGCGCCGCTTCGACATCGCGGGCGGCTTTTTTACTCGCATCGGCCAGGGAAGACGTTCGCGTTTTAAGCGCTTGATAATGGGATTCGCTCTCCTCGACGAAAAGGCGGGCTTGCTCAGCCTCCTCGGCGCGCACCACCGCGTTTTCGTAGTCAACCTCCAGCTCTTCAATACCGGCCTTTGCCGCCTCGCCCAATTCGGCTATTAACTGCTCTTGTTTCTCTCCCAGTGCGTCTAGATTGACCTTGATCTGCTCCTCTAACGACCGTGCTTTTGCTTGTGCTTCTTCTATTGTACGCATGGCCGTTAGTGCGAGCTGCACGTCTTGTGCGCTTGGCGCATCACCGACCTCATCAGCCTTTCTGGGGTGTTCAAAAGATCCACACACAGGACACGGCTGGTCCGCAGTCAGGCCCTCAGCTAAGCGGGCTGCATAGTCGCTTAAATGTTGTTGGTAGACGACCTGATGGCGACTTTTTCTTTGCTGGAAAGTGTCTGTCAGTTCATGCAGCTTTGCTTCCGTGGATTCCAGCAGAGATACTTTCGCTTGTTGTTCAATGACCAATTCGTTAATGCGGTGCCGATGGTTTAAATTGACAGTGCATCGTTCAAGCCGAAGGATTGCAGTGGCTTGATGCTGAGCGATGGTCTGCATCTTGGCCAGAGTTGCTTCAAATTCCGTCAGCTTCGCATCGTGTTGGCCTTGAATTGACTGACAGTCCACAAGTTGACTCTTTATCTGCTCTGTCTCGGCGACTTGTTGGTCGACAGCGAGCTTAGCCAAATTAAGCTCTTGGACATGTGCTCTGAGTTTTCGCACGTCTTCAAGCTTTAATCGGAGGGCGTCTACTTCACCCTGCTGCGCGTTTTGCACGGCGAACTGTTCATCGCGTTCTTTCGCTGTTGATTGAGCCTGCTCTAGTTCGAGTATGTTGGTTTTGAGCGCAACCTCCGCCCGTTTACATTCTTGGACTCGTTGTTCGAGGTTGAGTTGCGTATCTCGGAGGTCTTCCGCTGCGAGTGCAGCCTTAAGTCGTTTTTTTTTAGCCGTTATATCCGTCTCTTGAGACGCGATGGATGACGCCCTCTCCCTGGCTGAGTCAAGCTGTTCAAAAGCATGATTCAGTGCTTTGGCTTTAGTCAAAGCACTTTCATGATGTCGTACGAGCTGGCTTTGTTGCGCTCGGTGATTGAGATGGGTCTCTACGTCAATCTGCCGGTCTTGTATCTGGCTGAAAAGCTCGTCTTCCGTTGGGACTTGGGCAAGCTTTAGACATTGTCCGATCCTCTTCAGATCATCTGCCTGTGCCTTGCCCAGTTCATCAGCCTTCTTCTTGAGTTGACTTTGAAAAGAGGCATAGCGCTGAGTCTTAAAAAGCGAAGCCAATAAGTCAGCTTTTTCCCGTGTTTTCGCTGATAGGAACTCTCTGAACTGTCCTTGTGGGAGCATGACAACGCTTCGAAATTGATCGATTGAATAACCGAGGAGATCGCGGATGAAACCGTCGACTTTGGTTTTACCTGTGGCTTTTGGCGTTCCGCTTTCATCGTCTAGTGTATCGAGTTCATAGAATTCAACTAAGCCGTTGGAGCGCCCCGGCTGCGACGGCATGCGGTGGACTCGATACAGCTGACCGTTTACCTCAAAACGAAAGTCCACGAAGGTCATTAACCCTTTTCGAGCGTGGTCGCTTCGAAGACTTCTCTCCGGTCGAAGGCCACCCGACGATTGACCAAAGAGCCCGTAGGTCATGGCATCCAATACGGCGGTTTTACCGGCGCCTGTCTCGCCAGAGATCATCATTAAGCGCTCTGTACCAAGTTGCCTAAAGTCTATGACTTGTTTGGTTGGATAGGCTGTGTACGCCTGAAGGATCAGCATCTCTGGCTTCATGACGGCCGATCCTCGCCAGCGTCCATTTTAGCGATCAGGATTTCGATGGCATCATTTTGCTGGATGTCCATTGACTGCCCTGTGACGTGCTCATAAAAGGTCCTAAAATGTCCTTGAATGGTTAACTCTTGGTGTTCAACAATCGGCTTTGAGTCCACCATTTCGGTTTCTTTTTCAACATAGTTTAGGTGGACTGCATTCGGATACCAGCCTTGCAGGCGGACCATAACCTCACTGACTGGCACGTCATCTTCCAGTTCAAAGAATACAAAGTCATCACGGTTTTGATCTTTTTCTGCACCAGCGACAATCGATGAGAAAAGACCGCGAACCACCCTGAGGTCACGTTTATGATTCAGCGGAACCCGCATCGTTTCAACGGCGCCTTCAGCATTCATATCAATCACAGTAAAGCTCTTAGAATGAGAGGCCTCAGATTTCGAATACTTGAGCAGAGATCCGGAATATTGAATCCGACCGGCATCATCCACGGTCTGGGCTTTGTGAAGGTGCCCTAAAGCAACGTAGTCGAAAGATTTAAAAATAGACCCATCCACCTGACCGCTACCACCCACATATAGGTCGCGCTCGCTGTCGGACTGAGTGGCATTGCGTACAAAGGCATGCGCCATCAAGACGCATCTGTGGGCCCTGTCATTTTGCGAGTGGATTTGCTCGATGACTGCACGGAGGGCGCTCTCTTGATCTCTGGCTGATGCATCGCCGGTGGCAAATCGCACCAGCGCTGGTTCGAGAAATGGGACGAGGAAAATATCAATCGGGCCAAATTGATCCAATATCCTGACGCGAGTCAGGCCGTCTTCGATTGATGGGGCAATGCGTAAAGTGTCTTTTGTCAGGCCATGGGTCAGATTCATCCGGTGTGCATTGTCATGGTTTCCGGGAATGACAAAGACAGGTGTCGCCAATTTAGCTGCGACCGCACGGAACAAATCGTTTAACAGCACGATCGCGTCCGTTGGTGGCACAGCTCTGTCGAAGACATCACCAGCGATGAGCAATGCATCAACGGCAGGCTTAGACTCTTCGATGAAACGGACGATCTGGTCGAGAGCATGCTTTTGCTCATCGAGGAGTGAATAATTGTTAAGAGTGCGGCCTAAGTGTAGGTCGGCGATGTGTACAAAACGCGCCATAGGACGCTATCGTATAGGGACATCACAGGCTTGCAAGCTGAAATCGACATTTTCGTGTGCGATGGAGTGGGTCGTGCGGGCACACGACGACTCATATCCAAAGTGCTATCGCCAGTTCATTGACCTGATTTAAGTAGAATGCTGGCTGCAGCCTTCGGGTCATTATTGGTCTTTCGACATGCGGCTGTGATGCGGCGATTAAATTCCTTCTTGGTGAGCTTAATCACTGTTTTATCGCCCTTCGCTTTGATGATTTTAGCCACGGTTACCCGACATGCTTTGCTTTTCTTCGATGAATCTCTTTGAGCTGTGTCTCCGGTCGGAAAGGCCAGCTGGTTGCTTTGACCGATGCGCTTGAGAGACGGCCCCACCTCCGGCAGTAGCGAGTTTGATCCGCTGGACTTCCCTGTCGCATCGCTTGAGGTAAAAAGCGTTCGCACCCGCTTGAAGACCGTTTTAGCCACGTATGCGTTGAGTCGACACTGCTCAAGAATGTGCTTATTCACATTTGATTTCCCCTTGAGTGGCCTGAGCCCTTCTTCTTCGGCAATAGCCCAAACCTGTGTCTTACATTTGCTGAGCGATTTATTGGATGCACCGTCTTGCGCTGTGCCTGAGCGGACCGACCCGGTTTTTGTTTGTCCGGCTGGCGTTTTCTTTTTTGTTTTCGAAGGGGAGTTGCCCGCTGTCGAACTCGGTCGACGTTTGGTCAAATGACGCTTGACGAGTCCAAAGCTCTTTCTCGTATTGAGTTTCGCTTTCGTGCAGGCCTTCTGGATCTCAAGGTCTAGGGACCGCAGACCATTTCTAGGATAGAGTTTGTCGCTTTTGACACGATATTTCACTTTCTTCACACAGGTTTTTAGCTTGTTCGGATCAAGTGTGTTGCTTGTCTTGCTTTTGGTCCCCGATTTACTCTTCTTCTTTTTGCCGGAGGAGACAGCACTGAGGCCTTTCTGACCTGTTTTAGCCTGTTTTCCTTGGTTTGCCTTGCCGTCTTCCACTTTGACAAAGACGCCTGATTTGAACAGTGCTTTCAGTGCCAGATAACCATCGAATTTATTGCGTCTACAGCTGTCTTCGATGCTGGTTTTCAGTGCAGTCCCCCTCAATTTAGGACGTAACTGCTTCGCATTGGAATGAGTCCTGATTTCACGCTGACAGGTTTTTAGGTAGCCTTTTTTATCTGCGGTTTGTGTCGCCTGTGGAGCATTGGATTCAGTGGCTTTGCTGGCGGACATAAAGCCGCCCGCGCGTTGCACCATTTTGAAGGCGAGCTTGCTCTTAAATTTTGCCCTATTGCAGGCATCGCGCACACTATGAGGCGATGTCTGCTCACCATCCTTCAAAATCAAATCATTTCGTTTAGCCAGATCGATCACAGCTCTGATGCAGTTTGAGCGAGCCGCACTCTTTGGATCTTGTGTACTGGACTCATCCGCCGTCGACGTATCAGTACGCTTTGTGTTCGTCTTGATAAAGACGCCGCTCTTATAGGCCAATTTTAAAGCGCCCCGCTTTTTAAATTTTGCCTTTATACACGCTTTTGAAAGCAGCCTTTGAGCGTCTTTTTTCGCCTTGTTCCAGATAAGATTATTGCGCTTTGCAAGCCGCTGGACATCCCGCCGACAGGTCTCGGTCTTCTTTGCCGTATCCTTCTTTTTTAACTCAGCTGCCTTTTGTTGCGCCTTTGCACCTGGTTTCTCCGCATGCGCGACGGACATGCCGAAAACAAGCCATACCGCTGACAATGGAGACAGGATGCGTGTCTGATTCATGTTCATTTCTGTAGGTCCTTTTTTTGTCCGCTTGACATCGGCGTTAAATTAGCTGGCTCGGCCAATCCGGGCAAGCCCTCAGGGCATTGGCACTGGTACAGTGCCGCTCCGACGACGTGGCCGCTGGTTTGTTCAACTAATCTTTTTTGCCATAGGGGCATTGGAAGACGAGAGCGTGTAAGACCCTTGGCTTAGTCTCGCTGGAAAATGGATAAGCGGTATCCACGAACTGTATCAGGATTCACGCCAGTGACCTCAATATAGAGGGCTCCGCCGTCGTCAACATACGTTGAGATGGGCTCGATGAAATTCGTTCCGTCGTCCTCGGTCCGTGAATACACCGTATCGACAAGGACATCGGATGCGTCAAAAACACTGATGCGTAATTCACCTTGTCCAGGCAATAATGAAGCCGCTATGACGACGTTGCCTTCCCCTGCATAGCTGAAGATATCCGTCTCACCGGCGCAGACCTTGAGATCGTCGTGGTCTCCGCTCGTCAACTCCAACGCATTGATGTGTGAGTCGCCTGTATCTTGGCAGCCTGTTTGGGGGCTACTAGAGCTGAGATCGCAGTAACCGACATCGGTGATTTGCAGTTCTATATCATCGACAAATTCGTTTGCTTGCGGACAGGCTTCATCAGGACTCCATTGGACCCACTCCGCCTCCCGACCAATGGAACGAGCATAATCGCGATACAGAGCATAGCCATCGCTGGTATTGGAGACATGTCTCGCTTTGAAAACCAGTGGGTCTTGGCATAGACCGCTTTCCTCATCGATAAGCGTCGACTGAGCGTGGGCCATGACGATGTCATACATGGCTGCCGTTGAACGGTTCCAGCAACAGGTTCTCGATGAGCCATAGATCAGTTCGCCAAAAACATAGTCTTCCAGTTTGCGGTATTGTCGGTCTGTCTCCTCACGGCTGATTCCAAATGCATCAGCGTGTACGTCGTAGAGTTGCTTAAATGCGTCTTCCCGACGTGTTCGCGCCGCACAGCTGGCGGGATAGCGTTGTAAATGACTGCGGGCCGAATTGATCAACTGTTCGGCTAAACTGACTTTCTCCGTCGGTGATAATTCTCGCAACAATTGTTCAAAATCTGAAATGCGAGCGGCAATCGACGATAAATCCGAACTGTTAATCCAGTCGGCCTCATCGGTCTTCGCGAAGGTGTTCCGATACGCCCCATTGATAGGCTCCGCGATCCGCCAACGCCGAAGGCCGCCCCCGAGTTCTGCAAATCGGTCTCCATCGACATTTTCACCTGCACCACCTGCATCAGTCTTTTTGAAGTATCGACCGGCCGCTGCACCGTCTTCCCATTTTGGATATCGGCGTGGCATTGATCCGGTCGCAACAGCGAGCTCCAAGCGACCATCGTCGTAGGGCGTGACGCGCATCACGGGTACAGTGTGGCCGATTCCTCGTCGCTGCCAGCGAAGGAGCAGTACATCTCCAGCTCTGATCTTGTCGGCTTTGACGTGGTACATATTCGCGCCGTCGGCCAAATGCATTGAACCAAACCAAGACAGAGCGAGTAGCATAAAATGACCGACTCTCTTATTGACGAAAATCTCGTCGAAATAGGCGCCCGCTCGGGCAGCTTTACCATCGATATCGCCGAGGAACGGCACTTCATCACCGCCTCCATAGAGGCCTCGTTTTCTCAGTTTTCGGTCGATTGGCCATGGCCCATTGGCCGTCCATTGCTGGCTGTAATCTTGATAACGACTCTTGAATCGAGGGGTTCCTGAAAATGGCGCCCCGTTCGACCGGCGAAAACCAAAATGTCCCAAATAGATCCGCTCGCCTGCGTCGTTGGCTTCAAGAAAAAACGGAAGACCATACCAGCTCGCGAAGGTGGCTCTCAGAAAAATAGCCACTTCCGCACATTCGAGCACTGGCGCGAGCAGTGTCTTGCCGTATGGGGTTGTCAGATTGAAGGTCAGTAAACCGTTTTCACCCGGTTGATCGGTGGTCTGCATGCTCTCCAACCACGCGGCGTATTTTTCATCCCACGTGAGGCCGCTGTCTGACGTCCACGCAATACCTGATTCAGAGCTCACCTCATTCCAGCTCTGTATGACTGGCCAGACTTGGTAATCGTCGTTGTCCCAGCTAACAGATGGCCCAGGTCTCCCTGCACCATCCTCTTTGCCTGAGCCAACCACTTGCTCAAAGGGACCTTGTGCGCCATATTCAGCGAGCCATTCCCTTTGGTCTTCCGAGGTCTCGATCGGCGCATCCGAACAGCCGAATGAAACAGAAAAAGCGGCGACCACGATCCAAAGATATTTAACGGCTTGACCCATTTTTACCTCAATTCCTTGCACGCTGAACTTAGCATTCTAAATACACAGTGCGTGGCAAAATTACCCCCATTGCGCGCGGATCATAACAGATTGGCTTTGTCTTGTCGCGTCTATACTTCTGTCTTCTGGGGTGGGCCTTAATCCATGCCTTAACTCAATTGCGAATACGATGCCGATGAACCCATAAGTCCCTACTCGATCCGGGTATACAATCCACTGATGGGTGTATGCCATTCCGAGGCTGCATTAATGACTGCACCTGAATCGTCATAGGTGAGTGGGATGCCTATCCAGGCCTCACTATGGACAACGTGTGCGTAATGCATTGAGAGCGCTATGGAGAGAAACCAGATTCCAGATACGACCCAAACCTTGCTCGGCTGATGCTCCGCGAACAGCCAACACGCACAGAGCATCGTGCCGGGAAAAAGCCACTGCTGAATGGGTTGTCCCCGGGCGCAATTGTGGACCGAGAGAAGGGCGGCTACCAGGACCAGGGCGGGGCCACAGGTCATTGCCACTACAATTCGAACAGGCGGCGGCCGCTCCAAGTGACTTTGTAACCACCACGCGCTACCGGCTACGATGCCTAAAATCACGATGCAATGAAGTGGACCGATTAATTGGGTCATTGAAGGCGTCGACCGACAACCTGGAATGCTCTTTGGCCATTGCAGGTCGTAAATGCACAATCCGGTCCTTCAAACTCAATGACCAGCTGACCTCGCCAAACGTCATTATCTTGTGGGTCGAACGCGCCAGACAGACGGTAAATCTCGGTGCACCCACCCTCGTGGACACCCACAACGCTGAAGTTGCGTTGGTCTGGTGCAGGGTCAACAATCATCGTCGGTGGTTTTGGACCTGGGCTTGATGACACTTCGAGTCGACCACCACCCATAATGAAGCCCATTCGACTTACGTGTACGTCAACCAAGGCGATGCCGAAGAGACCGCAGCTGAATCGAACGACCGGTTCAATGGCATATAGACCGGCTGGGTCCAGTATGCCGTTCGGACCGCTTATCTGACAGACCGAACTACAACCATCATCATCGATCTGGTTCCCATCGTCGCATTCTTCGCCGGCAGCCGGGTCGATCAATCCATCTCCGCATTCGGTATTCCGACACTCTTGGTCGATACATAGTGAGCGCGGTTCGTTTTCACAGACGGTACCATCTACTCGAGCCATGCCGGGGACACAGCCGACCTCCAGGAGACATTGCTCGTCGCCATCGCAAAAAGACTGATTGGAGCATGCTGTGTGGTCAGGCTGATTGACGATGATATCTTGCTCTTCATCACAGGTGTCGACTGTACAGTCGATATTGTCTTCCGCACGCGGTGGTACGCCCTCTTGGCAGCCGAATTGTAGGTCGCAGACCTCGAGGCCATTGCAGAAGAGTCCGTCATTGCACACATCGTTGGATGGGGTATTGGTGATTCGGTCTGACACCTCGTCACAGGCATCGATTGTACAATCGACGTTATCATCGGCGCGCGGTTGTACGCCGGCTTGGCACCCGAGACGTACGTCACAGACTTCGACACCGTTACAAAACAGGCCGTCATCGCAGGTTGCTGGGTTGGCTTGGTGGACAATTTGATCCGCCTCTTCATCACATGTGTCGACCGTACATGCGACTCCATCATCGAGAATCAGCGCATCACCCGCCACACACCCTTGGTCTGCGACACAGCGTTCCGCACCGTTGCAGAAAAGGCGATCATCGCAGGCGCTTGAATCGATTTGATGGATAATTTGGTCGATGTTGTCATCGCAGGAGTCGATCGTACACGCAATGCCATCATCGATCATCGGAGCCTCGCCAGCGATACAGCCTTGGTCGGCGATACATCGCTCTACACCATTGCAGTGCAGACCATCATTGCAGAGGCTGTCTTCGGACACATGAATGATCCGTCTCTCGACTTCACTGCAGCGATCGATGGTGCATCCGACATTATCATCAATTTGCGGAGGCTCCCCAGGTTGACAACCGCTCTGCGGATGGCAGCGCTCGTCTCCATTGCAGAAGAGATCGTCGTCGCATGCGGTGTCATCTGTCTGATGCTCGATGATATCTAAATCTTCATTGCACGCATCTTGGGTACAAGCGATGCCATCGGACAGGGCTGGCGGGGTCCCCGCTTGGCAGCCTTCGATTGGATGGCAGACCTCAGCGCCATTGCAGAATTGACCGTCTGAGCATCTGGCCGGAGCAGGTGTGTGTAAAACCATTGCAAATGCGTCGCTGCAAACGTCTATGGTGCAGGGAATATCATCATTGACCTCAGGGGGGGCACCAGGTTCACACTGTCGTGTATTCTGGTCACACGTCTCTACTCCATTACAAAACGAGTTATCGTCGCAGTCGTCATCGGTTTCGCATTCTGGTCGCTCTACACAGCCGTCAGCAGTCGTACAGAGCTGGGTTTCAATGCAGCGCCCATGGACCGGTAGAAATTCACAGGAACCGTCCCTGTCTACGCAGACATCGACGGTGCATTCGACATCGTCGTCGCAGATAATTGGCTGACCTGGAGTACACCGACCATCGAAACAGCTTTCTTCGCCATTGCATACGGTGCCGTCGATGCAATCTTCATCGCGTTCGCAAGGAACGATTGGAAAACACCCGAGTTTCAAGTCGCATAGATGATTTTCTGGACATCGGTCTGGGCTTGGTTCATTTCGGCACTCGCGGGTCTCATCAGAGCATGTATCAGCCGTACATCGAATGCCATCGTCGCAGGGCGGCGAAGGCGATGCATAGCATCGATAATTCGAACAAACTTCTCGTCCGTTACAAAAGAGTCCATCGTCGCAGTCTTCGTTGGACCGACACTCACCGGTGAACATATCTTCAACGGGCGCTTGCGTATCCGCTGGCTCCGCTGGGCTGAGATCGAAGACCGCGTAATCGACGGCGATATCGAGACCGACCGTTGAATCAACCAAGGGTCGAAATTGATCCACCGAGGTCTGGGGCTCTGATTCATCACAGCCTAGAAAAATCATGCCGATGGCCATCATTTGTATGACGTGTTTTTTTGTCATGGGTCGCGTCCACACTCTCAGTTCATCAAGCGTAACATATCGATCGTCCCATGGATTTTTTTGTATGCACTTTCTCGTCTATGCCCTTCGAGGTCCGCTGGCTGAGTTAAACTCTGGCGCTCACGGCGGAGGCCCTTGGCTCAATCCTGCCCTAGGGGACGGCGAGACTGCCCTAGCAATCGGTCGTTTTAAGGCTTTTGGTGGAAAAGTGGTCGCACTTTTAGGCTGATTTTGGTAGGTCCTACCGGATCTTGCTCAATTATGAAATTGATATTCAAAATCGGCTGATCTGGTAGGCTCATTGCAGATGACTGCGGTGTGTACATTTGATACGCTGCCGCATTCGCCTACGGCCTTCAAAACAAACGTGAACAGGACGTGATTATTTTGAAAAAAAGCATCTATAAATTGACTGTTTTGACAGTGTTATCGATCCAACTTGCCGGTTGCGCCGAAGAGAGCGTTGGTCAGGAGATTGTGATAATCCAAGCCGATGCATCAAATGGCGCGGACGAGAACGACGGCGGGGTGATGGGGGATGCGACCATAACGCCAGACGCAGCAGACCTGAGTCCAGATATGGCGTTAGGCATGCCCCTTTTTCCTGGCGAGGCCGTTTCGTGTCAACAAAACGCAAGTTATGAGCAGCTGTTGCCCATACTCACTGGGGGTCGGGTGCACCCGACGGGTCGTGGTGAGCAGTCTGCCGCTTTTGATTTTTGCAATCGTCGAATCGTCCTTTTCGGCGGGAATGACTTTCAGCCTGAAGAATGTGCCGATTTTGGCCCAAAGAGGTTCCAAGGTGATACATGGATCTACTCTCTTGAACACGATAATTGGGCGCGTTTGGACCTGGACGTGGCGCCCAGGGCAAGGGGGCGGCACCGCATGGTCTTTGACCGGTCAAGAAAACAAATTTACTTATTTGGTGGTCGCTATCGAGAACAAGCAAATTCGGGCCTTTACCAGCTGTTCAACGACTTCTGGGTTTTTGATGTGAACACTGACACGTGGTCTCAGCGTCTGACCATGGGTGACGTGCCGAGTCCGAGAACCAACACCGCAATGGTCTATGATTATGTCAACGATAGGGTCATTTTATTCGGCGGATCCACATCCCTTAGTGGGCTCGAATTTATTCCACAGAGCGACACCTATAGCTTAGATTTAGACACGTTTGTCTGGCGTCGAATCGACGGACCTGCACCTCGTGCTCGCCTGTTCCATGAGATGGTCATTGATTCCACTCACGGACAACTCTTAATGTTCGGCGGCGGTGGTGCCAACGCTTTTATCGGACCGTTTTACCGTGATCTGTGGAGTTTCGATCTTGAAAATGAAACATGGACACAGCTGTGGGATGGAACGGGACGTGGTCCCGATGGTCGAATTAATGCTTCTCTGGTGGAAGATGTTGAGGGTGAACGCATTTTGATGTTTGCGGGTCACGATGACACCAATGTCGGTCATCGAAACGATGTTTGGGAATATGACACGGCTAATCAGCAATGGCGAGGCGTGATCGCAGGCGACAGCGGGGCAGGGCAGGGCTGTACCCGATTTTGCGAGTGCCCGCCCGATTTTGTCCAGGTCGATGTCAATAGCCCAGAGCGTCGGCAGTACCATATGTTCGAACCGATTCCAGATGAGCAACGAGCGATTCTATTTGGTGGCAAGGGGGATTGTGGATACCTTGACGATACCTGGAGTTTTTCTTTTGAAGACGATGAATGGATTGAGATCGAGCCAGCCGGTCAGGGTGAAGCGTGTATGCGGACGGGCCAGGAAGGATGCACGGACCTCTGCTACTAGGGATGTAACATGTCATTAAGTTCTCCGAGAACATTAGCCATCCTCGCTGTTGGGGCCGCTGCACTGGCGGTGGGGCTATTCAGTTTAGTTTTATCGTCTAGCCCCAATCAGTCTACGACCATCGAAGAGCCTCTCCCTGATCCATCTCTTGATCAAAAAATGACGGAGACAGCCGGAACGGTCAAACTCCCGGATCGGACTCGTTTTGTCTACTCAGGTGGGACCCTATCTAAGCGAAAGTGGATCAAACGGATGCGCCTAGAAAGGCGTTTCCAAAGAGACCTTTGTGGCCAGAATGACTATCTCGTTCGATGCCTGACAGCTTTTAAGAATCCCATCACGAAGACGGTTGAGCGCTTTAGTCGACGGGACTGCATCGATGCTGTAACAACCATCGTCTCCATGGAAGGCAACCCGGGTGGTAACTTGGGGGATCTGCAGGGGGCTTTTTTCGCTGATGACCTACCGCAATCCATCGACGCAGGTTTGGAAATGGATGTGATGGCCGATCGCTTAGGCTTTAGAATCTCGAAGGTTCTTTTACCAAAACTTGCTCAGCGTGGTGGGAAACACAGGCAGACTCCTTATTGTAATGCGTTGATGCATCGGGCTTTTGAGGTCGACGGGAATTGAGTCGACTACGCTGTTTTGCCGGTGATGAGGTGTTTTTTTGATAATGGAAAGACTGGGTTAGAGAGGGGGGGCTGTCTCGGCCGCCGCAGCCTCCATTGGCATGGGCGGCTCGGAAAAGGTCAGATGACCGCGATCTGTCAGTGCATTGAGGGCGTGTCGCCCTGGAATTTGACTGATGGCCGAACAGCTTTCATCGGGACAGCGTACCTGCTTGCCTGCGTATTCAGCCGGCACACGCAACTGGCATGGACAGCCAACGCACTTAAGGCGTATCAACGTAAAGTCTTGCATTGAAATTAACCAGGATGATCAGCTTGGCAAATACTATTGCTCGAAAGACGTCCGATGTCACATGGAATCGACGCAAATCCATTCTCGGAGCCCAGTATTACGGGTTTTTGATGATGTTTTTCGCCGCCAGCGCACCTGCAACGCCGGTTAGGCCCCCACCGGGATGAGACCCATTTGAACAGAGATAGAGGCCCGAGATAGGGGTCTTATATTTACTCAACTCAATGGTCGGACGCATAAACAAGAGTTGGTCAGGGGCCATTTCGCCCTGGTCGAGATGGCCGCCGGAGAGTCCATAGTCGCGATGCAAGTCATCGGGTGTCTGTAAGCGGTCCGCAATCACCATTTTACGGAAACCCGGACAGGCGCTCTCGATGGCGCTGTAGATGCACGATTTGAATTCCGCGCGGTCTTGCTCGGACAGACCATCGTTCGATAGCATCCGCGCATATCGAACGGTGACCGATGCTATGGAGTGACCATCAGGGCAAATGGCTCCGCCAGACGCGTCCATGACCAAAATATCTATAATCGGATGGGCCGATGCTCGTCCATATTTGCTGCAGTCAAATGCCTGTTCAATCTGGTCGAAGGAGTGTGCATTTCGCAGACGCTCAATCGAGGTCCCGACATGATCGACCGGACGTCCACTAAGGGCCACATCCAGAATGGCGGTTGTACCGCGCATCCGAATATTGTCGACCCGTCTAATCAAGCTGGGTGGCGTCGCGCCTCGGGAGACCAGATTTAAAAAGGTCATTTTTGGATCCAGAGCCGATAAAACGATATCGGCTTGATGCATCTGACCGTTTTCAAACTCAACACCACGGACGACATTATTTTCGACGACAATCTTGGTTACAGTCCGCTGGAGATGGAGTCTTGCACCCAGTTGTTCCGCTCGTTCTATGAGCGCTTTGGCCAGGGCGGGGGCACCGCCAACGATTGGGGTACCTTGCGTCGTCCACTTTAACAGATAGTTTAGAGCCGTCCACGGAGACCAGGGCCCAGCCCAGGTCCCATCTAGACCATCGAGACATAAACCGGCCCCGAGGCGTTCATCCTCGAGGCTGTCGCGCAACCAATCTGCGATGCACATCGAGCTGATTCGCATCACTTCGGTCATATCTTTCGCACCTAATCGCCGGACCTTGAGTAAGGGCCCCAGCAATGGCATCACCGGACCGAGTGGGTCCAGTGGCGTTTGATCGATGACGGTCCGGAGTGTCGGTGAAATGCGAGTCAGAAACTCAATAAAGGCTTGATAGCTGCGTTTATGCGATTCGGCACTTGATCCATCCGCTGTGTTTCCGTGAACATAAATCGGAGGGGCCTCTGGCTTATGCAATGTAAGCCTATGTGTCTTTGCGACACGTTGTAGACCCACTTTCGATAGCTCAAGTTCATCTTCGACCCAGCCTCGGAAGCGTGCTGTATCCGAGAGCGTCCCTAGGCTTTCATGACCCTCTGCAATCGGTCTAGAGCGCGCAAGGCCACCCGGTGTGTCTGCCTTATCCAAGAGATCGACATCGAATCCGGACTTTGCGAGATATGCAGCCGCGACCAGTGCATTGTGGCCGCCTCCTATGACAGCAACGCGCGTCATACTGCCCCCTCTTTCAAGATTCGAAGAGCCGCCAGACGACCTGGTGCAGCCATCACTCCACCCCCTGGATGCGCTCCGCTACCACACATCCACAGTCGATCGATTGGGGTACGATACCGAGCCCAGCCAGGTGCGGGTCTAAAGAAAAATAACTGCTCCAGGCTCAGTTCACCATGGAAAATATTGCCCTCTGTGAGTCCATATTCCTTCTCTAAATCCCAAGGTGTCAAAACGTGACGATGCAGGATCTTTGACTCCAGATCGGGGCAATATTCCGCCAAGGTTTTAATGACGGTATCTCCGAAGGCGTCTCTTTGTTGAGGCCATTGATCAGCGCCACCTTTAAGGTGGTATGGAGCGTATTGCACAAAGATAGACATGACGTGCTTTCCCGGTGGCGCCACGCTGGGGTCTGTCAATGAGGGAATGACCACATTCATGTACGGACGTTTAGAAAATTCACCGTATTTAGCATCATCGTAGGCCCGCTCCAGATAATCAATACTGGGTGCGATGGCGATATCACCCTTCATATGAAGGCCTCGTCCTGGACGGCATGTAAACTCCGGGAGTGCATCGAGGGCAAGATTGACTTTGCCGGAGCTACCCCGCAAGCGATAGCGGTCGAGATGGGATAAGAACTCGCTATCCAAATGGTCTCGTCCAACGAATCCATTGAATGTCAGAGCGGGGTCGCAGCCAGAAATGACAATCTTGGCTTTTAGTTCATCACCATTTTCAAGGACCACACCTTGGGCCGATCCGTTTTTCATCAGAATCTTCGCGACCGGTGCATTCACCCTAATGTCTGCCCCCAGCTGCTCAGCGGCTCTTGCAATGGCTAAGCTGATTTCCCCCGTACCGCCTTTAGATAAGCCCCATGCTCTAAAGGCACCGTCTATTTCCCCCATGTAGTGGTGGAGCAACACATAGGCCGTACCCGGGGAGCGAACGCCTAGGAAAGTGCCAATAATGCCACTGACGGCCATCGGTGCTTTGAGAATCGGGGACTCAAACCACTCATCGAGAAAATCAACCGCAGACAAAGTCATCATTTTTGTCATTTGTGACAGCGCTTCTGGCGATAGACTGCGAAATCGTTGAGCGAGTTTTGCCATCGCACTGAGATGTTGCGGCATAAAGGATGTCGGATCGGGTGCAGGCATATCGATGATCGGTTTGACCCAGCGCGCCAGGTTCAACATGGCACGGCCAAACTCAGGATAGACGTCGGCATCGCGTTTCGAATATCGAGCGATTTCGTCACGTGTCTTGGCAGATTCGGGCCATCGTACAAGGCCAGGCCCCTCTAAGTGGGGTGTAAAGCTGCATTCCAGGGGCAAGATGGTCAAGCCATGTTTGGCTAAGTTGAGTTCACGGATAATTTGCGGCCTCAAAAGACTGACGACATAGGAGCAAGTTGAATACTTGAAACCTGGATACAGTTCTTCCGTGACCGCGGCTCCGCCAAGTACGTGGCGTCGCTCGAGAACCAGGACTTTGCGGCCCGCCTTCGCCAGATACGCAGCACATGCGAGGCCGTTGTGGCCGCCACCGATGACGATCGCATCATACATTTGAATCAACCGCCTTCTTTTGTGGGGGATCGTAGAACGGAGTTTTTACAACCCGAGCGGGGACCGTCGCCCTTGCCCATTCGACTGTGACCTCGATGTCGAGGCACGTACCCAGCTTTGAATGCCGACTGTCGACGCGGGCTAAAGCCAGGTTCTTTTTTAAGATCGGGGACCAAGAGCCACTCGTTGCGCGTCCGACTTGGCGACTGGATTTGTAGAGTGGTACGGAGTCTCGCCAAGCCGTTGCAGGCAGTGCCGCCGGTAAGCCGTGGCGTCCGTAGAGTTCTTCTAAAGCAACCCAGTCTATCTCGAGTCCGACCGTCGATACGGACGGTCCAGATTTACGCTCATATCTAAGGGCTGATTGCCCAATAAATGGTGACCGTTCCAGTTTGACCATCCACCCGAGGCCCAGTTCGTCCGGCGTCGACTTTTGTGACTCGATCAGAGCATCGAAGGCGCCGGTATAATCAACACCCATCATCAGAAACCCGGCTTCGATTCGACACACATCCAATGCGTTTAGACCTGCTGGGTGTATGCCGAACCGATCGCCCGACTCAAAGAGAGCATCCCAAACGGTTAAAGCATGGTGCTGTTCGACCCAGAGTTCATAACCGAGATCACCTGTGTAGCCCGTTCTCGTCACAACCGCTGGAATGCCAGCGAGCATGCCCTCCTGTACTCCAAAAAAACGCATTCCGTCTACGTCGATATCTCGGCTGATACTGCGGAGAACATCACGGGATGTTGGACCTTGAATCGCAAGGGCGGCATACCGCTCGCTGACATCTTCAATGGTGACTGTATAGCCTCGCGCATTGTCAGTAAACCAATGGTGCATTGGCGCGGCCGCAGTCAAACGATAATGGCCCTCGGCTATCCGACTGCAGGTGCCATCGTCGATGACTTTGCCTTGCTCATCGGTCCAACAAAGATACGTCGATCGCCCCACTTTAAGTGTGCTGAGGTCTCGGACGGTTATCCACGAGAGGTATTGAGCTGCGTCTGGTCCGCGAATGTCATATTTGAATAATGGGCTTACGTCGATGACGCCTGTCGCTTGGCGAAACGCATTGTATTCACGCTCATGGCAAACGTCGAAGGCGCGAACGGCATACTGACCAGCCCAGATAGACCAATCATAGCTCTCGCAGAGTGGTTGGATGCGGGCATGAAATGGTGTTGGCTTAGGCATGAACTGAATTCCCCCCCCAGACTCATGGCATCCATTTACAAAACGAACGGTCTCTTAGGCTACATCGAAAGAGCCTCATCGATGGCACTGTCTAGAATCTTGAGTGCAGCCTCTAACTCCGTCTCTGTAATATCGAGTGGCGGGCTGATGGCGATTCCGCCGTTTTTAAATCCCCTGAGTGATAAACCATGCGCTTTGCATTGACCCACTATTTGTTCGGCACGATCGCCCATGTGCAAGACGTAGTAGGCGCCTCGACCATATACGGTCACGCCCCTTTCATTGAGTTGGTCAATGAACTCAGCCAGCCGAGCCTGAGTCGCCTCAGTGTTGGTCCGCCTGAGTTGCATCATCTGATAATGGACACGGATCATGCTGAGTTCATCTCCGTCCCACGTTGATACCATGGTCAAGGGGTTGGGTACGAAATAGGCCTGCTTGAGGTGTATAAAGCCGGTCTGACCACCGGGCCACCAAACTCTAATATCGGGATCGGCTGCATCGGTATCCGTCGCGAATGGGCTGGTCTGGCATCGATAAGCAGCCGATGCTGTCTCGACGCTGACAATAGGAATGCCTGTCTCTGCCTTGAATTGATTCAGGGCGGCCCATGCGTCATCGGACAGGACGGCTCCAGTGCGTTCCTGAACAGGCTCCAAAAAGAGACCCAAGACAGCATCATTCGACCCAATATCAGCCACAGCGCGCTTAAGTTGTTCAAGCATATTTGCCACGCCCACCTGGGATGGATGGTCTACCAGCGGCCATTGGCGAGCGGCCGGACCCATCTTGTGGACAGACCCATCTGAGACGGCTCGGCATCCGGCCGAGGTATGTCCGACATAGCCACCGGTCAAGCCGATGGCTGCCACGCCCTTGGTCCGATGATGTTTCAATGTGCGAATGGTCTTGTCGATCAGCTCATCCCGGCATGAGGTCAAATACAGATGTGGATAATTTGTGTTGAGTGCGGTCACCCATTCGATGGCTCTAACGATGGCGGGTGTTATGTAATTACAAACCGTGATTTTAGTGACGGCAGGCCCAAACAAACCACCTTTGTCTCGGAGGTCAACCAGTGTCTCGGGCGGTTGGGCTAGAGGCTGGCTTAAGGCGCTGCTCCACAGGAGAGCTTGGCGCTCCACAGGTCCGCAGAGCCCGGGGCTGTAATCTTGGAGTGGGATGCGATAGTAAATCGCTTTCGCGCCGGTCTCCCCGTATTGGTCAGAGAGAGTGACGTCTTCATAGGCGCCAAACATTCGATTTAAGTGGGTCATCGAATCAGCTAGACCGACGCGGTTTCGGCCCGTCATCCATCTATAGCGAATCTGACCATCGGCCGTTTTAAGACGCCGTGTTTGCGTGAGCTGTGCTCGCTTGAGCTTCGCGCCTAAGCCAACACCCTGATGATCAGGATGAATGGTTATGGCAATTGAGTAGGCCGTGTTGTTTTGGTCCAAATATTGGTCTTGATCTGGGCCTGCAATGTGTCTGAAGGCGTCTAAGGGCCCAGCCAATGCAGACCCGACGATAACCCACTCGTCCGACGCCTTAAATTCCGCAACAACAGCGACTCCAAACGGGTGGTTCAAACCAATAGACAATGTCTCTCTGGTGTCTCGTCGAGCGGGTTCGTAGGCTGCGGATTCAATGTCCAGTAGCTTTTCTAAGACATGGGCTGTCTCAACCCGAGCGACAGGTCGGGTTCTGTATCTTGCATCTGGCTGTTTCGGTTCGTCTTCGACCATTTGCTCCCAGGTGGGTACATCGACAGGCCCATTGGTTTTAAGCCAATCTAGACTCTCAATGATGGTTTCAAAAAGCCGATTAATTTCCCGCGTGCTGTAGGTGTCGGAGAGCCTGTAGCGAATGGTGCGAGTGCCAGCTGCAAAGACGACAGCGCCTCTCCAAAAACGTTGTTTAATATAAGCCGACATCAGGGCCGGTGTTGGTAGGTCAAAGGCAAACGCATAGCCCCGTTGTCGAGTGCCTTCGACCAAGTCAGGATACAGTGCTGGCAGATTTTCTAGTTTGGGTTTGACGTACCCTTCGACCCAGCTTGCATGGGCTCCATCCCCTATGCTCTTGCAGTGACTTAGCCCTCGGACCATCGACGCGATATGAGCGCTGGTCGGTTCGGGATCGGTGAAGCGACTGTTGACGAATCCCACCTGCGCTCGCTTGGCCCAAGTCATGGCGTCGGGATTGTCTGGGCGGCCGTCTTTATCCGTGAGCGCGTAGCCTAACCCCCAAGAATACGGTCCGCCTAAGCCGAACCCGGTTTGAACCTCATCGAGAATCATCGACACGTTGTGATGGCGTGTCAATCGTCGGAGTGCCCTATAAAATCGAGCCACTCCGTATCGATCTCCGCCCTCAGATTGCATGGGCTCTATGATGAGGGCATACACTGTGCCAGCAGCGAGGGCCTCATTGACAAAAGTGAGCGAATCGACCTCTGATTGGAGGCATGTATCGAGCTGCGCAGCCTTTTGCATCGCGTCTTGGTCGCCCGCGTCGCAGGCGCGAAGCAAAGCGTCTACCGCAGCAGCAGACGGCTCGGTTGTTATGGTTGCTGGAAACGGTGCGAAAACGGCGCGAAAACCATCGAGTTCGTAGGGCGCCCGCTTTTTAGGGTTCCAGGTTGCGTGCAGCGCCTGAAGGGTACGCCCATGGAAACTCCCTTCGAACGCGATCACGGTGTCTGCTGATGGATGGCTGGCATTGAGTTTACAGAGCGCTAACGCTTTTTCATTGGCTTCTGCACCGCTGTTGGTAAATGCAATTTTGTCGATGTCTGGGGTGTAGGCCCCAAGGTAGTCGGCGTATTCAACGGCCTTGGGGTGGTCGATGACGGCCGAGTCGGGAGAGCGCAGCAGTAGGCCGTCAAACGCCCCATTAAAATAGGCGCGAACCGCGCCATCCGATGCAAACCCACTATTCAGTGTCGCCGTTTGACTCATGCCATCCAAAACGCTCATTGGTTCAGCGTCAACGGAGACCATCCATGGACCCCATGAGCGCATGTGGTCAAAAACCATCGGTTTTTTCTCACGGGGCATTCGATCCCCTGCATAGAGACGCTCAAGCCACTCTTTAGATTGGGGCAGTGCTCTGCAGTTGGGGTGTTCAATCCGCATCATACGAGGGAAATCAATGGGCGTTCGCTGGGCATCAGTCGACGCTTCGTCTAGGTGTTTGGCCTCAAGGGCATCCAGCTCTTTATCTCGGTTGTCCATAACGAAATGTCACTTTCAAGCAATCTGGATCCAGCATAGCTACCTCTGCGTCTTCGTAGAACCCCCTTTTGGGTCTGAGAGGCCGTTTGTTGATGGCTGCGCTGCCCATGGGGTCTCGAAGAACCACTCGCCGAGGGTACGTCGCGTTAGATTTCCTCCAGTAGACCATCCAATTGGTCATTGAACTCCACTGAGCTGTACCGCTGCCCTCGCGCTAAAATCCGCATTTCATCGGCGTCGATAATCAGATAGGTGTTTCTGGCAAACGGATCGAAATAGGCAGCGAGTGAACGGTCTCCATCGGCGACCACCGGCATGGTCAAATTGTTTCTCATCTGCCACCGAGCGGCGTCGGCTGAGCCTGCAGGCATGAAGTTCTCATTATCGTAGAGCGAGACCACGATTTGAACGCCCGCGTTCGCCAACCGCACCTGCGACGCGTTCAGAGTCACCATGTTCCTGACGCATGATGGACACCACGCCACTGTGTTGAACAGGACGACCAATCTGGTATCCGTATCGCTGCGCACGAACTGTAAATCGTAGGGCTCATCCGTCGAATCAAGAAAGCTTTGGTTGTCAATGACCTCACCGACAGCGACACCGTAAGGTCCGTCGGGATAGGCTGCCCTGTCAGCCAAGTCAGCATCGAGCTCGCCTGAGTTTGCGTCCATAATCCCGCCATCAATAATGGCTGGACCGAGACCCGTGGACGAGTCTAGCTCCTGCATCTCGGCATCGTTCGGTTCGCCAATCGCTGCAGAATCTGATTGGTCAATCGCTGCATCGTCAATCATTGCAGCGTCCGGACTGACTCTATCCATGGGCTCAGCGTCCTGAAGAGTCGGTGCCGCATCAGCGGCGGCCGCGCTATCGAGCTTCACATCCATGTCGCGACTCGGTGATTGAGCATCCGCCGGGTTTTCGATCGCCCCGTCGGCGGCAATCGCCTCGGCGGCGTCCGTAGACCCATCGATGTCACCAGCAGACATGGCGTCATTTGCTTGAGCCTCATCGGTCTGAGCGTCTGTGGGTTCGGTGCCTCGACCCGAGTCACCGCTGTTTTGAGACACGAACGCGTCGGTGATGGGTCCGCTGTCTAATCTAAAATCTAATTGGTTCAACCGGTCATTGGTTGCCGCGTCGGACATTGCATTGGTGGCGCCACCGGTAGATGAAGCTCGCCCGCT
Organism: Myxococcales bacterium; assembly: GCA_002731825.1. GTDB lineage: Bacteria > Myxococcota_A > Bradymonadia > UBA7976 > UBA1532 > UBA1532. The sequence continues at coordinate 69,906 of PCCS01000003.1, forward strand.
GGTGTCGGACGTGGACTCGTTCGTCGAGACATCACATCCGATGCAGCCGAGGGTGAGACTACAGGTCAGCCAGAACGTCAGTGCCGTGCGTCTTTGTTTTAACTTTTTCATAAATTCGTTCGATTTTTCCGTCTTCATCAATAAGAAATGACTTTCTGATAATCCCGTCGAACTCTCGACCCATGAATTTCTTTCGGCCCCAGCAGCCATAGGCTTGAACGACGTCGCCTGGTTCGTCGGAGAGCAGTGGATAGGGGAACTCCTGTTTCGTTGCGAAGTTCTTCTGGCGCCTGACTGAATCTTTACTCATACCAATGATGGCTACGTTCTTGTCGGAGAACGCATCGATGTTGTCTCGAAGAGTACAGCCCTCGGCTGTACAGCCGGGTGTGCTGGCCTTTGGATAGAACCAGAGCAGGACCTTGCGGCCCGTATAGTCGGCCAATGAGACGGTATTGCCATCCTGGTCCTGCAATGAAAATTGGGGGGCTTTGTCGCCTACATTTAACATGGGAATGCCTTTACGTCGCTCTTTTAAAGCAAATCAGTCATGGCCAGACCACAGAGCGCGTTTGGTCTGCCTTTGCTGTGTTTATCTAGGATCTCGATTTCAAATACCGCTCAACCGTTTCCACGATGACCTGCGTTTGGTGGTCAATTTCGATGTTCAGCGTATCGCCCGGGCGCCGTTCGTTGAGGTGCGTAATCCTCAAGGTCTCAGGAATCAGATGAATCCAAAAGTCGAAGTCGCTCACTTCGCCAATGGTCAAACTACAGCCATCGATGGCGATGTACCCTTTGCTGATGACAAAAGGGCGCCACTGCGCATCGAATTTGAGACGCATGCTCACGTTATCTTCCGTCTCCACGATTTCGGCGATCTCCGCCTGTGTGTGGATATGCCCTGAGAGCATGTGACCGCCGATCTCGTCACCAAACCGCGCCGCCCGTTCAAGGTTAACTGAATCGCCCACGCTAAGCGTTCCTAGGTTTGACCGGTCCAAACTTTCTTGGATGACATCGAATTGAATTGAATTGGCCGTCCACTCGACAACCGTCAGGCACACGCCATTGACTGATACGCTGGCGCCGCGTTCCAGCCGAGTGGTGAGTCCGTCAGGTGTTTCGACCTGGAGCCTCAGGATTCCGCGTGAAAGCGTTGCCTCTTTAATTCGGCCGCAGCAGGCAACAATCCCTGTAAACATGACTCAAACTCCCTTCACCATCCCAGGGGCATATTGAACACGATCCGTACATTCGTCCCAAGGATATTCTGCGATGTCGACAAGTGTCTCGAAAACCGCTAGACACCGGGTGCGCACAGATGAGTGGTTATCACGCTCTTTGGTTACGCTGAAAACTGGCCATCGTCCATCTGGTGGGCGATGTCTCTCCGCCTGGGTTGATATTATGAGACTGAGACCATCGAGCCTACTTTTAGCGTGTCTTATCCTGGGATGCGGCAAGGTCCAAATCAACGATCAGGGCTATACAGGGACTTGGAGCGACATGGGGTCTGGGACCATCGATCCAACCAATGGGCCATCAAGTGGCTCAGATGCTTCTGATGGTGACGTAACCGACGCGGGCCTATCAGGGGATGCCTTAATACATGGCGATGGAGCTGCCAGCGGTTGCGAAGATGTCAGTGACTGCATGCTCAGCGAAATCCCCGGCTGCGTCCCTGCGTGTGTCGATGGTGAATGTACTGATCGCTGTGAGACGACAGTCCCCGACCAACCGCCCATTTGCGGGCGCCGAAACACATGCGATGATCTATGCGTGTACTTGGCACGCTGCTCAGGTTCGTTCTGTGTCACTGAAGCCGCTCGTGATTACCGGTCTATTTTCTCGGTCTGCCGCGAAACGCTCTGCGATGCCTCGCCTATCCTTTGCGAACAGTCAACCTGCGAACTGTTTGTTGCCTTCGCTAGAGATTTGAGTCAGCCGTTTCGACAACTCTGTACGGGTCGTTGACCTGGCGGACACGGATTTCACTCACACGGACCAGCGTCATCGATTGTGGCGAGCTTGCCCTGATGTGTCTCAGGTCGCAGCGCCATCCTATCGATGTCGCCACAGCTTTAGCTGTCGTGCCAGAGCGCCAAGATGATGATAAAACGGGGTTTTGCTGGACTCGCTTTTCGGCTCAAAGTCATCGGTTAAATACGGGACATACATGCTGCGTCTCACGCTCGCGGCGCCCGTGTGCGGGGATTGCTGGACTCTATGCCACAAGCGCCCATCGTGAATTGTCAGATCACCGGCTCGCGTTTCAACGGTGACTTCTTTTGGGTCCGGCTTGTGATCGACAAAGTAGAGTTTGTGAAAACACATTTTGAAAAAGCCTTGGTGATGCGTACCGGGCAAGAGTCTCAGCCCTCCGTTGGAGGCCGGACAATCCGTGAGATGCAGACCGACATTCAACATCTGCTTTGGCATCCGAAAATAAAAGAGGTCTCTGAGACCATCCGTATGCCAGCCGAGTTTTGGATACACGCTCCCTGGTACATTGACGTAGGTATTGACCACGCACCCGTCTTTTTCATTGTCGCCGATGCGAACCGTATCCCCGATGAGTTTACGAACCGGTTCAAAACGCTCGCTTCGAATAAACTGCCGAATGTAATCCGAGTAACATGAAGAAAATGGGATTCTCTGCATCATCGGTTTGTTTTCAAGGCCAAGGCCTTTGAAAATTGGTACGCCATTGATGACTTTTCGGTCGTCCTGAATCCATTCCGACTCGATTCGATTGACCTCCTGATTGATGCGTTCAACTTCATCCGATGAGGCCACATTGCCAAAAATTAAATAGCCATGTCGCTCCAAAAAAGCGGCTTGGATCGGCGTGACTTCTGCGCCAAGCTCGAAGCGGGTATCCAGGGGCAAGTCATCGATTTCGGCGCTGGCATTCATTCCCATTTCAAATACAGCTGCGGCACTCATTGTGTGTCTCCTTTTAGACCGAGTAAATGTAGACTGGTGGCGGCGAGATGGGCACCGATAGTTGAGATGAACTGGTGTTCATCTCCTGTGATCTGCTTGAGTTCGTCGTCCGTACTCAGCGCATAGCGAACTGTAAGGAAAATGAGACTCTGAAGACCCATTCTTATGGCTGATTGATCGAGCGCTGACAGAGGCGCGATGGCTGCACTCGCTTTATCTAAGAAGGGGAGTAGGACATCGTCCCGCCGCTTTGGATCAAGTTCACCTCTATCGAGTACATGGCGCATGACCAGCCGGATCATGTCGCGCTTTTCCCGCGCAAATTTTATCGCATGGTGCATGGTACTTTCGATGACCAAGGGGATATTCTCCCCGTTCGTTAACGCCACTTCTAATGCAGCTTGGCCTGTCCCGAGCGCTTCGTACAAACAGCGAATACAGTCTTGGTAAAGGCCATCTTTACCACCGAAATAGTGACTGATCATGGCTCCGTTGACGTGCGCGTTTTCCGCGATCTCCCGAACGGAGGTACCATCTCGTCCCTTATGTGCGAACAACGCCGATGCAGCATCGATAATGCGCTGTTTTGTATTCGCCGCGTTTGCATTTGCTGGGCGGGCCATCGGTGTACCTCTTTAATTAATTAATCGTTTGTTTA
>PCCS01000004.1 GCA_002731825.1 Myxococcales bacterium
TCCCCATCTTAAAACGCAAGGTGCAAGGCACTGTTGACTACGTCGCTGACGGCAATTCCCTCGGCCTTTTCCACGCGAGTTTATGTGTCAGCAGTGTCGACCCTGACGGTCCAGCCCGATTTCTAAAGCGGGGTGACTGTCTGTTGTCTGTCGATGGACAAGCGTATAGCCTTGGGACCTTTCTGCGCTCTAAATTGAATGATGATCCAAAACGTCCAAAAAAGATCACTTGGTTACGCAACGGTATCCAAATGGACAACCGAATTCAGTTCAAGAAAGAGATACAACTACACCCATTGGCTGGAGATTTCCCCGTTTGGATTCAAGGGTTTACACTGGCCCGGCAGACGATGATCCCCGCGCAGCTCACAGAGAGTCAAGATCGCTGGACCCACGGCTGGTTTCGGGCCAAGACCGATGTGCCACGGGAAATTGAGGTGACAGCAAGAAGTATTAGCGGCATGTTTACGGGTCAGGTTAGTCCAACTCAATTGGGCGGACCTTTGACCATTTTTCACCTTGCTGGCAGTGCGGCGGAAGCTGGATTTGACCGATTTCTCAGACTGATGGTGCTGTTGAGTCTCAGTATCGGGCTGTTCAATCTAGTCCCTGTTCCAGCACTTGACGGTGGACAGATCCTCATTGCGTCCATAGAAATGGTCACTCGCAAACCATTGCCCGAAAAAGCCCAATTGGTACTCCATCAAATCGGCGTATTCTTAATCTTAGCACTGATTATTTTTGCATTGAGCAATGATGCGATTCGCACGTGGCGCCTGAGCAATTCATAGGGACGAGACTATGCTGATACTGTGCATCGATACAGCGACATCCACGGAATCCATTGCCCTCGTACGAATCAATAAAGACCCGATCTTAGGTGGTGGCCTATCGACGACGACACTCGCCGATAGACACTCTGACCGTGGCGGTATCCATGGGCCACATCTCCTCGACGATGTACATCTCATTTTAGAGGATGGGGGTTTCACACTCGCTGATTTGGACGGATTTTGCGTCGGTTTAGGTCCTGGAAGTTTCACGGGATTAAGAATTAGCCTGGCAACGCTCAAGGGGCTTTCGCTGGCGACCCAAAAACCTCTGTACGGTGTACGGACAACACAGGCGCTATGCCGAGCCGTGGACGGCGACAATGTCGTCGCGGTCATCGATGCAAGACGAGGTGAAATCTATATAGAGGGCGGTTCTTTAGCTGAGCCTCTCTGTTGCCATCCATCAGATATTTGGTCGTTCTTAGATCCATCGTCGCCATGGACTTTGGTTGGCGATGGCGCCGTCAAATATCAGGAGGAACTCACACACAGCAGCAACGCCACCCTCCCTTCAAATCCAGATTTGCATGCGCCACAAGCCGCACTCCTCGCCCCGTTTATAAAACCAGATGAGATTCCAAAGTTATCGATACTAGAACCCGTTTATGTTCGGAAATCCGACGCGGAGATCAATTACCCTGATGGGTTTCCAGACGCGGCCAATAAAGTGCCCAGGACCCGCTAATGAGACAGGAGAAACTTGTTCTGCCCGCTGAGGCGCCAAGGACATATGGCATGCGTGAAGCCTATCGAGGACGAGTTTGGCGAACGCCCATTTCGGTGATTAGCAGAGAGTTTTTCTTTTGGGGTCTGGGTCTGGGACTGGTTGGTTTGGCACTTGGCAACTCATTGGTTACCCGTGCTGGCCTTGGATCAGCTCTGATCTTAGGTCTCGTCAGTGTCTTGGCCAGTTTNGCCCGNAATCGAAAGCGTGTTCGGATCATACGAAATGGCTTGGGTGTCAAAGCNACGCTGGGACGAAGTCGCCGGATTCCATTGTTTCATGAACTCGTTCGNGGCCCGNGAGAGAGCACCTATCGATTGGCTTATTCCTATGTCACCCANCAAGGCGACTCGNTGACTGGCTCCATTTGGATTTGCGGCTGCGCACGTAAGTATCTGTCNGAGGGTGCGNTCGAACTGGCNGCACATGANGNCAANAAACCAAGTGACAGTGTTCTCCTCCGTCTTGCTGTGATGGTCGCCCCNCATGCATAGGACCGCGAATTGCGACANAACTGTGCTATGTATATTGGACAGCTGAGGAGCGATTGAGCATGAAGACAACGGTGGTCGGCGGTGGCAGTTGGGGNACAGCNCTTGCGACGGTACTGGCAAAAAAAGGACCNGTCCGTTTNTGGGCCAGGTCGAAGCCCATCGTCGANGGGATTAATCAGAGTCATCGAAACCCTGTTTATCAAACNGANATTGAACTCNCCAAAAACATNAAAGCGACGACTGATCTGGCNGACTCGGTCGCGGATTCTGAGCTGGTTTGCATCGTGGTACCGAGTCATGCCATGCGTGAGGTACTGTCTAATCTGGTGCTGAATCTGCCCTCTTCAATACCCATTGTCAGCGCATCAAAGGGCATCGAAAATGATACTTTGATGACCATGGATGGCGTTTTAAAAGCGTGTTTGCCGATGGAGCGCCACGCAGATTTAGCTTTTCTATCTGGGCCAAGTTTTGCCCGGGAAACACTCCTAGAAATGGCTACGGCTGTGACCATTGCTGCCGAAGACAACGACCTGTGTAAACGCGTTCAAACCATTTTCAGTACGCCATATTTTCGAACATATGCGACTGATGATGTTACCGGCGTTGAGCTTGGTGGTGCCCTGAAAAACGTGATTGCCATTGCATCGGGTATCGTTCATGGAATGGGATTAGGGCACAATACACGGGCCGCGCTTTTGACACGTGGCTTAGCAGAAATCACTCGCCTTGCCGTCCATATGGGAGCAAACCCGCTGACCTTGTCCGGCTTAGCCGGAATGGGTGATCTGGTCCTGACCTGCACTGGTGACTTGTCTCGAAACCGAACGGTCGGCGTTAAGTTGGGAGAAGGACGAAGCTTGCCGGATATCCTGGCCGAAATGAATCAAGTGGCTGAAGGCGTTCGTACAACGAAGAGCGCATACGATTTAGCCTTGCGGGAGAATATTGAGATGCCGATTACGGCAGAGGTTTTTCGAATTCTCTATGAGGATAAACCAGCCCGAACAGCCCTTATGGAGCTTATGGGTCGCCAACTCAAGCGCGAGCGCTCATGAACCCATACTTGATCAGCTTTCTTACCCTCACAACAGCCTATGCCAACACGGCGATAGCCAAAGGTTCGAGTCATGCCCAATCGTCTGTGGGCGTGTATAAGGACACGGATCCGGATGCAGACATAAAACGCGACGTCGAAACACTCATGGGAATTTACTTGGTCCACGCGCCGAGACGCCACCAATGGGAGAGAGTCGAAAAGAGTCGAAATCGAATTACCTTATCGGTTTGGCATCCTGTTGGAGACACCGGTAATACCGAGTTGATAACACGGGCCGTCAAGTGGATTTTCTTTGGACGGACGCAGTATGCGAAAGGCGCACGGGGCGTTTTTAGCCGAGTGCCAGAAATAGAATCCATTACCCTGAACTTTAACGATATCGTGAGGAAAAATACTCGACGGCGCTTGAACCGGAGGTCGAAAGACCGAATTAAGTCCTATCTCTCCATCACGTTGACTCGGCGCTTATTTGAATCCCTCGATGTACAACCCATACAAGACTGCGTCGAACGGATGGATTGTCGACGGGTCCTCAAACAGTATTTTAAAAATCATCGGATCGATCGTCGGTACATAGATCGAGCAAGGCGAGCACGACAACAATGAGTAGAGATGTCTGGACCCTGAGCCGGGTCATCAAATGGACCACGGGTTTTTTCGACAGAAAGGGAAGCGAAAGCGCGCGTCTTGATGCCGAACTGCTCATCGCACATGCGCTCAAAATGAGCCGGATGCAGTTGTATACAGAGCACCATAAACCTCTGTCTGCTGAGGAACTCGCTTCAACGCGCGCTTTGGTTGCTCGACGGGGTGACGGTGAGCCAGTCGCTTACATAATTGGCCAAAAAGCATTCTGGACAATTGAACTCGCAGTCGACAAAAGAGTGCTTATTCCGCGGCCGGAGACCGAGCATCTGGTCGAACATGGGCTTGAGCGAATGCGTGGTATGCCAAACCCGAGGGTCTTGGACCTCTGCTGTGGAAGCGGTTGCGTCGGTTTAGCCGTTGCGGCAACACGACGGGATTGTAAGGTTCTAGGCACAGACGTAAGCGAAGACGCATTGGCGCTGGCACAAACCAATCGTGACTCCTTAGACCTCGGTCATGCCACCTTCCAAAAGAGCGATGCGTTTGAGGCGATTGAGGACACGTTTGACGTGATCCTGAGCAATCCTCCATATATTTCGCACACACAGCTCGAAGCGCTCATGCCCTCTGTTAAAAACTACGAACCGAGGCTGGCCCTTGATGGCGGGACTGATGGGTTGACCTTTTATCGTTTGATCGCTGCGAACGGACACAAATATCTAAAATCAGGTGGTTCAATTTTGGTCGAAATTGGCTTTGACCAAGGCCCCACAGTCAGTGACCTCTTTAAGACCAACGGATACCGAGAGATACGCATCCACAAAGACTATTCAGGCCACGACCGAGTCGTCGAAGCGCAGCCTCCCGAATAGCGGCTTCAAAAGGCAATAGCCGCCGTTGCGCTGACAACCGCAGACAGAGCAAGGAGCCCAGGTAGACCCTCGATCTCAATGTCTCCATCTGTGGCGCCTGCTGCCATCTTCAGCAGAATCATGTTGACCGCGATGGGCACCAATACGCCGAGAAGGCCAAAGGTAAGGATGCGGGGCAAAAATAAAATCATGCCCATGAGTAATTCAAAGAACCAACCGAACATGACGTTTGCAATGCCAAACATGGCTGCCCCAAAAACGGCTGCAAACGCAGATTTGATTTTGACATTAGGAAGCACAGCCGCAGCGACCAATAAGACGGCCGAGAGAACACCCCATTTGTATAAAAGTACCATCTTGACTAACCCAAATTCATCGAGCGATGTGTATCCACCGCCAAACCCGTTCCACCTCGTCCCGCCAAGAGCAGCACACGAGATGCTTTACCGCGATCATCCTCCAAGAATCTAATCTTTTTTGCCAACAAACCAAAACTGGGCAAAGCGCCCAAAAGGGCCGCTAACCGCGAACTGTCATAAACAACAACAAGCTGTCCATCTTCTTTTATGGCTTTCCGAGCTGCACCCATAAAGTCCATTAAAGTTCCATTCACTTCATGGGTGGCGCTCAGCTGCTCATCATTGGCACTTTGTCGCCCCCAGCCCATAGGGTAGAACGGCGGATTTGTAACCACAATGTCGAAAGCGGCGGGGATCGGCAGGGCACGAACATCACCGCGGACAATCAGAGCATTATCGAGCTGATTGAGTCGTAGATTTCGATGAGCCTGGCTGGCCCGTGCTTTGTCTAACTCAACCCCAATGACCGCCTTTAAATGGGGTTCAACCATCGAGAGTGCGACCATGAGCGGCCCGGCCCCACATCCAAGATCCAGTACGCGGTCATGCGTACGCATCGGGGCAAAATGAGCGAGGTCAAACGCCCAAGGACAGGGTTCGAAACCTCGTTTGGATTGAATCAGCCAATGTGAACCAAAAGTGCGAACGCGCTCGTTCGGCAGAACGTCGACGCCGAGGTGATGTGCACACTCACGGCCTGAGTTCATGAAACCTGGCTTTGGGGGTCTAGGAGGCAATTGTCAATGAGTCGAGTTTCACCAAAAAATACCGCCACAGCGATCAAGGTCGAACGAACACACTCACCCTGGATTGGAGCCAACGACTCCGCATCGCAGACCTCCACATAATCAATTCGAGCGAGGTTTGAGTCCGATATTTTTTTTTGAACTAAATCACGTAGGCTTGCTGCATCTCTAAGCCCATTTTGCCAAGCGACATTTGCTTTTTTCAGACCTGTCGATAAGACCCGTGCCTGTGTCCGTTCGGTTGGACTCAAGTACGAATTACGACTGCTCATCGCCAGACCATCTGGTTCACGCACAATTGGATGCCCGATGATTGTCACTGCTAAATTTAGATCTCGCACCATCTGACGGATGACAGCCAGCTGTTGGTAGTCTTTTTCTCCGAAAACGGCGATATCTGATTCGACGATGTTGAGCAATTTGAGAACAACAGTGGTCACGCCATCAAAATGACCTGGACGGCTGGATCCACACAAACGACCTGTCAACTGGCCGACACTCACATGTGTCACCGACCCATCGGGGTACATGGTCTTCAAATCGGGTAAGAAGACTCCATCACAGCCCACCGAACGAGCCTTTTCAAGATCACCTGTCACGTCTCTCGGATAGGAATCATAGTCTTCATTAGGCCCAAACTGAGTTGGATTGACAAAGAGACTGGCGACCACGACGTCTGCCCATTCACCGGCCAGACGCATGAGTGCTAAGTGGCCACTGTGTAAAAAGCCCATGGTTGGCACAAACCCAATTTTCAAACCGCGGTTTCGGGCAGATTGAGTGAAGGCTCGAACGTCCTCAATTGAGTAGAGCAGTTTCATAAGGTGACAGTCTTCGCAACCCAGGCCAAGGGGGCTAGTGGTGACTATGAGCCAATGCTGGGAAAGCACCATCTCTGACTTCATGTCTATAAGCAGCAAGCGCGTCTACGACTTCCTTGCTCATATTGGAATACTTCTTCAAAAACTTGGGATTAAAACGCTCATCTAATCCGAGCAGGTCATACAAAACCAGAATTTGGCCGTCACAGTTTGCACCCGCTCCAATCCCGACGGTGGGAATAGAGAGCGTTTTTGTAACTTGGGCGGCGAGGGTGGCAGGCACACCTTCGAGAACCAGGGAATAGCAACCTGCATCCTGCAGTGCTTTTGCATCTTGCAGAATCCGGTCGGCGGCATCATCGCTGCGACCTTGAATTCGATAACCACCAAATTGGTGAACAGACTGCGGGGTCAGTCCCAAGTGGCCCATGACAGGTACGCCCGCTGTCGTTAATCTGTGGATTAACTCAGCCCTCTCCTGACCCCCTTCGATCTTGATTGCTTGGACGCCGCCCTCTTTCATCAAGCGAGTTGAATTTTCAAGCGCCTGATCCAGTGAGGCCTGATAAGTTCCGAAGGGCATATCGCCAACCAAATGAGGTCGACGACAACCGCGAGCCACTGCTCGACAGTGATAAATGATCTCATCTAGGGTGACGGGCAGGGTATGCTCATGACCTTGAATCACCATGCCCAGGGAGTCACCGATTAAGATCGCATCAATGTCCGCTTGCTCAACCAAGCGTGCGAAGGTGGCATCGTAGCAAGTGACCATAACCAGCTTACGCTCTTCGAGCTTTGCGTTACGGAAATATCGTGTTGTCAGTCTACTCATCGTTTCCCTCTCGTCCCGGGCTCTCATGCTCCAGGCAATCAGGTGTTATAGATTGGACCCCTCAACGCCGAATGAGCCTCCCATTCATGGGTAGACGCTCCGTCTGTTGCACTCAAGTGAGTGTTGAGGCCCTGGTTCCGGCCAAGTGTACTCTAAAATAAAGCCCGTCGCCAAAACTCGATAATTTCTCCAATGGGCGTATACTGCAAGGGTGAGAGTGAAGGCAATCCTATTATTGTGTAGCTGGCTATTGAGTTGCGGGGCCCAACCGCAATCGGTTGTTCAGCATTGGGAACCACCCGAGTCTGGTACGGGTGTGTTCTACCTGCGTTATAATCTCCCAAATGCTCTTCTCGATCGTCTCGAACTTGGTTTCGAGATGAAGGCAGGCTCAGGTTGGGAACGGGTCTCAATTTTGATACATGATAGGGATGAGCGAGTCCTGCAAGACCTACAAGAACAAGTCGCTCTAGCACCAAAACAAATTCTACCGGTTGTCGGGGCGCTGTCGACGGACCTGGAGGGCTGGCCAGGGAATCATCACTGTCGACGCCTGACAGTCCTGGAAACCGACTCGATGAAGGTCAAACAGTGGGCGAGTGACAATCGACCTTAACGGCTATGCCGGCTCGATGACCTCAAGGCCCGAGACTATCTAGGCAGCGTGTGACCCGCTGGGTCGGTCTAAAGGTACACTGATTTTGAACACACCCACATTGACCATGTTGAACGAAACAGCTGGCACGAGGAGACAGCGGTAAACCCTGATTTGCTGGCACTCGGCCCGTCGTACAAAACTGACCCATCAAACCAGCGCGATTGCACTGGTCGTCGGCATCACATCGGATGGGTGGTACATCTTCAAAACAGCCATTTGGCAGCTGAACGGCATCTTCATCGGCGCCAAGGCAGTCTGCATCGCATGGATTCGAGTACATCATTTGGTCGGGGATACAAACCGGTTGCCAGATAGAGTCACATGGCCGGCAGGCCTCGTTACAGATGCTCTCAAATTGATCATCTACGCGATTGTCTGCTTCATCGACAACGCCGTCGCAATCATTGTCTCTCTGATCACAGGATTCTTCGATGGGAGACCTGCTTCCGATACACTCACCCCAAGCCCCCTCTGAGCAGACTTGATGACCAAAATGGCAATCGCCAACGTTGCTTCCACAACGCCGGACCAGCGCGCGCTCGGCACGCCTGTTCTGACAGGCATCTTCGTCGCCATTCACGCAGCCAACAATCACGGGCATATTTCCTTCGTCCACAGTGCCATCGCAATCATTATCGATGCCATCACATCGCTCGCGCGCCACCGGCACATTTTCGTCAATACGCCCGTCGCAATCATTGTCCCGCTGATCACAGACCTCGCGTAACTGAGCGAGGTTTTCATCGGTATTTCCATCGCAATCATTGTCGATGTTATCGCACACCTCCTGTTGGGGAGTGGTCCCACCACGGCACTCCGACCATTGTCCAAGGGAGCATCCACGACTGCCGAATTGGCATGCACCAACATCGGATCCACACGTCTGCCTGATGTCGTTGTCGACTTCGCCATCACAGTCGTTGTCGATGTTATCGCAGACCTCGGCTGCTTGCAGACGAACGCACTCGCCCCAACGGCCATTTTGACAAAGTTGAAATTGACCACAGACCGCCCTGTCCTCATCGCAGAGACGAGTAAGTTCTTCATCGACTTCGCCATCACAATCGTTGTCGATATTATCGCAGACCTCTATGCTCGTATCCGCTGCGCCATTGGGTAGCGAGACCTCATTACAAATGGCCTCGCACGCATTTCGATACGAGCGGCCATTAACGCAGATGGGGTCTGCAGGCAAATGCTCACATTGACATGCTTGGCATACGAGTCGACCGGATAGGTCAGGCAAACAGCGGCTTTGTCCCAAACACGTGTCGTCCCCAGCGCATTCATTCAAGCACAATCCACTGCGGGTGAGGCTCAAACCATCGAGAAATTCAACATGGGCACAGACACCCCGTCGACAGGTACTGTCGTCGCCCAAATCACACCGTGGCAAACACAAGCCATCGTCGGAACTCAGGGGGTAACAGCCAAGGGAGCGGACCTCTTGAGCCCGGTCGCCGAGACGACTCTCTGACTCAAATTCGCACCTCGGATTGGAGGGCGTACATTGGCTGGGTCGCCGACAGCTCAATACACACTGGCTTAGACTCTCGGCACTGGAACACGCATCTCGATTTCCGGGAACGCGCTGGTCGGGAACAGGAAGGCAGCTCTGGCCAAATGCACATTGCTCATCGCTGCTGCAATTGAGAATACAAGGTCCGTCATAACGAACCTGCTCTCCATTACATTCTGCCAAGCAGCGGCTCGCATATTCACGTCCACCTTCAGTGCAAACACGGTCGGCCGGGCGTGCCAACTGACACGCTTCACATCCCTGTTCTTGGCAGCGTCCGCCAATGCACACTAAAGTGTTAGGGCATAAGTCACCCTCAGCGCAGCCCATGCATGGACCCGGCACGATCTCCTGAGCGCCTCGACATTGCGCGTGACAAAGATTCCGGTACGTCGTGGGCTGATCAGCGCCCATGCCACAAACCAATTCGTCTTGGTCTGGGCAATTGGCTACGCAAATATCACTTGGATCTAAACATCGATAACGACCGAGCAAACAGACACCGTCTACGCAAACTTCCGTTGCTTCGCACGACATCTCACAGGTGTTTTCACTGCATTGGTCATCAGCGCAGGCCTGACCCGGGAGACATTGCTCACGGCCGCAAGAAAAACGACAAACCCGGTCATCAGAACAGCCGATCAGCGCGCATGAATCCCCGGTGCATCGGCACTCTTCACAGCCAGCGGCACCGGTCTGAAAGCCATCTGCACAATACCGGTCACACATAGGTGCATCACCGCATTCAGGAGGCTCACACCCATCGCAGATGAGTTCGATTGTGCCGGTCCAAGGCTGCTCAGTGAGCACTCTTAACAGAACGAAATAACGACCATCCGCTGGGATTCTAACATCTAAGGAGACGGTCTGGCGACCTGTTGCATCCGCGAACGCCTGGCCCCACAACCCATTCTGACCACGCGGCCCATACAGGGCGACCGATATGGCAGCTTGGGTCTCATCGGACGCAGATAGACGAAGTTCAATGGTCTCACTAGCCGACGCATTAAAAACATAGCCATCTAAGCGGGCCGGTTGAACCTCGACCTGGGTCGGGACTTGGACGCTCAGCTGAGCTTTGGTGGTGAAAAGAGTGTAGGCACGCCCATCTTCAGCGACAAAATGACCTTGTCCACTCGGCAAACTCTCCATACTCGCCGGCTCCCTCTTGGTCTCCTGACAGCCAAGAGAGAGGACTAAGCACCAAATGTAAAGCAAGCGGACCATCGATCGGACTCCCAAGTTACGTGACGAAGTCTAGCAAAATCTACGCCAAGGTCGACGTTTTTCGTTTCAGCTCGTGCCCCGCTTAAATCACCATGACCGAGGGCCAAAGAGATCCCGGTTCTGTGTCAAGCGCGGTTGACACTGTCAAGTTTGCTTGTCACTTCGCCAGCCGAAAAACCACTGACATTTGGCGGCCGTCCGCCGTCTGGACACGCACGCGATGTGTACCAGTCGAGAGGGGGGCTGACGCGATGGGCGTCTCCCCCAATCGAGTTCCATTGATGGTCAATTCGCCCGATGGTTTCGAATGAATCGCTGCACTAAATCTCGAGTTCCGATTAAAGACACGAACGATCAATCGGAGACCATCGGGACTCTTTGCAGTCAGCAATCTCCCGGACTGACTCAACTCGTACCACCCATTAATCGGGCCTTTGCCCAATGTTCGAAAACGAGTTCCGCCCGTCCCCGGACGTAACCGAGGTCCGTTCAGCGTCGGTTTATCGAGGCCGTCTGACGCCGATTTGACCACGGGGGCTGAGACGGTTGAAACAGCGCTGGTTTGGTCTACTTTAACGGGTACCACTGGCCTTTTTCTCAAAGCCATCTCGACAGGCGCTTTAGGCTCTTTTCTCTTTGTTTTTTTCTGGGTCGGAGATTTGGGCCTCTGACGGATCTGCTTGACCTCATTTGTCGCAACCACGGCATTGCTCTTCGATTTTTTCTTCACCGGACGGACGCGTGTCCCAGGACGGGTCTGATTTAATTGGGTCTTGGTGAACTTTAAAGGCTCGACCGGTCCCCTTGGGGACACCGCCGGAGTGGACTTGGGTTGGTTGTCTTCAGCGCGTTCGTCCATACCGATTGTCGCGACGGAGGGGATTGGTTTTGTCGACTCTGTTGGACGATTCGATCCAATTGACCGAGGGTCCTCCACGTTGGTAACTTCGGGCTTAAGATGGCTCTTCGCGCCACTGGAATGAAGCGGGTCTAGTCTAGGTTGACCTGTTGCGGCGGACCGCGTGTCGGCGGTTTGGGATGGGGTTTTATTGTGGGCAGAATCACGCCCTGAGTAGACAAGCATCAAAACGGACAAACCGAGCAGGATGCCCATAATAAGCAGTCTCCAATGTGCATTCGCGCTGGAGTTGGACTCTACATCGAGCAAAGTCGCTGAGAATTGAGACGGTGTAGAATCGCTGGGTTCCGTCGCGCGGGCAGACGTCACGGGTTTGGGAATGAGTGGCCCTGTGCCCGGAAGACTGGCTGCGAAGGTATCATCTGTTGCAGAGACAGCACTTGCTTGCCCCCAGTCGGTTGGAAGTCCTGAGGTGAGTATTGGGTCGGCTGCAACGGCTGTGCCTTCGCCAGTAAATCCGGCCTCTGCCACACTCACATCGTCTTGTTCCGGCAGTGTCGCCCGAAGCCATTCCCCCAACTGGGAGACCCCTAACCTGAGACCGGACGCTTGAGCGGCCGATTCTAAGGTTGCGGCAAATTGCCCCATATCAGCAAATCGGTCTCGACGATCCGTAGACAGCGTACGTTCTATACAGAGCCTAATGGTCTGAGGTATTTTAGGTTGGACGTCTGATAGAGATGCCCGCAGACGCCCATCACGAATCCGGGACAGAGTTGTCGACGCGCCCTCCGAATCATAGAAGGCTCGAACACCCGTCAATAATTCGAAAAGTACGATACCCAGGCTGAATTGATCAGTTCGTTCATCCAGTGGCTTAGCCAGGGCTTGTTCTGGACTCATGTAACCAAATTTGCCCTTAAGAACGCCATCATCGTCAATGCCTTGCGCCGCAGCATGAGCCAAGCCAAAGTCCGCGATTTTAACGTCTCCTTGATAGGACAATAGGATATTTTGGGGCGATACATCTCTGTGGATAATGTTCAGAGAATGACCTCGAGTATCCTTTGCTCGATGGGCATAGTGGAGACCACGCGCACATTGAATGCCAATTTCGACAATCAGGTTGAGGGGTAGGCTCTGGACCCGACGAGCAAGACGCTTAAGATCGACACCCTGAACATATTCCATAGCCAACCAAGCCCGATCATCGGACCGACCAAAATCAAAAATCTGAACGATATTTCGGTGCGATAGGACCGCTGCTAAGCGCGCCTCTCTCTCAAACAAATCAATGAATCTTTGCTCTCCCATGAGACGCGGCAAGATACATTTGAGTGCGACTGTCTTTTCGAATCCACCAGTGCGCTCGAGGGCGGCCAGATACACTTCTCCCATACCACCACTGGCGATATTACGGATAATTTTGTACGGACCGAGGTGTTCCATCGGAGATCCTCAAAACAGACCAATCAGGCCCAATCGTCATGCAACCCTTAGGCCAAACCACCAGTAAAAAGATGTACAACTGGCAGAAAACAATTCAATTCGGTATAAGTCGCGCCCCGAGAGTAGCATAATTAGACAGCCGTGATGAATTACCTAAGAGCATCTTACAACTGGGGCCAAACAGCCGCGCGCGCCGTCTTTTACGGAACCATTGGGTGCTCGATCGGTTGGATACCGGGTGCGCGCCGACTCACCCAGTGGTGCATGTACCGATGGTGCCGGGATTCTGCGAACGGCCTGAAGATTCAAAGACATCTGTATGGTTCGCATCATCTAGAGGCAAACCCACAAGCCATCTTAGTTGCGAATCATCTGTCGACCCTGGATATTTTGGTGCTAGGCGGCTTTCTCAAGCGCGATTATCGCTGGCTGGCCAAATCAACCTTGTTCAAGGTCCCTTTCTCTGGGTGGTATCTCAGTTTGGCTGGACACATTCCCGTCCGACGAGACCTAGACTCAGACCAACGGGCTCTGTTGGTTGAACAGGGCATTGCGAAAGTCGTTGAAGAAGGCGCCAGTGTCCTTTTCTTCCCAGAAGGCACACGGAGTGAAAACGGCCAGCTGAAGGATTTTAGGATCGGTGCATTCATGGCAGCCGTTCGACATGATCTACCTATTATTCCCTTGGTTCTACGCGGGACACACGAATTGATGGTCAAAGGCGCAAAGGACTTGTCCATCCGAGCTGATCGCGCATGTTCGGTCACCGCGCTCGCACCCATCATGACCAAAGACAGTGGAACCGGATCAGAGAAAGAACGAGCAGAAAGGCTCAAGAGCATCTGTTTTGAACATTTTCAAAACGAATTGACAGAGCGCCGAGTACAGACATGAGCCAAGACGAAAAAATCAGCGTCATTTTTAAGAACTCTGAAGGTGAATGGCACACCCATGTTGCAGTCGGAGACAGTCTGCTCGACGCAGCACGTACATGCGATGCACCCGTGCAAACTCTCTGCAATGGAATTGGTGCATGCGTGCAATGCAAGGTAAAGGTCCTCGAAAATCCTGAAAACCTATCCACACCTGGCGCATTAGAGACCGAGTTAATCGGCAATTTGTATCATATCACCCAAGAGAGATTGGGCTGCCAAGCTCGGGTCTCAGGCGATGTGATCGTCGAACCCCTGCCCGCCAGACTACCCAAAAAGAAACGAAAATTTGGACCACCAAGATTGCGCTGACGATCGATCCAATAGCAGTCTCGAAAAACAAGTAAACATCTGGCATGATGCGGCGACGCAGAGAGCGAGTTCATACTTTACCGGGGAGGCTGTATGGCTGAGCAAATGTACAAAAAAATACATCCATGTCTGTTTGAAAACACCTCAGACGCGATGCGCTGCGCCCCATCAGATAGACACCTGCGCGACCCGATGATTGGAAAAAACGTCTGAAATGTACGGTAATCTTAAGATCTGTGTGGTGATTCCAGCTCACCAAGAAAATCTTTTACTGCCCCGAACGCTTGAGACAATTCCAAGCTTTGTAGACCAAATCATCGTCATCAACGATGGCAGCACTGATGGCACTGGAGAGATTGCAAGTCAATGGCCAGACCGGCGAGTCAACGTTGTTCATCACAGGGAAAACAAGGGCGTCGGTGCCGCGATCGTGACGGGCTACTGTAAGGCGTTAGAACTCGATGCTGACGCGGTCGTGGTGGTTGGAGCTGACGCTCAAATGGATCCAGATGAGATGAACAGCCTACTCGATCCGCTGGTGGCGGACCAAGCGGACTACGTGAAAGGCGACCGACTTGGCCATCCGGAGTTAAAGTCCCGAATGCCGCTGAGTCGCCGAATTGGAAATGCTGCTTTAACTGTGTTGACTCGCTGGAGCAGCGGCTATGAACATATCCGAGACTCTCAATGTGGATACACAGCCATCTCCTCAAGAACCCTTCGCAGTATGGATTTGAAGTCGCTCTATTGCCGATATGGGTTTCCAAATGATGTGTTGGCCAAATTAGCCGAGGTGCAAGCACGCGTTGTTGATCGACCTGTCAGTCCAATTTATGGCTCCGAATCCTCAGGCATACGCATTCATAAAGTGGTCTTCCCAATTTTTTGGCTTCTCATTCGATCGGGTGTCCGCCGCCACATACGGCAGCGACTGGAGACGTCACGACTGAATCCAAACCCATCCAGTCAGGTTGTTCATCGTCGCTAAAAGTAAGAGCATCTTATGTTTGCGTGAAGACGTCTAGTCTATGAACAGCGACATGGCTCGCGCTTTTTTTGAGGGATGTCCATGAATCTTCTGGCATTAACGACATCGTATCCAACAGAAGCTGATCCGTTCAGAGGGCCATTCATCGAGCGCTGGGCTGACCAAATGCAGACCTTAGGTGCAAACGTTCGCGTCATCGGACCGGCGACAAAAGACCCCTTAGGTCGGTGTCCGTATGTCGGATTTCGAGATATTGGTGGCCTACTGAGAGGGTCAGGTGCCCCCGATGAGATACAGACTAAACCGCTTTGGGGTTCGGTGCGCGGCGCGGCCATTACTCTCGAGATGGTCAAAACAACGCGGCGTCTAATCACAGATGTTGATTCCCTAGTCTGCCATTGGCTATTGCCATCGGTGTATGCCGGGCTCGCAGCAGCCATCAGAACAGAGATTCCTGTGCATGGGTACGCCCACGGTGGCGATATTTCCCTTATTGAAGCGATGCCTCGAACGATTTCAAAGCGCATCTGCCAAGTTGCCGACCGCCAATGCCGCTCAGTCATCTTCGTCAGTGAAGATCTTCGGGCCCGCTTCAACTCATTGCTTGATCGGCCACCACGAGCGCAACAGAAAGTGATCCCCATGGGCATTTGTCGCGCTGACGCTGATCCTGCATTCAGGGAGTGGCTCAAGATACAAGCAAATGGACGACCCATCGTGGCCACTTTGGGTCGACATGTTGAGATTAAGGGACTCGACCTTGTGTTCGATGCTCTCAAGGATCAAAAAGATCTTCTTTGGGTTGCTGCGGGTGACGGCCCCTATCGGAACGCTCTTGAAGAACACGCCCGATACAGCCCATTAGACATTTGCCTTCCGGGCATGATTACACCCGCTCAACGAGAAGCGCTGTTCGAAGAGGCCACTGTGTTTGTCCAGTCCAGCCGTCAAATCGGGACCCGGACCGAAGGCCACCCAGTGGCATTGATCGAAGCGCTTGCGGCTGGCGTACCCAGCGTTGTCAATCCAAGTGGTGGCATCAGCGAAATCGCGCTTAAAGCGGACTGTATCCCCGTCGATGTCGGTGACAGTGAGGCTTTTCAAACAGCGATTATAAGGTTGATCAATAATGAAAAGCATCGAAGTGAGATGTCTTTAAAGCATCAACAATATGCTCAAGAGCAGACCTGGGACAAGCTTGGCCCAGCACATTTCGAAGCGGTTTGTAGCGTGGGGTGACCCGACTAATCGGATTAGCTCTTACTCAAAATGACGACCAAGAAGCCACCAAAGCCACGGGTCAGTGCATTATCACGCGCAGCACGCTCCATGTGAGCAAAGGCATGCTTCACGCCTGGGACCAGGTGAACCTGAGCAAAGGGCGTAAAAACACGAATGCCTCGCGTTTCGTCAACCGATAGGCTGTCGGGCAAGTAGCCAGCTACGTCCGCAAGGGTATCATACCGCGTGTAGACCATGTCATCAGTGGTGGCCTGACTCACTTGGTGGGGCCGCTTGAGCCGTTTAATCAAATATCTGAGCGACCGGCGGTTATAGAACTCCAAAGCGGCTCGTCCACCAGGTCGGAGAACCCGTGCAACTTCAGACATCGCTTTCTCGATGTCTTCTACATGGGCGAGTACCTTGAATGAATAGACGGCATCAAAGCTCTCGTCTTCAAATGGAAGCTCGGTCGCGCTGGCAACCTGGACATCAAGGCCTCGACCCTTTGCCTGTTCAAGCATACCCGGCGAAATATCGATTCCCTTTGCCGAGCGGGCTTTGGGTGCTATTTCTTTGAGAATGAGGCCCGTGCCGCAACCCAGTTCGAGCACATCTTTGCCTTCGCAAAGGGGCATTGCGACCTCTATTTGAAGTTGGTCTAGGAGCGCATGGTAACCATGGTGTCGCTCATTTTCGTACCAACCGGCGAAATCATCATAATAGCTTTGATTATCTTTCATGTTGGCCGGTTTACGACCTTCGGCCCTCAGGATCAAGGGTAGACTGAAATAAAGCATAAGAAACGCAGACTTTGACGATTGGTGTGAGTCGGCCTAGCCTATAGGGTATGGAGACGGATAAGACCATCATCAATGCCAAACGCTGTCCGACCTGCGGGTACCGAGGTGAGGCGGATATTTGTCCGTTTGATGGCACAGGCATGGTTGAAAACATCGACCTATCACAGCACCTATTGGAGTCCAAACCATCGGTTGAACCAGCACTTTATGCGCCTGGAGCAGACGAGGCAGACCTTTCGGAGACATCTCAAGCGGACGATTCAACAGCGTATGTCCTGGATGCCGGTTATGACCGAGCTAATCAACTCGTTGGCACAACACTGGGCGGTCGCTATGTACTCAAAGACGTGATCGGACGGGGCGGTATGGGGACCGTTTATGCCGCTGAACAACCCAGTGTTGATCGAACTGTAGCCATCAAAGTCCTCAATCAAGAATTTGCAGAAAACCCAATGGTGGTCAGACGATTTCATCAAGAGGCACAAGCGGCCTCCAAACTGACTCATCCGAACACCATCTCCGTTTATGATTTTGGTGAAACAGATGGGTCTTTGTATATCGTCATGGAGCATCTTGTCGGTGAGACCCTGAAGAGTCTCCTCAAGCGCACAGGCCGATTGACGCTAAATCGGACATGTCTCATCGTCCGCCAAGTGTTGAAATCAATTGCGCAAGCGCACGCCGCCGGCGTGATTCACCGCGACCTGAAGCCGGACAATATTTTTATCACGCGCATAGGTGATGGCTCCGAATTCGTTAAGGTATTGGATTTCGGTGTCGCCAAATTAAGGAAAGCAGACGATAGCGATACAACGCTCACCCAAATGGGCGCTGTTTTTGGAACGCCAAAATATATGGCGCCCGAGCAGACTCAGAACATCGACCTAGACGGGCGATCAGATCTCTATTCAGTCGGCATTATTCTCTATGAATTGCTCTTAGGCACTGTGCCCTTCGATGGCGAAAACCCCCTGGCCATATTGATGGACCATGCCAATCGGGCGCCGGCGTCATTCGAAGAGATCGATCCCAGTCATGGATATCATCCAGCGGTGCAATCCGTTGTGATGAAGGCTCTCGAGAAAAACCGAGACTCTCGCTACCGCTCAGTCCGTGACTTTTTAACTGATCTTGACATGCTGGAGCGCAGTTCAAGAACCGATGCAAATGAATCGGACCAACATGCCCTCTCCCAACTGATCAGAGTCAAAGATCGCAAGATTAATAGTGAACTCGACCTAAGCGAGGAACTGAAGACACCGGAGCGACCTGCGCCCAGTTATCGGTTCCCAAAGTCGGTTTTAGCAGGCGCATTGGCCGGTGCTGTCCTTCTCGCATTGGGCCTGTACTACGGGCAGACTCAAGAGGAGACAATACAAAACGCCCCATTAACTGATCGGTCACAGGTACCTATTTCTGACGATCAACAGCCCGCCTCAATAAATCTAAAAAGCGATTTGACCGCAGCTGTCGTCGCGCCCAAGCAAGAGCAACGAGACCCGTTTGTTTTGGACACGGTTCCGCCGGGAGCAAAACTGATCGATTTGAATACAGGTCAACGTCTAGGCCAAACACCAAAAACCATCGATGTCTCTAAGAAATCAGTCATCGAAGCGCGACTGGAGGGCTATCAGAAGGAGCGGTTTTTGGTGGATCCTAAAGATGAGGTTCGCCGAGTTAAAAGAACGCTTGTCTCGCTTCGCCCAGTGCCTGTTTCAACTCGAACTAAGGCGCGCACACCGAAACCAAGACGCGGGGCCGATACTGCGGCAAAAAAGCGCGTCACCAAGGAGCCAGAGGCGGCCGCCGAAATCATAAAAAAAACTCAGGTCGGCCGTCCACACAAGAGCACCAGCGAACGGCAGAATGATGACATCGATTTCGAAATGGAATAGGGCTAGTTTGTCCTTTGCTGCACAGCGCGGCATGGCCTAGAGGTTCCATCGAACACACACCTAAATCCGAGGGTTGATTCGGCTTCTACGACGGAGCGTCGCTGCGTCACCCTGGCTTTACAGCTTTGTACCATTTGAAAATGGCCGCCTCGAACAATGTGACCTGGAACGCGGCCGGGTCCAGTCGACGAATGGGGTCTGTCAGATTCTCGAGTCTCATCGGGTTTGCACCAGGGCATCGGTCTGCAGCCATCATACCCATCGAGTTGACCACACAAAAAGGCAATCCCATCGTCTACGCAGTCTTCAGCGCAACTCTCAAATTCACGTATACAGGCTTTAAGGCAATCGGTCCCGGAGCCTGGCATTTCCGACTCCAGGGTAATGCATGCTTGATTACAGGCATCGGAATCGGTGTGGAGGCGAGCATAACATTCACCGCTCACAACATTATTTTCGTCTAGGTCGATGCATTCTGGACCTAACGCAGTGAATAATGAGGGCTCAAATGTCGAGGAAATAATGCCTGTTCTATCACGCTTAAAGTAGGTCTCTGTTCGATATGCAGGCGCACAATATGCAAGTAGATCAGCTTCGTCAGCCGTCCATTCAGAGACATTTCCGTACACGCCTAAGACACCATCACGGGTGACATCGAGCCCAGGGGTTTGAACGGCCACGGGTCCATTGGAGCAGGCTCCAAGAGCAATCTGTCCGGCATGGGAGGCAGAGTCACAGTCGCCATCGATAGATGCGATCAGACTCGGTTCCTCGATGATCGGAATCGCGTATCCTCGGCTTTTGGCTGCAAACTCCCATTCGATCTCCGTTGGCAAGCGCCCGCCTCGAAATTGGCAGTAGGCTTGAGCGTCCTCCCAGGCGACTCCAACCACCGGATGGGATCCATATTGTCCAGGATCACTCCAGTAGCGGGCAATAAACCCGGCCTGGTCATCATCACCGGCGTTACTAAACCTTGGTCGTCCACACGTGCCACGCATCTGGCAATGCCGATATTGATCCAGTGTGACTTCGTGCTGGTCTATGCAAAATGATCTTACATCTACAGGATGTTCAATCCGCTCTGACTCGACCCAATCAGAGTTGGGTAGTTGAATCGTTTGTCCATTGATTTTTGCTCGTTGACACGGAAACGGCTCGCTTCGACCGATGATGAACGGGCTGTCTGTGGCGCCCCCCGTCAAAAAAATCAGGGGCGTTGGCCCTGGCGGGGTCAAGCCCTCGGCGCACCCTGCGCAGACAATGGCCGTTACAACGATAAGTAAAATTCGTATGGAGCGGTCAAACATCAGCGGTCCAATTGATCAGGGTCGGGGGTCTCCATAGGTTGACCATAAAGAGGGTTTCTCTCTTCGGCCAAAATATGATTCCTAAAGGTGTCCCACAAAACTAAGCCTGTCCCGACGCTCAGCAGCGTCCCCCCGATGCCGTAACTCATATATTCATAATTCTGCAACCGCTCAAAAGTCGGCGTGTCATTGTATTCCTTGTCCGCATAGTGGGTCGCAACCCCACCACCGACGACGGCAACGACCCCTAGGGCAACAGCGGTCCACCCCAGTGAAGAGCGCCACGTCGATGCACTACTGGACCTTGCCATAGCTGCATCGACTCGAGTCAGCTGAAACCGTTCGATGTTGATAAACGCTTGGAATGGATCAAAACCTTGTCTCCTAAGCTGGACTTGATGACGCCCTGCAGCGACTGCCAATGGGTTCAACTGCGGCGTGAGCTGAAGGGGTTGTCCATCTAAGTAGATTTGAGCATCCCGAACATCACTGTCTACAAACAACCACCCTTTTTCGAGACGCCGTTTCAAGTCGACGGTGAGATGCATTGGTGCTGTTCGGCTCACATCTACATCCCTGATCACCGGCTCATGTCCATCCAGTATGAGCCAAATACGCTTCACGCCGGGTTTGACTTTTAAAACAAGGGGCGTCTGGCCCTTTGACGCTGTCTTGCGATTGTTTAAATAAACGCGTGCGCCCCTGGGCCGAGTATCGATTCGCAAGGTCTGGCTGATTTCGCGCCTCGCTTTACAACTCTGCATCGTATTAAAGGCGCGGTCTTTTTTAGGCCCGGCAGGCGCCGTTTCAATGTACCGCCCCAAGAGTCCAACGCAGCGGTCCCAATCACGCAGCACATGAAAGGTTAGGGCAAGGTCGTACAAGAACGTATCATCGCCGGATATTTTGTATGCTTCTTCAAACTTCTTAACGGCCTGTTTGTATGCACCGTTGGCATAATGTCGTCGTCCTTCTTTTCTCAAACGTTTAATGAGTTCTTGTTCCATTTCCGTCAGATCATCAGACGCTTGTGGTGTCAAATAGACCCCTTCAGACGCACCGCTCGTTTGAGCGTGATTGCGGCTCGGGCAAGCGCAAAAAAGGACCAGTAATACCCAAATGTGACGCGTTTGGTTCATGATTTGATATCGGACATTGCAATTGATTCATGGCTAAATTAGGGGCGATATTGCGAGATGGCAATGATTTGCATCAATAGCGAAATTTATCATGTTCGGCCACAAAGACCGTTTCTCCCTGGACAAAAGTCAGTAAATCGATAGGATGCGCCACCCGTATTGGGCTATTTGGGGACATTTTTGACATAATGGAGGCCTATGTGGGCGCATTTTCCGGAAGTCTAACTTATCGACAATATCGCGTTCGCGACTCTCTTTCTGGAGACTATTTGAAGGCCTTCGATGAGGGCATTCAACGCAATCTTTTTTATCCACTGGACCCGTCAAAAGATCAGGACCGGTCTATCGGGTGGTGCGACCCCAAATTCGCCCTGGATACAGACCTTGATCCCAGCGCATACGTAATGACCGATTATCTCGTCTTAGGACTCCGAGTCGACGCCTGGTCCATTCCAGCGACGACTCTCAAACTCTACACGGAGGCCGAGGTCAGGCGAGTCATGGAAGAACAAAAGCGGGAAAGCCTATCTCGGTACGAACATGCGGAGGCTAAAGAACGGGTGGTTATGGAACTCAAACGGCGAATCCTACCCTCGACCAAAGTCATCGACATGGTCTGGAATTTATCCGATGGAATGGTGCGCTTCTTTAGTTCAAGCCAGAGAATGAACACAGACTTTATGGACTTGTTTGAAACGACATTTGGCATGACCCTGCTGCCTCATAGCGCATATGGGGCGGCTCAGTCGACGCAATCGGGTTTACTCGCATCTGAACGAGACCAATTGGAGGCCATTGAACCCAGCTACTTCGTTTATGCAGATACCGCAGTTCAAGCAATGACGGAGGTATAGTCAGTATGGACTTATTGTCACGAATTAACCGAGTCGCATTCGTAGGGCCCGAGTTTTTGACTTGGCTCTGGTATCACACCGAATCGGTGGGTGAAAGCTTTCAACTGCCGGCTCTCGAAGCACCATTCGAGGTTTGGTTTGACGATCGATTGGTTGTGGGCTCAACGACAGTGAATGCTCAAGAAAATCATTTTCGAGGAGGCCATCCGCCAACAAGTCTCGAGGCAAGATCAGCACTTCGTTTGGGAAAGCTGGCAACCGAAGCAAGACTTCGATTTGTTCAAGGTAGTCGGGAATGGTCTGCGGTCATTAAAGGCGCAGACATGTCATATACGGGCGTTAAAATTCCAGCGGCTCTATCGAAAGATGATGACGAAAGATTCTACGAGAGAATGTACCTTCTAGAAGAACTCGAGACCATGGTCACTGGGTTATTCGGTCATTTCGTAAAGATCAGAGTCAGCCCGCAATGGAATGACGAGACGCTGCCAAATATCCGTGAGTGGATCGCATCGGTTGCCCCTCCAAAATCTGACGATGCGGATGACCTGGAAAGCGGGTCCCCACGGGTTACTATCGATCCTACGGCGACGCCTAGAAACGAAGAGGTTCCGCCTTGGGAAGACCCAATGGAGCGAAAGAACTGATGGCGATTTGGGCCGTAATCATGGCGGGGGGGTCTGGGACTCGATTCTGGCCGCTATCCAGGCAAATGCGTCCAAAGCAGTTCCTTAACATTGGGACTGAGCGGCCCTTGATCGTTGAAACCATCAATCGATTGAAGAGTTTGATCGACGTCAACCGCTGCACCGTCGTTGCAGGCCAGATTCATGTCGAGCAACTCAAAGCATGCCTGCCAGGCTTCTCGGATGACCGATTCGTCGTTGAGCCCTGCCCTAGAAATACCGCGCCTTGCATTGGCCTTGCTGCTGTTCATATCGCAAGACACGATCCCAATGCGGTTCTTGTTGTCCTTCCAGCAGATCATCACATTACTGACGTGACAACCTATCAAAATTTAGTCAATCGAGCCTGTGAGCTGGCCGAAAAGGGCCATATTGTCACATTGGGAATCAAACCCAATCGCCCCGAGACTGGCTATGGTTACATCAAGCTCAAGGGACACATAGGCACGCAGACCAAATTCGAGTCCGATGGCCTCCATGACGTCGATCGCTTTGTCGAAAAGCCCGACCTCCAGACAGCTAAAACTTATCTCGAGTCAGGGCAGTACCTGTGGAATAGCGGTATGTTCTTTTTTACCGCTCAAACGCTTTTGGATGCGTACGCGACCCATTTACCCGAGGTCTCTAAAGGGCTATCGGCAATCGAAGCCCATTTAAATTCCCCACACTATTGGACCGAATTGGAACAGGCGTTTACTGCTATGCCGTCGGTCAGTATCGACTACGGCATTATGGAGCCCATCAGTGAAGACGTGGGCGACCCTCAAATCAAAGTGCTCACAGCAGACATCGGTTGGAACGACGTAGGACACTGGGGCGCTCTGTCGGATTATGCCGATGTCGACGACCACGGCAATGTGATTCAAGGACGCTGCGTAAGCGTAGAGTCCGGTGACAATGTGGTGTATGCCGATACGTCTACGGTTGCTTTGCTCGGTGTTGACAACCTGGTCGTCGTGCAGACCGAGGATGCCATTTTAGTTTGCCCCAGAGACCGAGCTCAAGACGTGCGTAAAATTGTCTCCGCACTTCGTAATTCCGAATCAGAGGGGCTGCTTTAGTGACCACTTTTAACCAAGATATTTTTCGAAAATACGACATTCGAGGGATCGCCGAGACAGACTTGAACTCGGAGTTCGTGGACGCCCTTGGCCGAGCTTTTGGTTCCATGATCAAGCGACGCGGCGGTCATAAAATTGCCATTGGCCGTGATTGTCGTCACAGCGGACACCGCTTGAGCGAAGATTTTGCTCGGGGCCTTCTGTCAACAGGCATAAATGTGGTCAATCTCGGTCTGGTCTCAACCCCGATGGTCTACTTCGCGGCGCATACCCTTACTGTAGACGGCGCTGTGTCCATTACGGGCAGCCACAACCCGTCCGATTGGAATGGCTTCAAATTCTGTGCAGGAACGGCCTCTGTCTATGGAGACTCAATCCAAGAACTCAGCAAGATGATTCAATCATCGGACTTTGAATTGGGCGCAGGCACCATCGACGATTTAAATATTTTACCGGACTATCTTAATTCACTGGCCAGTCGATTGAACCCACTCGATAAACCCATCAGCATCGTGATCGATGCTGGAAATGGAACGGGTGGTATCGCTGCCGGTGAGCTCTATCGGAGGATGGGCGCCACAGTTCATGAATTGTACTGTGAACCAGATGGAGACTTCCCGAATCATCATCCTGACCCAACAGTGGAAAAAAATCTCGTTGATCTAACGGAACACGTTCGGACCGTAGGGGCCGACTTCGGGATCGCTTTCGATGGGGATGCTGATCGAATTGGTGCCATCGATCGACGTGGGCGAATGATCTGGGGAGACCAACTACTCACCCTATTTGGACTCGAGATTCTCAAGGCCCAACCTGGTGCTCGGATGGTTGGCGAGGTGAAGTGTTCGAAAGTCATGTACGATACCTTGAGGCACGCTGGAGCCAACATAGAAATGTGGAAGGTCGGCCATTCACTCATCAAAGCCCGAATGAAAGAAACCGGAGCCGTTCTAGCCGGAGAAATGAGCGGGCATCTTTTCTTTAAAGATCGTTTTTTTGGCTTTGACGATGCCGTGTATGCCGGTGGGCGACTCATTGAGCTTGTGTCTCATTCAACCGAAAGACTCGACGATCTGATCGATTCATTACCTCAAACGTATGTGACACCTGAGATTCGCGTAAGCTGCTCGGATGCGGCTAAATTTGAGGTGACTGAACGAGCGGCTACTTACTTTTCAGAACGCCACGCAGTGTCGCTGATCGACGGGGTCCGGATCGAATTTGAAGATGGCTGGGGTCTCATCCGTGCGAGCAATACCCAGCCCGTACTCGTTGTTCGGGTCGAGGCGACCAGTGAGAGCCGTCGCGATCACTATCTTTCAAAAATAAATAATTGGCTAAAAAATGAGGCGCCAGAAGTCTCGCTGGACGCCGAAGGTCATCACTCATGAGTTCGAACAGTTTGGAATCAATTGACCAAGTCTCCTATGCCTTTTCGTCGGCAGCACAAAGCGATATCGGTTGTGTTCGAGCCACGAATGAAGACGCGGTTTTTATGAACGACGCCGAGAAGTTTTGGATTGTCGCAGACGGTATGGGGGGCCATGCATCAGGCCAGGTGGCCGCAAACCTAGCGGTCGAAAGCGTCGCGGATTACATGTCTCGATGGCGTTATCATGAACCAGACGTACTGCCCTTTGATCGAATACCCGGCGCCACACTCACCGAGTCAACCGTGTCCAATGCAGTCCGCGTTGCAAATGTTCGGGTGTATAATCGGTCGCAATCGGATCCAACGTGCGACGGGATGGGCACAACCATCGTCTTAATGCATTACGATCCAAATGATGGTCTTGCAGTCGCTCATGTCGGCGATAGCCGCTGTTATCGTCTTCGTGGTGATGTCTTTGAACGCCTGACAGACGATCATTCTTTAGCTGGGGAATTAACCCGATCTAACTTACTTACAGAGCAGGAAGCGAAACTTCACGCGGGGTCAAACGTCATTCTGAGAGCGTTAGGAATGGACGACGATGTTCAGGTTGACATCGCGGTCGTCGAGCCAAAAGAAGGCGACCAATATCTCATGTGCTCAGATGGACTGACCGACCTACTTCACGACTTTGAAATCGGCCAAATGTTGAAAGATCGAAGTCATGATTTAGACCTGGTTGTGAAAGACCTCGTAGACGAGGCGAACGCGCGTGGTGGCAACGATAATATCACGGCTGCAATTGTCAAAGTTGCCATTGATATTTAGGCCCTCTCGAGCGTATCAAATAGAGGAAACATGGCTGTCTGGCTTACGGATTCCGAATTGTTTCTCGTTGCTGTTAAACTCCAAGCCGAATCCAGGTATGGTACAGCTCGCAGGATTATAATGAGAGGCAAGACATGGCAGCCCAAGCCAGCTTAGTTTACCAAGCCGATGATGGAAGTAAGCAGGATATAGCGTTAGATAAGAAATCGAAGGCGACCATTGGACGCCATCCACAATGTACGCTTTTCGTAAACCAGCCCTCGGTTTCGAGACGTCATGCACGCGTCTGGTTTGAAACAGGTGCTTGGTATGTTGAAGATCTAAAAAGTTCAAATGGGACTTTCGTAAATAACCAGCGGGTCGAGAAAGAGTCTCTAAATGAAGGGGACGAAGTGAGATGTGGCGATTTTAAAGTCACTTTTCTGGTCGAAGAGTTTACCCGCGAAGTCAGTGACATCATCGAAACTCCGCCAGCCCCTAGACTGGTTGGAACGATTGATGATTTGGACCCGCGCCCTGAGCCAGACCCGAAGGTCATTTCGAGGCCAACCATTGGTGTCCAAGACGCATTTGGGATCGATGAGACACCCGGTGCAAAATCCAATCCACCGACGATAGAGCCCAGGAGCGCAGATGACGGAAAGCTCAATGCGCTCCGCGATGAGTTAGCGTCAGCTCTCAAGCGGGTCGACGCTCTCGAACAACAAAATCGACTGTTAAACAGCAAAGAGGTCGACTTTGTCAGAGAACAGAACGAACAATTGGATAAAGTTAAGGACGCTGAAAAGCAGGTTGCTCACTTCGAACGTAAAGTCGAAGACCTTGAGCAAGAGGTAGGGCAATTAAAGGCGAAAGCGGACTCAAACACATCTTCGGTGGACGATTTCGTCGATGAGATCGCCGAAGCCTGCGATGATCTGGATGCGTTTACCTCCGAAGTCCATCTGAAACTTCGGGTCTCCTCGGCTTTTCTAGATGACATTGATTCCATCGTTACGTTTGTCGAATCACTCCGGAATGATCCCGGACTCGACGGTGAGCTTAAAAAAACGGTCCAGGCTTTTGTTGATGGTGCCGATGGCTTGAACGCTGTCGCTACAATTAAGTCAGCATTCAATGAAGCTCAGAAATCTACACGCGCAAGTCGACGCCTCGTTCGCCTGCTCCGGGAAATCATCAGGCCACACATAGCAAACTGAAAAAGGTGCTCAGACCGATTTCGATGAAAAAGGGTGCAAATAACAATGGCGTTTATTAAGCGACTTGTTGAGTTAATAAAAAGTCTGTTCGGTGGAGCATCTGACCAGTTAGCGGCCGAGCCCACACTGTCCATCGATGAAACCAACGTTGATGAAATGCCAACACCAGACGCGCCCTTGTCTGACGGAGCTACCGACGGCGTTGAAGATACGACCCACACGCACCAGGACACAGCCGAAACCGATGAGACGACCACGTCATCTGAAGAGACAGACACTCGGATCGAATCGCTGGATCGTCCAGATGAATCGGATCTAGATGCCGAGCGGGCCGCTGCGAGAGCTGAAGCGGACGCCCTGGAAAAACAGGAGAAAGCTGAGTCTAAGCGCGACCGTCAACGTGCGCGTAAAAAGCGTAAATCAAAGAAGCGGCGCTCGAGGAAAGAGGGTAAATCAGTCGTTTGTGCAGATGAGAGCCCTCAAGATGACGCGGATAAAAACGACGAGACGCAAGACACCACAGACGCTGCGCCCCAAGATGACGTCAGCCATGACCCATCTGTCCCAGCCGACGAGATCTCTCAAGATGACGCGGACAAAAACGACGAGACGCAAGACGCCACAGACGCTGCGCCTCAAGATGATGTCAGCGATGACACACCTGTTCCAGCTGACGAGGTCTCTCAAGATGACGCGGACGAAGATGACGTCAGCGATGACCCATCTGTCCCAGCTGACGAGGTCTCTCAAGATGACGCGGACGAAGATGACGCGGACAAACGCGACGAGACACAAG
>PCCS01000005.1 GCA_002731825.1 Myxococcales bacterium
TTGCTGTGAGACGGCGACAAAAGAGAGACGATATCGCCAACCTTTGCCCCGATGGAACGCGCTAATTGTTCGCCGAGAATAATCGTCGGCGCCGCTCCATCACGCCGAGCGCGTAAATCTGATAGGCGGCCTTCGATGATTTGTTCTTCCAAGCCCAAAGTCTGGCTGGCCCGAGCGCCATCGATTCCTTTTATGATGCTCCCCACCGAGCCACCGGGCCCGGTGATCAGCGCCTGTTCCTGCGTGGCCGGCGAACTCGAGATAATCCCCGGTATCTCGTCCGCTAAGTTCATGACCTGAGCTGGGTCTGCAGGTCTCATCACCTTGACGTGAGCAGTGACGCCGAGAAGTTTGTCAGCAAAGGCCTTGTTGAACCCACTGGTGACAGAAAAACCGCCGACCAAAGCGGCGACGCCCGCGGCAACACCGATGATCGAAAGCCAAGCCACCAGCGACAGTCCCTTGGATTTATTTGCCCTCAGATGCCGGAGGGCAATGTTCAGTTCGTAACCCATGATGCTAACAACCCAGCAGGCTATTTAATCTCATCAGCTCGGTCTCGGTATTCGGGGTGTTCATTGATGAATGACTGCTGACTTTCTCGAGAGATCTCGACGACTAAGTCGATGTCTCCAACGATCGCCTGACACCCAAGGCGGCTCTCCATACGGACATCGTCGGCCTTACCAAGAATGTCATCTTCATCGTCTTCCATATCACTGAGACTATCTAAGCCGGCAACAACGAAAACGTGGCATGTGCTGCATCCGCAATTGCCGCCACAGGCATCGCCCATTGGGACCCCTGCCTCAACAGCCGCATCTAAGAGAGACGCCCCTGACGGCATGGTGATAGTAATGGCCTCTTCAGTTAAAAATGTCGGAGCAAACTTAATTGTTGGCATTCCGCAGCTACTTTCGCCTTGAAAAACGGCTCAAGGGTCGATGGTTAATGTTCGGAAAACGCTGTTTTCGTCCTCAACCGTTCCATACTGATCGACAATTCCGCTTCCGCAATACTCAGCCGGAAAGCTCAATGACGGATCACTTGCACGGGTGAACTGCGCACACGGACTCCCAACCTCAGGATCAGGTAAGTCAGAAAATCGACGCCAAGCGAACCACTCAACGGTAAATGGACTCAAAGCTGTCTTCAAAACATTGAGGAAGGCTGCTTTCTTCGGTCGTTTAATTTCTCCCTCAGGCCAATCAGCTTGAACGACGACAATGGGAAGCTGAATCTCAGCCATGGAGTCGTTCGTGGTCACAAGGCTGTGCAGCGGCCTGTACCAATCCAAGATGGCTTGCCTCGCCCCATCGTCCGAGGGTTCAGGCTCGCCATTGAACGGGTCGGTGTTGGGAAAAGGAAAAAAACTAAGGCCCAGAAAATCGGCTGTAATTTGACGAGCGCCACCACGTCCATTGGCGAGCAGCGGCTCGACAAGCCTCTTATCTGCGTAATAGGCCGCCGTGTTATCGAAGGCACGCTTTGCATTGACGCTGGCGTCGGCCGCTGGCTGTTCGAATCCGTATTCAGTCGCGACCTCCGGCATGGATAGGCGCCGAAAATATGTGTAGTTGATGCCTGGTCCGATCTTCAAATCTGGGCGTTTTTCCTTCAAGTCCGCAAAGAGGTCGCGATAGGTCAAAATGAAGTTGGTGTAATCATCAATCTGACGGCTGTCATCTATCGTCGCGTGATAATATACGTTCATATCGATTCCGATGGTGATGTATTTCACTGCATCCAATTCAGCCAGCTCAGAAAACGCCGTCTTCAATTGCCGCTGATACTCACTGACATCAAATCGGGGTCGATTCGCTCCTTCGGTGAAGCAAACGTGATACAAATTTGTACGCCCGGGCGTCATGATGTCGACGTTTACGGCGACGGTCGGACTGGTCACGCCCGCCGCGCGAATCGCGTCCAGCTGTTGGCGGACCTTCGCTGCGGGCTGGACTGAAGTTCCATCGTTTTGTGGTGCGCATGCGGCCGGCCACTTTACGAATGGTGCATTGATCACGACGACGTCGAAGAGTGCGCTGATTTCAGCCGGGGTGTGCGTTCGCATACCGGGTAGAACTTGTAGATCAAACTCGTCGAGGGGCAGTCCACGCTGCTCGGCTGTAAGATGCCCATCGGTATAAGCCAACTCGGGAAGGCCGGGTATTTGCTCAGCGACCGGCTGTTCAGCCTCGTCTTCTCCACCACATGCAGCCGAGAACAAAAGGCCAATCGCCATACATACTGCTGCTATCTGTCTGCTTTGTAACATGATTGACCTCCATTCGCCGATGGCTGGAACAGTAAATATGCTCCCTCAGTACACGATTTAAGCGACTGGCGATATAGTGACGATGACCAAAAGGCTATTTTTTCTTTTTGTTTTTTTGCTTTCCTTTACGACGCTTTTTCGGATCTGGCTTCGCCGACTCGAACTGGGGCATCGCTGGCTGCTCAAAAAGGCGTGCACGGTTTAAATTAACCTCATGTTTGGACCCCGTGAGCGAGTCCACAATATTTTCGTCTTCTTCGTCAGATTCACCAGATCCGCTAAGCAAATCATCGACCAGTGATGACTCTGCCGTTGGTGTTGGATTGGCCTGGCGCGACTGCCGGGCCGCTTGGAGGCTTTCACCCTCACCTCTCTGAATGAACAACACCAAGTAAGCATGATAAAACTCGACCAAATCAACCCCCTTCGCCAGGGTCATTTTGTCCATCCATTGGTGCGTTTGTCCGCCACGAATCTCTTTCGCCGGCTCGCCTTTTCTACCGAAGGAGCCATCTAGCATGTTTTTGAAATCGCCAAAGTTCTTGGCACTGGATGCATCGAATACAACCGCGATTTTCCACAACTGCCCTCGACGAAAGAAATAGTATCTCGACTGGTTGTTGACGGTTTGCTCTAGGAGGGCCTCATTTTCGCCGGCGACAATTTCACCCCCAACAATGGACGACTCCAAGCCAGTTGTGCCCGCAGAAAAAGACCGAAAGGAGTCATTAATTCTCTTCAGTTCATCCCGCTTATTTTTTCTAAGTTTATCGAGATGAAACGTGTCTAGGGACTTTATTTGCGCACGCCACTCGGCGTCCAGGCGCTTGGCGGCATCGGTCAGGACATTACTTTTCGTAGCCCCCCAATCGAGTTCCCCTAAGATTGTCGATACACCTGATTTGGGTTCGACTTCGCCATCGGCGGGTGTCTCTGCGCTGGCGGTCGCCATCAAAGACAGCACGAGTAAGCTGGAGACTATGGTACGGCCCATTTTGCTCTCTCCTCCGTTTAAAACTCAATGGAGCGACACAGAGTGTACACGGGGCTTTAGTGTCAAGCTAGCCCGCGTCCAATTACTGTTCCTATCGCTCAAACGTATATTAGTTGACACTGACAGCCACCCATTCTACCTCAAGCGTATGGCCGTATGCTCGCTAGGCGGCCCAATGATCCTGAAAAGATTGTGATGCACACTCAGCAAAACCACAACTTGAGACGACGGCCGATGCAGTCGGTTATTCAATTTGTCACGGAATCAACATTCGCTCGATTGATGACGATTGTGGTCTGTACAGTGATCTTGAATCAACCTGCGCAGGCCGCTCTCATTCTCAGTGAGGTTGACCAAAAAGTGCGTGTTGTACGCGAGCAAGGCATCGTCGTGTACGACACACTGAGAGCAACGCAGACGACGCTGATTAGGCTTGAGGTTCGCGCTGCGACCAAACCGTTTAGTTTGTTCGTGCCCGTTCAGGGCAAAGCGAAAGCGAACTTTGGACACATTCGCTCTTTTAAAAACATGCTCAGGCAGTTGCACCCAATCTCTAATACGACGCGAAACATAAACTTAAACGTGACCTCCTGGGTTGGTGGCTGTGTGGTCCCGCAAGTCGGCCTCGAGCCGACGGATAAGTCTGATGGCGACACTCGAAGTCTGAAAAGCACAACCCACGAATTCTTGAAAGACGAGGCGGCCAGTCGGCGCTGGTTAATGCAGCGAGGAGTTTCACTCACCCCAGGTCAGATCACATGGATGCGGAGCCTGAGAAAACGAGGTTGGACCTTTCTAGCGGTCGATGTCAGCCCACCAAAGGCGGGTGATTCAACTGAATCATTTTATACGCCGATCATCGCATACACGCATCCGGCAGACCATGCGGCCTACAATGTCCATCAGCCTCCGCCATCGCTGACAGGTGCCGAAGATCAAAGCCAAGTCCCGCTGGAATTGGTTATTTTATCAGAATGGCCGGTCGGCCCTGAAATAGAGGGCCCGATGGAATTGGCCCTGTCAAAACCGATTACGGCTGTGGAACTCGAACGCCTAAAGAAGCGGTCGAGGGGATTTCCTTGGGAGTACGAGTCCGATGGACACTTAACGGGGTACATGTTGACCGAGCGAGATAATTATCGGGTCCTGCGATTTACGAAAATGAAGGTTCTGCCCGAAAAAAGGCCGCGAGCGAAAAAACGGGAGCGATTAATCGATTTGAATCTACCAATCGAGCTAATCGTATTGGGCATTTGGTTAACGATATGGGCATGGAGGGGGCGCTCAACACGCTTTAAATTCAGCCAACCCATGAAGAAGCTTCAGTGACTGGATAGGCCCCAAAAAATGATGTCCAATTACACCTGGACAGTCAATTCAGTCCTCTTCCGCATTTTTGACAAAACGCCGGATCGTATCACGACTATTGGATGGAAGACCAATAAAGGCTGCTCCGACTCGGAAATAGCCCAGGCCTTCCGGCCGAACGTAGGCGACCCGCGCACGAAGCGTCTGTTCACCAATACCGACCAACTCAAATAGTTCGTGCGCTTCGATGACCATCACATCACCCACGGCGGGCGGTGTTTTAGTTCGCCAACAGAGACCGCCTTCGCTGAGATCCAGTGCACGACCACCGGGTTGAGGCCGTAACTCAATTCCATCCAACGTCACTCGCCCGAATTGCCGCCTATCGGGTCCTGACCACCTGGATTCACTATCCGGTTGATGGGACAGCGCTTCCTTGACCTTGGCCAGTAATACGGTGGGGTCCAAGGGCTTGACGATGTAATCAACAACGCCAAGAGCGATTGCACGGTCAATATTTTCGGGCTGACTTAACGCAGATAGCATGATGACCGGAATGGCCGCTGCCTTGGGATATTTCCGCATCAATTCCAGGAGTTGAAATCCATTCATCTCCGGCATGCGCACATCTAAGATGATCAGGTCGGGTACATTCTTCTGAAGAATACGCACCGCATCTTTGCCGTTAGCGGCCTGTAAAACATCGTAGCCCGCACGTTCTAGATTATACGCGATCATCCGACGGATATTATCGCTGTCTTCTACGGTCAAAATACGACTGATAATGGTCTCATTCATGACGGGCTCCGGCGAACCAAAATTTGGGTTGTCCAGGGTTATAGTTTCCCGACGGTCCCCTGCCACGTTACATACCGATAATCAACTCGGATGCCTAGAAAAAGTATGGCTTTATAAGGTAAAAGAGCCCGGTTCTCAGTAATTTGCGATGACCCGAAAGAAGGGCCCGCCGAAGGTTTCATCGAGCCGAGAGAACTCATCGTCAGAGAACTGGGTAAAATTGTACCCAATCCCCAATCGAATTCGTTTTTTGATGATGTAATTAATTTCAACCAAAAATCCGCTCTGCTGATTCTGGGCTAAGGTCGTGTTCAACATGCGGTATTCAGCCCCAACATCCCACGTATTGGTCAGGTGGTAATTGAGTCGGTTTATCCAAAGGAACGCGTAGCCAATACTGGTTGGTAATTGACCGGTTTTAAGGCCGATTCGCCTGAGGGCAAGCTTTTCCACAAGCTGAAGACCGCCCGGTAATTCAATGATAGGAATCACACTAGCCACGTCATTTTCTTCACGTGTTGGTAAT
Source organism: Myxococcales bacterium (assembly GCA_002731825.1). Taxonomy (GTDB): domain Bacteria; phylum Myxococcota_A; class Bradymonadia; order UBA7976; family UBA1532; genus UBA1532. The sequence continues at coordinate 5,902 of PCCS01000005.1, forward strand.
TCGACGGCCAGATCGAGTGGTCGTTGCTCGTATCGCTTGGTGTATTTCAACAAAAGAATAAACCAATTCATGCGCACAGGTCGAAACGCCAATCCGAGACTTAGCTCCAATAATTCAGCCTGCGTGCCTTCCAACTCAAGGTCGAAGCTATGGCTGTAATTGACTTGAGTCGCAAAAGACCAGTCTTTACTCAGCTTTAAGTCCATTCGATTGAGTGCAACCACCTGGTACATGTCATTTCGCAACCCGCGTTCGGCATCATGGTCTTCCAGCCTAAACTCATAGCGACCGCTCAACTTCAACTGTCGGTTAGGCGACCAAGCCACCCCCGACGACACCGTATCTCGAGATGAAGCACCGGGTACCAGACTGGATGTTTGACTGCGTTCATAAGCTGTATCCAGGGTCAATTTCTTCGTCAGAGACCACCGCTTACCCAAGCCAACAACCGTCCGATTCTGTGCCCCTAAAGTCCCCGTTTCCAACTGATATTCACCATAGGCACGACCAGACTTATCCTCACCAAATAATTCTTCTCCACCGACCACCGTCGTCGCCGTCTTTTGGCTTTTTTCCTGTTGAAAACGCTCCTGTACGTAAAACGTGTGTCGGTCATCGATCTGGGTACGCAGACCAACCTGGGTGGCATTATCTCCCGACCATCGCACTGTCTCGAGTGCTTCGAAATACAGCCTTTTTGCAGCCTGATAGCGAAAGCCTATGGATGTGGTGAACAAATCTCCGGTCCCGGAGTGAATCCGACGGTCGCCGAGGACTGTAACCTGCTGCTGTGCTAGCAATGTCCAGCGCTTTGAAAGGTCGACTTCCGCCCCCAATGCAAGAGCCCCGATTTGCATAATCTCTTCATCGGCCGCTGGGTCATACTGTGAGAAGACGAATTCGGAATCGAGCTTTAATCCACGTGTTTGATACCCATAGCCGACCCGAGTTGTCTCCTGCCGAAAAGGCTGTCCTTGGGTGTGTAAATACCCCTGATTCAGCCGCTCAGCCACACGCCAACCATCGTGCCTGACATGGACCGTATGCCCGTCATCTAAATAACCAACCGATAAGGCGCCGTAGCGTTCGAGTCCTTGCTGTTGAATGGTCCCGCCCGATGAAAATCCAGGTGCCATATATTGGTAATAACCTTCACTATACCAGCTGTCTTTCTGCCCCTCGCCCATGAGGTCATCCAACTCAAAACCACCACGCAACATGAAACTGACACCCGTGTCATCTTCAGCGGTCCGCCTATGAAAAGGTCGAAATGTGAGGCCACCGTCTTCACTAAATAACGAGCGGCTGTTCTGGCCACTGCTCTCGGCGACCTCAGCTTCAAAATGAGTCCGTCTGCCATGCCTTAGCTGGAGGTCAGCCCCCCATAATTGGTACTGCGGCTGTGCTGCACCAACCTGATCTGACTGAATGTATCCACCCCCAACGCTAATGGCGTCATTGTAAGTTTCTCGTGCATGAAAACCAAAATTACGTGTGGCACTCGCCGTCGGGTCGCGATGGTCGTATTCAACAACCACCTGGATCACGTGACCNTCGAGTGGCCCNTGNCCCAAAGTCGGNTCTTGGACACCATANAGNCCCATNGTTGCCGCTGAAACNGGCTGATTAAAGAGCAATCGNCCATCCAGGTATCTNATTCGGTAGTCTTGGTCGCGTGCCAGCGCAACACGTCGACGCTCNATACCCGTGAGCCTGTCTTTCTCGACCAGGTAGACTTGTTCAGATCCTTCGATGACGTCTCTATGAGGCAGGTAATACAAGGATCCGCCCGTCCCTCTGAACTCGACGTATCCATGCTGTTGTTCAGCTTCTTCGTCTGTACCAAAGACCGTTACTTCGTGCCGAAATTGACCGGTCTTAATATCCGTGTGGACTTGTGCACCGTAATGCGTACGGTCATAGCGGAATAGCTCGACACCCTTGAGCGATGTGCGGAAATTACCGATGTTTAATCGACTCTGATCCGCCTTGACTAAGACATAGATGGGTCCATTGGTATTGATGAGCTTATCTTCACGGCTATTGTCCCCGTAAACCGGGTAGAATTGATTGGGGTCGATCAGCTGCCGAAAGGTATCGGCGTATTCACGTTGCTTGGCTGTGTCGACATGCGCCTCAACACTGTATTGTTTAAATAGACCGCTGAGAATTTTATCACCTTTTGCATATCCCCTGAACCAGCCTACAGCTCGACCATGCAAATAGACCTGGTCCGCCAAGGTGGTACTGGTATTTGATTGGACGCCATCCAATTCAGTCCCAGCCGTACCAGTGACGCCTTCACTCATGGCCAATAAGAACCAGCTTGAGTCAGGCGTCTTAAACGACCGTTCGATGACAGACCGACTTCCGTCCTCTCCTTCTGAGACGATGGTCACGCGGGCCGTTTGACCGTTCAGCTGCACACTGCCACCAAAACGACCGTCTTCGTCTATCTCAAATTTATATCCATTAATTGAGACTCGACGACCGGGTTCAGTCCGACCACTGATGGCCAACTCATCACTCTCTAAAAGCGTACCCGGCGCAGGCAGTTTGACCTCTAAAACCGCTTTCTGGGCAGCCGGATCTGCTCGTTTTTGAGGTTCAATCAATCCCAGAATCTGTAGATTGCCTGATCGCACACCGACCTTTGAAAGACGCTTTGACGTGCCCCTGGCTGACTCGGCCCTCACCACATCTACTCGATCGACTGTCGCCGCCTGACCAATACCCGGTCCCGTGACAGCAGCAGTCGTCCCCGAACCGAGCAAGTCGGTCTTCGGTGTGCCCACGCCTGCGGGTCTCTTGGGTGAGGCTGCATCTGGTCCATTGAGTTGCTTCGCATTATTATTTTGGCCGGGTCCCAGGACCGGTTTCAAGCTCTTTGCATCCGGCGGCAGCAAGGCCAACCAACGCCCCTGCCCATCCGCAAGGTCAAACAGAAGCGGCGCCTCTCGATTGAGACGGGCAACAACTCTGAATTGGCCCTTTGTGTCGATTGACGCACGATAGCCTGAAATCGATAAGGAACGCGCCTTAACACCGGCTTTTACGGCCTCCTCAATCGCGAATCGTGCCGGCGCTGATTGGACGAGCTGGCGACTGCCAACCAAAGTCAGTACGGCAACATATTGCCCTTTGGCCAACTTCGATTTCGGACGCCAATCGAGCGTTTTTGGTGGCGCCCCCGAGCCGCGAACTTGATGAACGGCCTGCCCACGTCGGTCGCGAATCGAGAAAATCCAAGCAATTGGTCGCCCGCTCGCGTCCACGGACCATTGTCGGCGGCGTTCTTTTTGGGTCTGATCACGTCCATCGGTGGGTGACGCAGTCAATTTCACCCTGGGGCGAACCAACGTTCTGTCTCCGAGTCGAATCTCCCCGGACAACTGGCCTCCGAATGCTCTGACAACAGGATCAAAATTGTCTTTTTTGACGGGTGTACGGGGAATCATCTGACGCACGAAGGCCCCATCGGGTGAATGCAGCTCCATTGGCGTAGGACGTGTTTTCCCGAGGAGGACTGATACGGACTTTGTGTCCGGTGAAAGGGAGTATTCACGGAGGCCAACTCGTAATTTGGGTCGCTTTAGGTCTTTTGTCGACTCAGCCGGCACGACGCGGCCCGACGTTTCAGAGTCATCTGCATCCTTGATAGCCCCGGAGGCCTCAGGTTCATCCTTTGCACCAGCAGCAAAGGCTGTTGTCCGGCTTCCATTGGCGGTACTCGTGTCCGGCAGATCTGTTTCTTGTTCTCCCCCGTCAACGTTGGACTGAGTCGTCCCCTCCACGGCCGCCAAAGACGCCTCAGCTTTGCGGGACTCAGAAACGGACATTCGTGACTGAGATGGCGCGGCTTTCAAATCGATCGAGACCCGTCGATTCTTCCGCCGACTGCGCTCCGTAATGTTGGGTCGAATGGGCTTTTGGCCTCCAAAACCAACGGCTTTCAATCGCGCCTCTGGCACCCCATTCTGTGTCAGAAAATCAACGATTCCCTCAGCCCGACGCCGGGTCAATGAACGCGCTGTGAGCGGACCCTTTGAATCATCAAAGTGGACACCAACCCTCAGTACGCCAGATGTTTTAACCAGGCGTGGCAAAAGTTCGAGCAGCGTCTTTTTGAGTGCTTTATTAGGCTGATTACCTTTACTGAAAGCATCGCCCGAGAGGACGGCTATTTGAACGAATCCATCATCGCTATCGTCGACAGATGGGGTGTTTACGTTGTGCCACGCGGAACCGACGCTGTATCCGCTTGGGTCGTCTATCTGAATCTGTATTTCCCAGGATGTCCCAACCAGCGCCTTGGGGACATACCACTCGATTCGTACCGGTGGGCCCTCTCCTTTAAGGACCATTCGCGCGGGCGACCCCTGTTTGCGCACCAGGAGGCGCCAACTGGACCAAGTACGGTTGCCATCGACAACAGGCCGGACAGTCAGAGTCTGTTTCGAGCCGTCGTCTTCACTGGCCAGGTTTGATTCAAGTTTGATGGTTGGTATTTTGAGCTCTTGCGGACCGAATCGGACGCTCAATGGTGTCTGGAAAAAACCAACTTCCACTTCGCGCACACCCCACTTGGCCAGTGCCAATGCAACCCCCTCATCCGTGACCTCGGTCAAGGATTCAGTCACGCGATCAGACGGACATGTCACCCCGAAAAAGACCCGGGCGGGTAGCCCTCGAGTGAACGAGATCACTCTGGACTCCTGAGTCGTCAAGCGCGCGCCGGGGAGAACACTCCGCATATCGAGCTTGACCACATGTGTTCCTGGGTCGATATCCTTGAAGTTAAATCGGCCATGGGTGCCAGACGTCACCACATAGCCATGGTCCATGTACAACTTCGCGCCTGCAAATCCAGGCTCATCGGCATCCTGGACACCGTCTTGATCGGTATCGCAAAACACACGTCCGAGAAGCAATCCTTGATCAAACTCAGGGTCGGCTGCGACACGCACTTTGGCCTCGGCAACGTCAGTGACCGGTACATTCCCTGAGCTCAGGGCGCGCGCGCGGTTGGACAGAGTGGTCAGCGGTTTCGCCGAAGAATCAATGGTCGTCTGATATGTCAATCGGACGGATTCACCAGACCTGAGGTCGAATGGGATCGGTTTGCCGCTCCCGCCAGACACTCGGGTTTGCCCAAATAGCAACAGCCGTGCACCAGTGGGGTCAGTTGAAAACAGGGGCTGTTCTTGGCCATCGACAATCCGTGACATCACAGCTGAACCAGCGACATACTTCATGCCGCTCGGCAATTGGTCTTGGATCCAAACACCGCCATCACCTGACCGAGTGTCACGGACCAAATCAGCGGAACTACGATTGGTCACAGTCACATTAAATGTGACGATTCCGCCCACAAAGGTCTCAGCCCTATCTGCTCGCTTTGAGATATCGATTAAAGATGTCAGCGGGTCCAAGGGAATGTGATTGTGCCGATAGTCGTCATCCTGATTTTTCAATTCAAAAGCCAGGAAATACCGTTGGTCGATACCAGCCGTTGAGACCGGAATCGGTTGGTCAACAATCAACCCTCGATCGTCTGTTGTCGCGGCATAGCCTTGGCTTGGCGGAACGGTTATAGAAGGCCCGATATGAGAAACACCACCCGGCGTCACCTCAATGATGTACCGGCCCGGCTCTGTCACCGCGAACTCGTACAATCCACCATGAGCCGTTTTCTGACCCTGTTGAGACGGATGGACCAACTTACTTGGCTCAAGCAACACGCGCCGTGCTCGAGACGCGTCATCCAGTGGGTCAGCGTCATCATCGAGATCTTCATAGATACGCACCGTTGCCCCATCAAGAAGTTGACCGGACACACTGTCGTAAATGCGCCCCATTGGCTCGATGAGCAAGTTGGCCGATCGAGGCTCATCACCAGATACATCAACGTTATCGATAACGCCAACGACCGTCCCGGTAGAGGTTACCATTTCAAGTCGATATCGACCGGACGGGAGGGCAACAAAGTTGTATTGCCCAGAGTCATCTGTTGTCGCAGATGCATTTGGATTGTCGCCCTCATTCCCCGCTCGATATGCACGGACAACCAATCCGGGATGCGTTAAATCTTCAGTCTCTGCATAGGCGCCATTGCCATCAAGGTCTTCAAACACAACACCGTTCAACTCGCCCGTATCAAGATACATCTCAATACACGCTTCGTCGTCGTTGGGCTCCAAGCCCGGTACAGCGAAGACACCTCGATTACAGACTTCACCCGGTGCGGTTAGGTCAATGTTTGTTCGAAAGTTGAGCTGAATTTCAAATGAGTTCCCTTGGGACAACGCGATATCACTTATCGTGATGAGGCCGCCACCAGCCTCTTCGGCTGCTGGCTCAAAGTTCACATTCGCACTGCTCGTGGCGTCGGCTGATGAATCGAAAATCAAACCTGCTGGAATCTCATCCGAAATCTGCACACCGACCAAGTCAACGTTACCCGTGTTCTCAATGGCAAGCCTATAGCTTAAGAGACGCCCGATTGGCATGCGCTCAAGCGTACCGTCCGCCCTGCGTTTACTCACGTTGACCTCTCGTCGCGGCGGGTCCCCTACTTCAATGCGGCTCGGCGTATTGGCATCGTCTCCGCCATCATCACTGGGCTCGGCATCAAAACCGTCAGCACTCACACTCGCTTGATTAATGATGGCCGGGCCGGCGATGGCTCGTGTTTGGAACGAGACCGTCAAACTTTCGCCTGGTTGGAGTCGCGGCCAACGAATACGCACGACATCATCGACCGCTTCACCCGAGTCAGAATCGATCTCATCAGAGACGGGCGTTCCATTGACGGTCAATGTACCCTCAACAAAGGTGTGTTCTTCTCTCAACTCATCGATGATGCGTACGTTGTCTGCTGGTCCATCGCCTGTATTTGACACGGATAAGTCCCAAACGACGGCCTCACCAACGGCAACTTGAGGCGCGTCTGGATCGTTGACAGGGCGGCCGATCTTGACGAGATTGGTCAGGTCTGGTGTCCCTAAAACCGTAATCTCTGCAGATGCATCGCCAACGGCACCGGACCTATCGGTCAAGGCCGCGACGTTCGTGATGCGTGTCTCTGGCTCGATCTCATCTACGATACGGGCTCGAAAACGAATGATTATGGCGTCGCCTGGCCCGACGCTCTGCGGGTCTCCTCGACCGATGCGAAGGCCCCCATTCAGGGGACTTTGGCCATCGATGGAATCCGGAATCCTAGCCCCATCGATCGACGTCGAACCGCGGACGTAAACCAAGCCGTCCGGCAGAATATCTGTGACATCAACGTCGGCGCCTGAACCAGTCCCTTCATTACTGACACTAATGACGTATTCAACTATATCACCGGCCCGAGTGCGCCCGGCTTCAGCACGCTTCGAAAACGCGTAATCAGGCCCGCCCACAACGATAAAATCGGCGTCCGCATCGGCTCGTTCTGGATCGCCCCGGACACGCGCTTGGGCTGTGTTAACCACCGATATCCCTGGCTGGACATCAGCCCGTATTCGCGCCCGAACACGCAATTCAGCAAATTGTTCCGAAGGCACGAACCGCAGGGCAGCCGTCGTCTGTGGATTCCATTCGATCCGCCCTGTTGTGGGGTCAAAGAGTCCGCCGTCCAGGGCCTCAATGTCTGTGAAGGCAAACAGGTCCATTTGGTCGAGTACCGAAACCTCGGACGCACCCGTCTCCCGTTCATTGGTCACACGGAGAATGTACTCGACGATCTCGCCTGGCTGAAAACCATTACCAAGGGGTCTTACAGTTTTTTCAAGAGCGACGAAGCCGGTCTCAACCGTGAATTCTGAATTTGGGCTTTCTTGAGGGTCTAGGCCGCCGGCACGGACGATGAATCGATTAGAAATTCTCTGACCGTTGACGGCATCGGGGGTAATCCGTCCCCTTAAAATACGCTCGATGACAGCCCCTGGGTCAAGACGAGCGATCTGCCAACGTCCGATTCCATCGATGACATCCCCATCGACCGCGACCGCGTTAACGAGTCCCACCGGGACCTCATCTGACATCTCAATGGCAAATGCAGCCCCAGCGCCCTGATTTTCGATACTCAAGGTATAGGTCACAGGGTCACCCGGGGCAAACGCGCCCCCGTTGTCATCCCTTACAGTCTTCGTGAGAGCCAACACGGGACGACTCTCGACGACAAAACCTGTCGGGTCATCTAACTCAGGCGTTGACGGGTCGTCAGTGACCACGGCCAATTGACCAGCCGCAGAAATAGACGCTTGATTGGTAATGTTTTGGCCATCTTGGGCGCCATCAACGATCTGGGCCGTGATATTAATGACACGTTCGGCTCCGGGTGCCAGATCACCCAGAGACCACGCCAGGCGATTGCCATCTCTAGCCGCACCAGGACCCGCACCAATAAAATTCAATGAGTTGGAGAGTTCGTCCGTAACACGGACATCGCGAGCCGGCTCGGTTCCATCGTTGATGACGGTAATAACGTATCGAACTTGTTGGCCTGGAAAAGGCGAATCGACAACCACTGATTTGGTCGATGTAGCCAGCGATGGTTCGTTGACAACGACAAATCGAGCATCTGAAGACAGGTCATTTAAGCGAGCCGTGTTCACGACCTGCTGACCGTTAACGGCGTCGGCTCCGATAAAGGCCGTTAGAATAAAACTCTCAACCTGGCCAGGTTCGATGCCGTCGAACTCCCAACGTACCAGGCCATCAGCTATGGCCACATTAGGTTCGGTTGTAAAAGGTCCAACCAAGCCGTTAGGTAATGGGTCTGTCAGTGTTTGCTGAGCACCGGTCGCATCACCTTGGTTGCCGACAGTGATGGTGTATTGAATTTGCCGTCCGACAGAAAATGTGCCGCCGTCGATGGTTTCTACCGACTTGTCGAGACTGAATTGAGGACTCGATTGGACGATCAGACTCGTGGGGTCATCTCGATCCGCTGTCACAGGGTCATCTGTTAAGAATGGTTCCGCCGAGCCATCGGAGGTAATCTCCGCCTGATTTTCAATCCGCGTTCCATTGGGCAGCGGCAGTATGATTCGGGCTTGAGCTGTAAACGTGACAGTCTGTCCAGGCGCAATCTCTTGGACCTGCCAAAGAAGTCGATTGTCTTGAACGTCCGCTCCGTCCGCTGATGTCGCGATCAAGGTGCCCGGGAGGGTGTCACTGATTCGAACGTTACGGGCAACCGCATTTCCATCATTTGTGAGTTCAATTTGATACTCAACCAAATCGCCTGGTCTTGGCTGGCCGCCATTCAGATCGCGAACAGTCATCTGAGCACCAGAAAAATCAGGACCACTGACAACTTGAACGGAGGTTGGGTCCCCTAGAGCCGCCGTGTTCGGATCATCGCTTACCTGACTATTGTCGCCCAGAAATGGGGCGGTAACGATGGCTTGGTTAGCCACTCTCGTGCCAGTCTCGATGATGGGTTGCAGACGAACTGTCAGGACCCGCTGAATCGACTCCCCTGGTGCGATCGCCGGAATGGACCATTCGACAGCGCCAGCATTCAAATTGCCACCATCGGCATCAACCAACGAGACAAGGCCGGGCAAGATATCAGTCACGACTAAATTATCGGCTCGACCCGTCCCCGTATTTTGAATCTCGATTGTATAGCGCAGCACATCACCGGGCTGAGCAGGTGCACCATTGTCATCGCTCACGGTCTTGGTCACTGCAATCGCCGGCGTAGCACTGACGACCAATTGAGTCGGGTCATCAATTTCTATTGTCGACGGGTCATCGGTCTGGACCACGGGTAAGCCAGCTGCTGTGATGGATGCTTGATTCAAAATGACTGTGCCATCTGGTGTGCCCGGCTTAACCGTCCCCGAAATGCCCACACTCACCGCGCCGCCTGCTGCGACCCGAGCAAAGTTCGCACTCAGGGTGCCGTTTTCAATCACGCCCGAGTCAGCGATAAAATTGTCTATGAACTCGGTCGGCAACGAATCTGTAATTTGAACATTAACTGCATCAACAGTGCCTGAATTAACTACCTGAATTGTCCATTGCACAGGCGCCCCGGCCTCGGGATTCCCAGGGTCCACTAATTTGATGGATGCGCTTAAATCGGCGGCGGCAATAATACGAATATCCGTTGGATCTAAAGCCACGGGTGTATTGGGGTCGTCACTCAGAAGGACATCTATCCCCTCTCCGACAACCTGGGCTTGATTGCTGATCAAAGTCCCTGCACCGACGTCAGCGGAAATTGTCGCTTCAAATTCAAATTCGATGGTCCCCGTGCCGGCTTCGACGCGGTCCAAAGGCGGCCAAATGATTTGCCCATTAGCGAATTCACCGCCTCCAAGGGGCCGAATATCTGTGAGTTCTGGCGGAATGGGGTCACTGACTTGGGTGTTAAAACCAGCGCCATTACCCTGATTGTCGAGCCTCAGTGTGTATCGCAGTCGGTCTCCTGCTTGAGGGTCTCCACCATTTAAATCCGTGACAGTCTTCTCAAGACGAAAATCAGCTTGGGACCGAATCGTAACAACGGTGGGGTCGCCGGCATCGGGCGTGCGCGGGTCGTCGGACAAGACATCACCAAAACCCCCATCAACGATGGCCTGTGTACTGATCTCAGTGCCATTATCTATCACAGGGTTTAAACGCGCCCGGCCCCTGAGTGAGACAGACTCGCCCACACCAATTCGACCGAGAGCGGGAACCCCCTCAGGCGTCCAACTCATAAGACCGCCTTCGACCGTCCCATTTACAGCGACAAGGCTTCTAAACAAATCGGCCGGAAACTGCTCGTCTACTCGGACGCCAAGGGCTGCATCGGTCCCTTCATTTGTGATCACAATGTCGTAGACAATGGTGTCTCTGGGTTGAGCAAAAATCAGTGACGCCCGCTGTGTGACCGTCAACAATGGCTGTGAACGAACGATGACTCGCGTGGCATCACCAATTACATCGGTGCTCGGGTCGTCTGATAGAAGACGGGCCCCATCAAAATTAATTTGCGCCTGATTTAGAATCTCCGTTCCGTTTGCGATTGCATCACTGAGTTGTACGCTCAAACCAACGGTGACTGTATCGCCTGGCAAAAGAGCACCAACGGTCCAGGTAACGACATTTGAGACTGGATCGTAACGGCCGCCATCAGCTGGCGCGACACTGGCAAAGCGAACACCCAGTGGATCGGAAATGGCGATATCTTGAGCGGGCTGATTACCCGTATTGGTCAAAGAAATTTGATAATCATAGCGCTGTCCTGGCACCGCGATCCGGTCGACGGGCCCAATGGCACGCTTTGTAAAGTTAGACAACTCGGCGGCTGACGACACGCGTAGCGCCTCAGTGGTACGCTCAACGCGCTGATTCCCAGCGGTCAGAACCACACGATTGGCGATGTCTGTACCGTTGGGTGCCCCCAAGTCCACGGTCGCGCGAAACCGAACCTGAATACGTTCACCAGGCTCAACATTGACGAAGCCACGCAGGCGATTACCATTGTCGCAGGCGACATCCGGCAGCTCCGAGACCAAGGTGCAAGAACCGACATTCTCGGGGAGGAGGTCGTCGATAAAGGTCCTGGCCAAAGTGGTCCCACTGTTCTCGATCGTCACCGTGTATTCGATCACATCGCCCGGAACAAGAGACCCTCCATTGACATCAATCCCGGTCTTTGTTGTGCCGGCGCCAGCTATATTTAACTCCGAGGACAGTTCAAATCGGGTGACACCATCTGGCGCACCCGCGGTTGGGTTGGGGTCCCTGGTTGAGATCACTCGCGCACCACTCGTCACGGTGGCCTGATTATCCACCGCCAACCCGTTTATTTCTCCCACACCAATACCGTCTGCGACGAGCTGCCCTTCGTCATGAATACGAACAATAATACTGACTGTCGCCCCCTCGTTGCCTGGTTGTACGACCATATTCGTGAATTCGACGTCGCCCTCATCAAAGTTATGGCGGGCATCGCCGGATGAGGCGACAACTTGCAAAATATCAACGTACCTGGGCAACGAGTCTCGAAAGATGACGCCGCTGACCGGCCTCGCATGTGGATTTTGAATTCGAATGGTATACGTGGCCACCTCACCTGGAGTGAACAGTCCATCTCCGTTTCCGTCCAGAACGGATTTTGTAGCCGAATCAAGCTCAAGAGCCCCGAGAACAGTTAGAACGGCCTCGTTGGTGTTCACTGGCAACTCAAGCGTATCGGCAGTGACCTGTCCTTGTGTCACGATTCGCTCACCAGCCCGCGCATCTGGATCCACGGTTGCTCGAAAGGTGATCAACCTGTCTGAATCGCCGCGAAAGGGCAGTAATCCAAGGTTAAACCCTGCTGCCAATGGATTGGCCACCTCTGCACCTGGAACAGGATCGATGCCATCTAACCGCAAACTACCTGGTAGATAAGTGAGCCCCCCTGGCAGCGGCAAAGTGACAACCGTGTTTGGCGCATCCCGTGTCCCTTCGTTAGACACCCGCAGAGTAAAGACCACGCGTTCATTTGGCGCCCCTTCATCTGGGACGACCGTTAATCGTGTCCCGTCCCGACTAAAGTTTGGAGAGTTTCTATCAACGCTGAGCAAAACATACCCGAGAAAGAAGGACTCTCCTCCTCCCGTGGGTTCTGGGTTAAACGGGTCGACAAATCCATCCCCTGACCCCACCTCAATCTCAGCTTGAGTTTGGCCCACCGCCAATAAATTTGAGACGTTAAAGCTGTCGAGATCGAGTCCAAGCGTAAACCCCCCAGGCGAACTACTGTTGAATAGGTTGTTGGACGGATTCAGAGCATCATTGAGTTTTCGACCACCGAACGACAGGTAATCAAAACATGTATCGCACGGGATCACAGGGTCAGTGTCTTGAGGCGGTACACCGAGGAAAGAGTCGCCTTCGAGTCCGAAGAATGACAGAACGGCTCGCCCACCCTCCGGAAAGTCGAAACCACGAATGGAAAAACGGTCGACGCCGGGCGTATCTTCATCTTCGTCTAGTGAGCGAAAGCCATCGTGTATGAAGACATCCCGGAGCGTTCTTGCCGTTTCAGACCGATAGACTAAAACGAGACTCCATGCGGCATATTTGGCTTGGCAGAAGCGATCGATGCACGATCCATTCGGTCTGAGTTGACCGACAGATGCCTGCACATCCCCTACAAAATAGGTTCCATTAAACTGAGATGGACCGGGCCTATTTCGTAGTCGTTCGCTCACGTCAGCCCGACAATAGTAAAAGCCACCCAGGGTCGCCACGGACACACACCGATCCGCAGCGACATTATTGAAACGTGTCCCATCAGCCGCCGTCAGATCCGCCGTACGGTCGATCTCGCCATCGATGCTGCCGCTCCAAAATAAGTAGGCCGCTTCCAGCTCGGCATCGAAGGGCAGATCACGCACATCGCCAGCTGACTGAGGCAATAGGACGCTATTGACCTGCGGCGCGACCACGGACTGGGTCATCAATGTATTGCCCGTTACAACAACACCACCGAATAAACGATGTTGCGCGTATAAAGCATGGGGTTCACCGCCGACGCGCCCCCAACTTGATAAAGGACTCAGCAGGGTCCCCAAGCAAATCCACAAGGCAAAGCCGAGGCGCACTAATGACGCGTTCGTTACCACGATCTATCCGATATTATTTCACTTGCTGACGTCAGTATTGATCGTTTTGGAGACAGAAGCGATTTCCCTGCGATCAAAATGCCGTCCGCGCCTAAGCAGGTACTGCTCAATATGGGCTCAGTGTCAGGATTTAACGACCCAAGGGATGGGTTGGGTAGCGGAGGACCGGTTAAAACGAACTCGGAACATGTTCAGGAAAATAAACTTCAGCTCGCCGTGTCGATGAGAAGCCTCGGACGCTTCGATTTGTTCCACCTAAGACCACGATCGTATCATTATCGAGCCGGATCGCCTGAGCTGCCCATCGGGCTTCGGGGAAGCCTTGCTGAATACAGCCCTGTGTCAAGTCTTCCTGGGTGTACTGCACGACACCGTTGAGGTCCGAACGAACCAATCGGACGTACCTCTGTTGAGGTGCATCGCCGATGCGACCACCCGCAACGAGAATAAAAGGGGTGCTGCCATCAGAGCCCTCCGCAACTGCCAACTCGCCCCCACCAAGGGCTAAAACACCAGCTTCACGTGCCCCGTTTAACGCAGATGAAATGACCGTAACCTGGTTGGATGCTTGAGTTCGGTCTCTCGACGTAAAACCACCAAGAATAACGACTTCAGACCCATCATTAATTGACACGGACGCGTGGCCCCACACCGGTGCTGGCAACTCAAGAGTTGTACCGAGCGAAATCCAACAGCCAAAATTAGGCTCAGGAACCGCGTTACCGACGCACCCTGTCTGTGCTGGATTTGTAGTAAAGACTTCGATACTTCTCAGAAGGCCACTGTCATTAATACCACCCGCGGCGATGGCCAGCTCGGCTCCGCGCTCAATGGCATTCAACGAATGACCCCGTCTGGCTTGTGCTAAGTCACCTTGAGCCCGAAAAGATTGGTCTGTCGGAAAATACCGGAAGCTGCTTGTCAAGGCCTGCTCATTGACATCTTCACCACCCGCGACCAGGACCGACCCATCGTTCAGTCGCTGGGCCTGATGACGTTTCCGCGGCAAGAATCCAGCAGCATTAATTGGGGCTTCGAAAATGGGTCCAGCCGGGTTGAATATAGTCACACCGGCGGCAAGCCCGCCTGCAGGGGTCGACTGCCCACCTGCAATTAAGACCGTGCCGTTTTGAAGTCGTGTCGCCGAATGGAAAGCCCGCGGCTCGGACAGTCTGACCGGCTGGCCGCTGCCGTCTAAAAGAGACATAAATTGGCCTTGAGTTGGGTCGTAAATCTCAACTGAATCATGAACGGTTAAGATGGCCCCCGATGCATCCAAATCGGCACCGCCCGTAATCAACACCCGCCCGTCAGCGAGCTTACTCACACCGAATCCGACCCGTTTGTCGATCAGGTCTGCTTTCCCATCGGCTGAGCGGTAAATGGACGGCCGATTGTATCCAACACAGTCCGAACGACCGACTTGAATAGACATTGCAATGGGCTGGCCATCGACAACGTCAAACTCTGTGGTTCCGCCGTAGAAAACCAGCGATGTTGTGCCGTCAGGACTGGTCTGATAGCCGCGGGCCGTCAACTTGTACCCGGCTCCAACCGGCAGGTCAGAGAATGTACCTCCGCTGCCGGTCATCGGAAATTGTTCGACGAAGGGACGCTCTCCACCGGACAAAACGACCTCCATAAAGGACGCGCTGTTATCGACGAGAATCGAATCATGCATCGTCCCCTCGGCTGGATAGACATTCAGACTCAGGGTCGTTTTCTCGGCTTCACCACAAGCGACAAACAAGCAGAGAAGGCATGCGCTCATATATCGGTTCATTATCTCCACCTCACGTCAACCTGGAAACGACCGCTTGGTTCGTCCTCCTGGATCAAAAAGTACCCACCGATAGTCCCAGCAGTAACAACAGCGCCTGTGACCGTCCAAAACCACCATGAACGGTACCAATCAGGTCTGCTCGTATAGCTGGTCACCGGACGCGGCGTCTCTCGGACAAGATCGGGCACCGACTGCATCCGATTCGGTGCAGGCTCAACCACCGGGGGCGCCGGTTGTACGCTTACTTTTGGCTGGGCCACAGGTATCGAGGGCTTGGGTTCAACTGTCGGCCGCGATGGTGTCACGACACGTGGTCCGGTTAGACCCGGTGCTTTCGGACTTGTGATTGGCACGGGTACGGGCGCCGGTGCCGGCTTAGCAGCCGGAACAGTTGGCGGTTTTGTTGGCTCTGCTCGAACCACAAAGACACCACCAGCCAGAACCTTATCCTCGGGAAAAGCCAAGGCGGTTTTTTCAACTTCTTTGGCAAATTGAGCGGCCTTAATCATCGTGCTGGCAATATCGGCTTTGAACTTGAATCGGTCTAATGCCACGACTTGTTTCTCTCTTAAGCCGTAAACGAAGGCATTTAAAACAAACCCGTTTCCTTCGGCATCGATGGCGCCAACAACAACGTATCGAGCTTGAGTCAACTCACCGATTTCCGCTGCCTTATTTCGAAACCCACGGTCAAGTCGATTATCAGCAACAGATTTTAACAAGATAGCAACATCACCATCAGAGGCTTTACCCGGTTGTTTCGGGCCAACATCCTTTGACAGAGTAAGTTTTGTCCTCGTCGTTTTCTTGCTCTTCACCTTCACGACAGACCCGGCCAGCCCAGCACTTGGATGGGAGAGTTGGATACAGTGAAACCCACGGACAAGGGATTTCAAGCGAAGGGGCGTCTTGCCTTTTTCAACACCATTTAAACGGACTGTAGCCCCCTTGGGGACCGATTGGACATAGATGTTACCTTTTTTCTTTTTCAGAAGCTTTTTACGGGTCTTTGCAAAGAATGCTTTGGAGCCATTGCTGTATTCATCGAGGGGCTCCGCATCGGGTGCCATGTTCACGACGCGACGAAAATAATCTCGAGCGTCGCCTTCGTAGCCAAGGTCAAAGGCGGACGCACCTAGGTACCCCAAAGTCTCGAGGACAACCTCCAGCTTAGCGATGGACGCAAGCCCCGCTTCGTACAATTCCAAGGCGGCTTTGAGTTGCTTGAATGCCCGTTTCTTATTACCAGACGAATAATCTTGCTTACTGGCAACCCTAAGGCGTTCTGCTTTTTCGATACGAGGATCGGACTCACCCGCCTTGACTGGACCCATGCCTGCCTTATCCGCCGTCTCGATCTTTTGACTACGCTGCAGCTGACCGCGGGCGACTTCGTCAAATTTTTCAGCGAGTAGACTCGCACCGGCAACCCCTTCACGGGCCTGTATTGGTGCGATCCAAACACGAGGCTTTAGGGCCTCAGCATGGGCAATCTGAATCTCAACCAGGCTCACGGTGAATACCATTAAGCCCGACATTCCAAGGACAATTATCCGTTTCATTTTTACCTTTTCAAACACCGATGGTTCCTTGACCGATGTATTATAACGTCCTATGACGTCGCAAGCGGGTATCACAACGACTGCTCCCACGTCAACGACCTGATGAGTAAGGCTTATAGTGCGTATATCATTACCGGGAAAAATTTTCGCAGGTTTCGTAGCACTCATGCTCACATTCGGTGGGGTCATGGTCTACACGGCATGGGGGATCCGTGAATTAGGTACCACTTTGACTCGACTCCATACCAGCCTCGTCCCACTCCCGTCTATGGTCGCCGAGGTCAAATCTGACTTGAGACGTCTCTCTCTTGTCGCCGGACTCAATGACCGCAATAGCCTATTGCGGGCTGTCGACCGCTTACAAAAAGGTGATCAAACACCTCAACGCCTAGCTCAAAGGCTCGACAAAATGCGGTCCCGCCTTGAACGCCGAGACGGATCGCCTGAAGCGCAAGCATTACTCGCGCATTTTCAGCGTCTAGACTCAGAATATCGGGCCATGGACACGCAACTAAAAACTTTTTTTAGGGCGCTCGAGGATGGCGAAGACATCACAGTCTTTAGGAGACCAACGCGGCGAGCGATTGCCAAACTGGCTCGTGAAGTTGAGTTTTTCGGACTCGAAACAAGCCGAGCATTGAGCCGAACAATCGATGTGTTTGAGCAGGATGAGGATCAACTGGCCTGGGGTGCAATATTCCTTGCCACAGTCGCCACCTTATTGGGCTTGCTCATCACATTTCTGGCAACCCGAATGCTCAACCCCCTTCGGGCGCTGCGGGAGGGTGTTGAACGGGTGGCTGATGGCCAATATGATACACCTGTTATGACCAAGGCAAACGATGAATTAGGCTTGCTGGCCACTGAATTCAATCGAATGGCGGAAGCAATTCGACGACGGGACGCCAAATTAAATGAACAGCAGAAAACGCTACTTCAACGAGAACAATTGGCAACGGTTGGCCGCATGTCCGCCCAAATTACTCATGAACTGAGAAACCCCCTGAGTAGCATCGGATTGAACTCTGAGCTGATGATGGAGGAACTGGCCGCCAGTCAACAGACCAGCTCCGTCGATAATGCGCGCGACTTGTTAATGAGCATCACGCGCGAGGTGGATCGGCTTAAAGAAATCACAGAGGAATATCTGCGCTTTGCCCGGCTCCCGGTCCCCGAGAAGTCCCTCGTCGATCTGAACCATACAGCCGCAGAGCTCATCGATTTTTTCCGTTCGGAGATGGAGCGCGCGGGTGTCAAAATGAGACTGGACCCTGACCCCGTCCCAAAACCCGTCGAAGTGGACCCGAACCAGGTCCGTGCTGCGCTCATTAATTTGATTAGAAATGCGAAGGAAGCCATGGCCCATGGGGGCCATATTGTTCTTAGGATCCGTCGAGTTGGTGACGTAGTCTATGTGGAAGTGACCGATTCGGGTGGTGGCATCCAAGTCGATACCCAAGAACGTTTATTCGAACCATTTTACAGCACAAAGGCACAGGGTACGGGACTCGGGTTGTCTATGGTCAAGCAGATCGTCGATGCTCATGATGGTTTCATTCGAGTCAAGTCCAGCCCGGGACAAGGTACAACTTTTAGACTCTCATTTCCAACGCGGATCAGCGCAGAAGAGGACGACGTGTGACCCCATGCAACTAGACGTCATGTCGTATAATATTCGCCTTGGTCTGGACAGCAATCTTGATGACATTGCTGACGCGATCATCGCCTACGGCACACCAGACGTGTTGGCCATCCAAGAGGTTGGTTCGCACTGGAACATGGGCCAACGCATCGATCAAACCGCCTACTTAGCAGAGCGCCTTCGAATGAACGGCACATTTTGCGGCGCACTGACAGACAGCGACGGTGGACAATACGGCATCGCCTTACTAACACGATCCGCCCATGAGGTGATCGCACACCGCCGCCTGCCAATAGACGCGGATGAACAACGCGTCTGCCTAATCGCCAAGATGAGGACGCAGATCCCTGTCACGCTCATCACATCTCACCTCAGTATCAAGGACGGTGAACGCCGCCAGCAAGCCGAGGCGCTCCAGTCAATTATGAGAACAGTGTCAGGACCAGCGATACTATTAGGGGACTTCAATGCCCGTCCAGAGTCGGCCGAGTACAGGACTCTCACGGATACCTGTACGGACGCTTTCGCTGCCTTTGGAACTGGTCTGGCAGAGACATTCAGTGTCAAAGACCCTCATCGACAAATCGACTACATCATGCTCTCCAAAGACCACTGGATTGGAGATCGCTGTCATGTGTTGCGCCACATTAAGGCCAGCGATCACTTTCCGATTTCAGCCCGCATCACGTGCACCTCGGAGGGCGTTTGATCGACGCCGTGCTATGCGAGTCCCCTGCAATATTGAGTCGGTCTGACGATCGTGTCGGAATTTATGCTCTTTTTAGCCTCAATCTTTGCTATCATCCTGTCCAATACTGGGAGACTTTCGATTGGCTCGACTATTAGTAACAACGCCCGATGGCGCTCAGAGGGAGCATAAGCTAAGGGCGATCAATACCTTGGGCCGGCACCCAGAGCAAACCATTCAGATACTCGATCGAGTGGTCAGTAAGGAGCATGCGTTGATCACGTTTGCCGACGATGCGTACTGGCTACAAGATATCGGAAGTCGAAATGGCACCTTCATAAACGGGACCCAAATTAGAGGCCGGACACGCCTCGCTGATAATGACACCGTAACGATGGGCGGCAGCCGAATTGTCTTTCTGACCGAAGACACCGAGACGAATCAGCGGCTTTCGGGAAATGTCACAATTCACGCTGTTGCATCTGAGACTGCAATCCGGTCTCGGCTCCAAGCGCGCGAAGCGCAGCAGAAAGAGTTCTTGCCAGAGGCAGATATTCTGGATGAACACACACTGCGGACGGACTACGAAAAACTACGCGTGGTTTTCGAAGTCAACCAAGCGATCGGTGCAGATATTGACCTGGACACAGTGCTCAATCGAATTCTAGACAAAGCATTGGAGTTCTCAAGTGCAGACAGAGGGGTCATTCTGCTCCTCAACGACGATGACGTTCCAGAGCCACGGGCCTACAAGAACAGACGCGGAAATGATGAGCAGATGCAATTGTCCAGTACCATCCTCAACGAGGTACTCGAGCAGCATCATGCGGTTTTATCGAGTGATGCAACGATGGATAGCCGATTTGGCGGGTCCCACAGCATCATTATGCAGGGCATTCGCAGCACCATGTGCGTCCCTCTGATGGCCGGCAGTTCTCTCCTGGGCATGATTCATCTGGACACCCGGATTGCGACCGGCGTTTTTACGGAGAAAGACCTTCAAATTTTAACAGTTTTCGCAAACGAAGCAGCGATGCGGATCGAGAATGTCAGTTTGGCTCGACGCGCCGAGGAAGAGGCCGTAGCGCGCAGCAGCTTATCAAGATTATTGTCACCAAACCTCGTGGAACAGGTCGTGAGCGGCGGCGTTAGCATGGATAAAGGCGGCCGTATTCGAAACGCCACCGTGCTATTTATAGACATCCGAGGCTTTACATCCCTGAGCGAAACCATCGGCCCACAAGAGACGATTTCCCTGCTCAATGAATTCTTTGAAATCATGGTCGACATCGTGTTCCGCCACGAGGGAACACTCGACAAATTCATTGGTGATGAATTAATGGCCGTTTGGGGGGCGCCCGTCGAACAAACTGACCATGTCGAGCGCGCCGTTCGGGCCGCGCTGGAAATGCGGAGAAGCTTGGAAGACTGGAATCGTTTCCGGGTTGCCAATGGGGTCAACCCCGTCCTCGCGAGGACGGCCATAAACACAGGCGAAATGGTGGCGGGCTATAT
Organism: Myxococcales bacterium; assembly: GCA_002731825.1. Taxonomy (GTDB): domain Bacteria; phylum Myxococcota_A; class Bradymonadia; order UBA7976; family UBA1532; genus UBA1532. Next base: position 26,699 of record PCCS01000005.1, read on the forward strand.
GGGATCGACAAAAACGCTTTCCTATACAGTCATCGGCGATACGGTCAACACAGCATCGCGATTGTGCCATCATGCTAAGTCAGGTCAGATACTCGTCTCCGATCCAGTCACATCTGCGCTGGGAGACCGAGTGAAGTACGAGTCATTCGATGCGGTCAAGTTCAAGGGCAAATCACACGATGTCAATGTCTACAACGTGCTCTCCTTTGACCACGGCTCATATGAGCCCGCCGACGACTAATCGCTCCATCTCCCCGCCCTTCGATACACGATCCAGGTGGAAAATAACCGACTGTGAATCAGTGCGCGACCACGGCATCGTTGTTGAATCTGGAACAAACTGTTAACTACGTACCGAGTTCCAATGTCAGGAATGGCTCATGCAACCCACATTACTGGTCGTGGATGACGACACATCTAATCTAGCGAGCCTTGTTAAGATTTTTGAAAAGCTAGAGATCCGAACGCTTGCAGCCACCAATGGGCAAGAAGCCTTATCCACACTACGTCAGAAAAATGTCGGCGTGATTCTCACGGACCTCATGATGCCGAATATGAGCGGTGTCGAGCTGCTGAAGAACGCAAAGGCTATTTCGCCAGATACAGAAGTCGTTCTGATGACCGCATACGGGACCATCGAACGGGCTGTAGAGGCAATGCGCGAGGGGGCTTATGATTTTGTGACCAAGCCCTTCAGGCGTGCAGAGATCGAACGAACGGTCACCCGCGCCATCGAAAAACTGACTTTGATCGCCGAAAATAAAGCCCTCAAGGCACAGCTGGCCGATGCTCGAAATCAACAACGTCACGGTGATTTAATCATCGGCAATGCACCTGCTTTGCGGCATGTATTAGACACAGCAAAGCAAGCGGCGCCATCGTCCGCGACCGTATTGCTTATGGGCGAGAGTGGAACAGGAAAAGAGTTATTCGCACGTGCCGTTCACAGGCTCTCTCCCAGGGCAGATCAACCCCTGGTGACGGTGAATTGCAGCGCGCTGCCTGAATCCGTAATTGAAGCAGAATTATTCGGGTCGGAGAAGGGCGCATTCACAGGCGCACACATGCAACGTGACGGACGGTTTACGAGAGCACATCGAGGTACAATTTTTCTTGACGAGGTCGGAGAACTGTCACCTCAAATCCAGGTCAAACTACTGCGGGTTCTACAATCCGGAGACTACGAACGCGTGGGCGGCCAAGAGACACTCTTCACCGATTGCCGGATCATCGCTGCAACCAACCGCGATCTGGAAGCCGCTGTGAAAAGTGGTGATTTCAGAGAGGACTTATTCTATCGCCTCAACGTCATCCCGATCACGGTGCCACCACTCCGCGCACGTCGAGATGATGTGCCGCTCCTCGCCGACTATTTTGTTCGCCTCTATGCGGAGAAGAATCAGAAGATAATCGATGGGATCGCGCCAAGTGCGCTTCAAAAACTGACTGATTATTCCTGGCCCGGTAATGTTCGTGAGCTCCAGAACACCATGGAGCGTGCGGTTGTTCTCGCGAAAAATACTGTGTTAGACGAGTCTGACATGCCCGCGACCATCAATAATGAGGTTCGAGACGCTGAAATCCTGACAATTCCAATCGGCACACCACTTGATGAAATCGAGCGTCGCGTAATCCGTGAAACACTCCTTTTTACGGGGGGTGATAAGAAACGTACGGCGCAGCTCCTTGGTATCGCGACGCGAACCATCTATAGAAAACTGGACAACTAAGAGCAGAATGTCATTTTGACATCCTTAACCAGCATTCGCTTCCCTTTTGACAAATTGGCACACGACACCACATTGATTTCCGTGTAGATCCGTGCCAGCTAGGCTCGACTTACCCTAAACAGAGAACCGGCACGATTCTTGTAAAAAGAAACATATTCGAGGATATGTTGGTTCATTATATTGGCCCGGCCCACCTCAAAACCTGCTGTAGTCAAAGGACCTTTAGCCAAACGATGGAAAGCGCTGCTAAAAGATATTTTTGGATCGTCAATTTGGTGCTCCTTACGGGCCTCGCATTTCTATCGGCTCGGGTTGCAAACAATCTCATCGCCGAACAATTGGTGAGTGTAGAGCCAGACCGCAAGGCGCCCGAAGCAAAAGTGAAGCAAAAGTCCACCATCAAGGGCATGGCACTTGGGTGGGGTGAGTTGATTCGAGACCGCAATCTCTTCAATGCGAACCCGCCCGAACCAGTCGAAGACATACCGGAAGACGAAAAGGATGAGACGGTCGAGGAAGCTCTAGACCCAGATAAAATTCCTGGCCCTGGCGACGAGTGTAATGAGTGGGAAGAATCCACCGTCAAATT